>DEPS01000060.1:0-16696 GCA_002358875.1 Lachnospiraceae bacterium UBA3386 | reverse complement strand
TTACCATTGTTTTTCAGCACCACTCCTTTCGTCAGGTATTCGCTTTTTTTGACGAAATAAGTTCACTTTCGTTGATTGAACTGATGGAGCCGGAGATCATATTTACAAAAATATTTCTGGTTTCTGTGTCTAATTTTGACCACATCTTTTCAATCTGATTAATCGTAGGAACTCCTCCATTTTCGTTCGCGGATTGAATGAATGCCTTGGAATAGTTTCTGATTGCTTCAATCAGCTCGTACTCTGCGGTTGAAATAGTTTCTTCAAATACTTCATTACTTGTAATATCCATAATCAAATCATTCCATAAACGGAAATGCCTCCTTATGGATAATTATACTGTAGTGTAATACCTATGTAAATACCAAAGAAAAATTAGTACACCCATCATACATATCTTCTTCAACTATGCCTTCTATACCTGGACTACGGCCATCTGTCTGATCCTGCTTGCGCTCAGGCTGAGACTGTCCGCGCTGGCAGCGTTTGTCCCGGCCATTCTGTCAATCTGTATTCTGGTTATCAGTCCGGTCGTCCAGTTCAGATATTATCTGCCGGTTCTGTATGCCTGGCCGTTTATCGTGGGGCTGGCTGTCGGCCGCCGCCATGAGTTATTGTCCTGTCTCAGTGCCCGGAACAGAGCAAAGGCAGCAGGATTTTTCAAAAAGCACAGCGCCCTGCTGCAGGGCCTGCTGCTGGGCGGAGCTTTCCTGATTTTGCTGATTTTCATGGCGGTCCGCATCGACAATCTGCTTGACCAGGATATCTCCACACAGCTGGTGTATTCCAGGCTCCTTCGGGACGAGCACGCGATCCTCTCGAAAAACTGGTTTTACGCGACGGAGCTGCGTGTCCTGGGCTACAATCTCATCTTTGAGCCCCTGTTTTTCCTTTTTTCAAACTGGAGGATCGTGAGAATACTGGGGCAGGCGCTCTGGTACCTTGTGCTGCTTGTGTCAATCTGGTATTTTTGCGGGGAAGTCGGTCTCAGAAAGTATTACGGCCTGATTGCCACCGCCTTTATCATCCCTTACTCGGAGCAGTATTTCTGTTATTTTCTTTGCAACATCAATTATATCCCTTTCCTGTCGATCTCCTTTATCTCTATGGGGATGATGTTTGATTTTGCGCATTGTGACAGGAAAAGGAAGAGGACAGTGCTTTTGGCTTTGTCCGGTCTGCTGGCATTTGGGGCAGGGCTGGGGGGGAGCAGGCAGCTGTATATTACCTATGCGCCTCTTTTTCTGGCTGCTGCAGCGTATTTTTTGCTGAAAGGGACCAGCCTGGAAGGCTTCCTTGCCGCAAAAAAGAAAAAGAGCGAAGAGTATTCCTTCCTGGTCATCGCGGCTTCCGGGCTTGTTTTCAATCTCGCCGGGTATTTCGTGAATAATACGCTTCTGGCTTCCATTTATGATTTTCGGAGCTATGACACAGCCTACTGGGCTGGTTTTCAGCTCGGTCAATTGGGAAAGGTCATCAGCGGCCTGTTCCAGAATCTTGGGATGCTTTCCGGGAATGACGTGCTGGGCTTTCCGGCAGGCAAGGTGTTTTCCTTTGCGGCAGTCCACAGCGCCGTGTGCTTTTTGCTGGTCGGACTGTCCATATTTGCTGTCTGCCGCATATTGAAAAGCAAAAATGAGGCAGGGTTTGAGACGGTCGTGCTTGCGCTGTTTCTTTTATCCTCCCTTCTGATCTCTGTGCTCCTCTTTGGTTTTACCACGCAGTATTACGAGCCAAGATTTGATTCGCTTTGGGTCGTCTGCATTTATCCTTTCCTCGGGCTGTTCTTTACTGGAAAGGCTTTGAAACCGGCGCATGCCAGGGCTGCCGTGATGGTGCTGCTTTTGGGAATCGGCATCTGTACTGCTGATTCTTACATAAATTATGCAGGAATGGACAAAACTGCGGAGTTAAAGAATATCGTAAACGTTCTGCGGGAAAATGGATTCAGAAACGGCTATGCTCCATTTTATCCGTCTTATATGGTCACAGAGCTTTCAAACGGAGAAATCGAAATCTGGCATTGGAGAACAGGAAGGTATAGTACAAGCATTGACAACGTGGATGACGTGTATCTGTGGGCACAGAAAAAATCACATGACTATGAGCATCCAAAGGGAAAGGTCTTTTGGATATTGAAAGAAGGGGAAAAAGAAATATACAGATTTACTCACAATGTCGATGACCAGTACCTGATTTATCGATCCAGTGAAGATTTAAACAAGGGAATAAGGGATCCGGGAGAAAGGCAGACAGGATACGTAGTCTATGGCTTTGACAGCTATGACGAAATGTACAGCCTGGCGGGCGGCTATACATTTACGGATGAAAAGACCATGCAGAGCGGAAGGAGCGTAAAAAGCAACGGGGGCGTGACCCTCTATCCGGACTCCTACCTGATGGTCTGCAGGGGGGAGAACCTTGCGGACTGCGCGGTGGAGCTGTCTTATAGAAGGACGGTCAGATACCGACACATGGACGTGGTGGAGGATAACCGGACGCCTCTTGAGGCCGCTGAGATTGAGCAGGGGGAGGATTATATTGTCGCCTCTTTCCGGCTCGATGAGCGTGCAATTGACTTCACTGCAGAATTTTCCAACCAGTCCGGCGCGGCAGCCAGGATCTCTTCCATCGAGTTCACCAAACCGACGGGCTGGTACGCGGATTTCTACAGGAACAGTATGGTTGAGAATGGGGCAGATGACCACGGCGTCCGGACCATCTACAGCGGCGGCGCTTCCTATGGACCCTACAGGACGCTGGTGCCCGGGACCTATCTTGTCGAGTGCGGGGGGAGCGGGCTGGAGAAGCTTTCGTTCGACTGCGTCTATACTGACACCTTCCCTGACGGGCAGCCGCTGCCGGTTCAGATTGAAAGGTCTGTGAAGGAGCAGAGAAGCGACAGGATATCATATTATTTCTCTCTGGATACGGTGAGGGAAAATGTGGAGACCAGGTTCTTCAACAAGTCCGGGGAGACAGTAACGCTGACGGGGCTGAAGATAAAGAGAGTGGGGGCGCCTGAGTAAGATCAGGGAGAATAACCGGGGATGTGCTGTCTTCTCGCGGACGCGCCGCGGCTCAAACTGCATTACCGCGCATCGTCGCGTGCGGTATGGGAGGTAAAATGAAGGAAAGCAGGAAGGATATCCTGATTGATCTGTTATTATGCGGTCTGGGAGTCTTGTTCTACTGTACCAGGTTCTTTATGAAGGGAATACCGTATTACCATCCGGAGGACACCTATTTTCATCTCAGCCGTCTGATCAGCTTTGAGAATGTATGGACGTCTCCTGTAAATTTCCATATTTTTAAAGGAAACGGGACCTATACAAATCTGTATTACCCATGGCTGACAGTATATCCTATGTGGATCCTTTTCAGGATCTGCGGAAGCTACGTGGCTGCCTATAATCTTTATAACACGGTCCTGTCAATAGCGACCCTGCTGATTTCCTACCGGTGCATGAAGAGAATGATCACTGACAGGACTGCGTCGGTATGCTTTGCCGTCCTGTATTCTTTATCTTCTTATAAATTTGCGAATGTTTTCAGGAGGGCCGCGCTGGGGGAAAGTGTCGCGATGGCGTTCCTGCCGGTCATTCTGCTGGGGACCTGGCTGATTTTCTTTGAGGATTTTAAAGCCTGGAGGACGCTGAGCATCGGGATCGCCCTGTCAGCCTATACGCATATTCTGACGGTGCTGCTGGCATGGGCAGTGTTCTTTTCACTTCTTCTTGTCACCTTCTACTGGTGGGACGAGAAGGCGGCCAGGCTGGCAGCCTGTTTGAAGGCTGTTTTTTTCGGAGCCGCAATGTCGGCAGGATATTTCCTGCCGATGCTCCAGGCTTCCCATTGGAATCCGATCTACCATCCGGAGGGAGGCCTGGACCTGATCATGGAGCACAATGCTCCTCTGTCTGTGATCCTTGGCAGCTCCATCAGCAACCTGCCCACCGCGCGCAGCATCGGGCTGCTTACCTGCCTTGCCCTGGCAGGCACTCTTTATCTTCTTGTAAACAGAAGACCGGATGCCCAAAAGCTGAGCAGAAGGCCGGCTGTCCGAAACCGGGATGGCGGCACATCAGGGAACCGCAGGCGCATCGCGGGGTTCTATTTTGTGATCGGGCTGCTTCTGGTCATCAGCGCCTCCTCCATCATGCCATGGACGCAGATCGGCCGTTCAGCCACCCTGTCGATCATCCAGTTTCCATGGAGGCTCAATGCATACTCCACGCTGTTTATTGCGGCAGCTTTCTCCATGACGCTCACCTTTGTGAAGGAAAAGACGAGACGGGTCACGGCCCTGATCATAGGGCTGAGCGCAGTGCTTCTGACCTGGTCCTCGGTCTTTGCGCTGAAGGAAGAAGAGCTGGAGCGGATCACGGAGACAACCGTCAGGACGATGGACTATTCCTATCAGCGATATATGCCGCGCACTGCCAGGGAATATCTGGATCAGGTCGGAGATACGCTTGATCTCTGCTATCTGGATGGAATGGAGATAAGCCCTGATAAAAATGTGTCCGCAGACGGCACCTCTCTTTATGTTGAGATAGAAGACGGGAAAAAAGGACAGCTGCTGGATCTGCCTGCTTACTGGTTTACGACCCTCAGAGCCAGGGTCAACGGAAAGGCTGTGGAAACCGTCATGTCTGAAAGAGGGACGGTTCTCATTCCTCTGCCTGCGGACGGGAAGAACGCTGTCGAATTATACCATGTATATTCAAAGCTTGCCTATTGCTCCTGGCTTTTTTCTTTCTGCGTATTCCTTTTTGTCATCGCATCCCGGTGTTTAAGACTGTCACACTGATAAATGCTCCGGCTGGCGTGTCTTTTCCTCTGATCCCGTGGGGGGATTCAGCTGCCTTTTTAAAGGAAAGGAATAATCAAAACAGCTGTTTCAGAAAATCCAGTATGAGTCGGAAAGGCTTGGTGACTTTCCAGAAGAAGGCATTTGAGATCGTGTCATAGCTTTCCTGCAGCTGATGGTTCTGAGCTTCCAGTTGACCTATATACAGCCTCTGCCGCGCCTCGTTTTCAAGAAGCCTCTGCCTTTCTTCCTCCAGGCGCGAGATAGAAAGCTGCTTCCTTTGGGCGTCTTCGCTGCTTTGGCGTATGATTTCCTCCAGGCGCGCAGAACCTTCCTTCTGGCGGTCGAAGCAGACGCAGATCAGGTCCGTATATTCTTCCTCTGTGCAGCACTGTGACAGCCAGCGAAGAAAAGCTTTCCGCATTCTGGGCGCACATCGTTCACTGAGCCTGTCAACGGTGCCTTCTCTGAGATCACGTTCGATTGCCGCCAGACTGTCCGCGATTTTTTCCTGGGGATAGCCGGTGCTGCGAAGCCATTTCCTGGCGAGCGTCAGAGACTGCCATGCGGTTGCCGCGTCCTTCACTTCTTTTGGAGAAGAGAGCGCGGCAGGCCTTGTGGACAGGCCCCCGCCGATCGTATATTCATACAGTTTCGCCTGTATACGGGCATAATGCCTTGCCCGGCTGAGGACCATGAGGGTGATCAGCATGTCTTCTGTCAGAGCCAGCCATTCGCCCTGATAAAGGCTTACGGCATCGCGGATCAGTCCGGTCTGAAACACCTTGTTCCACAGATTCCAGGTGATGGCGTGCTCGCAGAAGCAGGCATTGATCAGGTCAGGTCCCTGTACCGCGGACGGGACAGCTTTCTTTTGAGAAAAATAATCACTCAGCCAGCTGTATGTATACGTGGATGGCGGATCCTGCAGGTTTTTCACAATGCGGACGCCGAATTCCAGGACATCCGCGCCAGCAAAGTCAGCCGCATCGCAGGCTGTCTGCACCGCTTCCGGCAGCAGGCGGTCATCCGCGTCCAGAAACATGGTATACTTGCCTGAAGCCTGCATGATTCCCGCGTAACGCGCCGCCAGGGTCCCGCTGTTTGTCTGTCTGATTATTTTGATCCGCCTGTCCCTGGACGCGCACTGAAGCATGTGTTCATAGGTGCCGTCCGTGGAGCCGTCATCCACGCAGATCAGTTCCAGCTCACGGACGGTCTGATCGCAGACGCTTTTTATGGCGCGTTCGACCTTTTCTTCTTCATTGTATGCTATGATAATGATCGAGGCCCGCGGGCTTTTGATTTCCATAGCCATTTTCCGGCTCCTTTCAGGCATAAAGCGCCTGCTGCACGACCTGTATGATACTCATTGGCGAAACGGCAGGCCATTTCGCTGATCAGCATTAATTATAGCATAGATGCCGCATAATAGCGCATTCACTCAGCGGAACAATTCTCCGGACTGGAATGGGCCGCATCGCGGCTTTATGCCGCGATGCACAGGCCTGTTCATTCCGCGTGATAGAAGCATTGCGTATAACAGAAGGGCATCGGCATAGGAATTACAGTGGTTTTATGGTAAAAACCTAAGGCATATTTCTGGGGGCAGCATTTGACTTGTGTGTTCCACCTCGGTGAGGGTGCGAAGGATTTGGACAAGACGGTGGAAGCGGCTAAGAAGCATCCGGAGGTCCAGGCAGCGACAGATGTACGGACAGACCTTTGTGCATCTGGACCACATGATCAGCATGGTGTTTAACGACTACCGCTCCAGTGTGTTTGACAATCTGATCAACTGGGATGAGGCGAATCCGGATATGCAGCGAAACGCCATTGACCGCGCTTTGGAGACAATGGAGTTGAGTATTGTGACCACGGCGCCCTTCCTGGTGGGTCATAAGGAGGACTTGGACTCTGCGACCTGGGAGTTCAACAACAACCATTATCGGGATCAGATTGAAAAAAGCAAAGAGAAACTGGTAAGGCTGATAAGAGAGTATGCCCTTCGCCAGAACAGGCCCGGAGAAGAGCTTGTGTTTATAAACGCATGGAATGAATGGGCGGAGGGGACTTATCTGGAGCCCTCGAAGCCCCTGGGCAGAACGGCGCTGGAATCGACAAAAGGAGGCTCTGGGATGGAGATAAATATGGAGATAAATAAGGTGGAGATGCGCATTAAAAAGGCAAGAACCATGTCAACAATGGAATCACGATCCGTCCCTGGCGGGAGCGCACCGGTTGAGAAATGGCTTGTCAGGGCAGTGCTTGCAGCCTGTATTTTGTTCTTTTTATTTCAGCAACAGGCAGTTTTTCTGCAGGCGGATGATTATGGTTACGGAAGCTTGACCTATGCGGTTTCCGCAACGAAAAATGGAATAGAATGGTCAGCACCGGACCTGCTTGCCTACTTAAAGCTGCACTATTTACACTGGGGCGGAAGGGTTCTCTTTTTTTCGCTGCTGATCCCGGCTCTCAGGACAGGAGTGGGTTTTATTCAGTGCTTACAGGCAACGATCTTCTGGCTGATCTGCCTGACATGCTACCTGCTGCTCAGAAGAAAAAAAATGATTTCGCTGCGGCGGCGCTTTCCGTTACCGTTATCCTTGCGGTCGGCAGAAAAGCAGCAGTAGATGGAATGTTTTGGTACTCTGCCTCCTGCATCTATATTTGGCCTTTTCTGCCGCTTTTGATGGGACTGTACTTTCTCAGGAACAGGCCTGCAGATAAACTGACTTATTTTTTGACAGCGCTGTTGATGTTCATGGCGGGATTTTCACAGGAACAGGTTGCCGTGCTTCTTGTGGTAACACTGTATGGAAACCTGATTCTCAAAAAAAAATGCGATCATAAGATATGCAAAACTGATCTGATTGCAGTTGTATTCTCGACAATAGGCGCATTGATCGTCATCCTCGCTCCCGGTAATTTTATCAGAATGTCCGGTGCAGATGGCAGTGTTGAGAGTCGGATAGTTAAAAATATTTCACTTGTGTTCAGTACGGACTTCGATGTCAGCAACGGCGCTGAGTTTTTGCTCTGGATCGTCGTGCTGCAGTTTCTCGGTCTGGCGATCATTCACGACAATCGACGCAGCCGTTTCGGGCTGCTGAAATATGTCAACGCTTTGGCCTCGGTGCTCTTTTTGGCACAGTGGATACTCCCTGTGAGTTCATGGGTGTGCCTTTGCGCAAGATGTATTCTGGCCTTTCTTTTGGCAGCGGAGATGGCGGTGTATTATTTTGCAATCCGAAAGGATTACATGCTGTTCTCCCTGCTTTTTGGCGCAGTTTGTTCCGAAGCCATGATGGTTTTGGCTCATGTGTTTGATCCGCGTTCATCGATCCCTTTCCTGATTGCAGTGAATTATTTATCCGTCGATACCTTACTGACGGAGCAAAGACGGCATCGCATTCAAAGCGTTTCCAGGGCAGTTACTCTTCTTGTTTGTACAGCCGCGCTGGTCAACGCGGCGTACATTACAAGTCTCTTCTGGCAGAACAGAGAGGTCAATCTCATTAACCACATGAAGCTGACTGAGAAGGCAGCTTTGGTACAGGCCGGAGAAGGCATATCTGATGTGTTATTATACTATCTGCCCGATAATTATGTTTCAGTTGGACAGCCATATTGGGGTAGTCACTTTGATCAACTTTATGATTTCATAAGAAACTACTATGGCTTGCCAGGCAATATAAACATAGTTTATCGTGATATTGATACCCGAAGCAGCTTAAACGAAGCTGTTATCAGCGAGAGTCCTGTTATTACATTTGTCTGGCCGGAAGCACTGGATGACATCGCTTTGCTGCAAGATGACGGGGGATTTGATATGGCTGTAACGACAACCGTAAGAAGCGGTACCTTCCAAATCGTCATAAACGGTGATAAGCAGTTCACGAGAAATGGCGAAGAGTTTCTATCTACGCATGTCGGACCGGAATACTTAAGCAAAGACCTGACTGTATGGATTCAAGATACGTTTACGGGAAATTGTTCTGAAAAGTGGACGATTCCGGTGAATCTGCCCGGGACACCTTGATGATAATCCCAAAACATGAGCCAAGGGGGAGTTTTTTGTTCATTGCTATTATAATCGATGCTATTATAGCGCGATTTCCACGTAATTCAGGAAGGGATTTCAAATGAAGCACGTTTTAGTTTCGGTTCTGCCAGAAAAAACGGAGGATGTGTTAAATCAGTTGAGGGAAAAAGAGGAGGAAATTGCCGGCCTGCGGCAGGAAATGGCGGGGATGCGAAAGGAACGGGATCTGCTGGAGAGGCAATACCAAAACCTGAAGCTTCGCCACGAGAATCTGAAGCGGCAGTACGATGAAGTTCGATTGTGTTACGATACGATCTCAAATGCCTTTTTCTGGAAAATAACAGGACCCTTCCGGTGGATTCTTGATCGGCTCAAGCGTATCCTGAGGGGAAACCGGTTTGCACATATGTTGTGGAATGCGCTGAGGTGGGTCTGGTGGAGAGGAAATATTCCGGATTCGGTGCTGCCGAAAACGGATATTTCGGAAACGGATTCCGGGCAGCAGGCGGAACAGCATCTGTTTTATCAGAAGGGAGATTCAATGCACATTTTGTGCACGAAACATACCCGTTTTATTGGACAGCTGATTCAGAACTGCCTCGGTACTGCCGGCATTCTTTCCGACATCCTGACGGAAGAACCTGAGTCATACAGCAGGGAAGCCTATATCGTGGTCTGCCCCCAGATGTTCCAGAACCTGCCGGAACGCTATATCAGTTTTCAGATGGAACAGACGGTGACGTCCCGCTGGCTGAATAAAGAGTATATGGATCGTCTGGAGCACAGCTATGCCGTCTTTGACTATTCCTTGGTAAATATTGCTTATTTTCAGAGGGAGACGGACTTCTCACGTATGTTTTATTATCTGCCTGTCGACTACCTTCCAGGAATTGGCAGGGATGCGGCGGAGCCGACGTATGATGTCCTTTTCTACGGTGATGCAGCTAATGAAAGGCGCAGAAATATATTGGAAAAGCTGAGCGGCCGTTTCAGCGTGAAACTCGTCTCTGAAGTTTTTGGAGAGGAGCTTTATAAAGAATTATGCAAGGCGAAAGTAGTGGTGAATATTCACTATTACGAAAACGCTTTGCTCGAAACGACCAGGCTTTATGAAACGCTTTCCATTGGATGCTCTGTAATTGTCTCAGAACGGAGCAGCGATCCCGGGGAGGAAGAGCGGCTGGAGGGAATCGTTGATTTTGTTCCTGCAAATGATACGGACGCAATGGCAGAAAGGATCCAATATTGGCTTATTCATGAGGATGAACGCAGGGCTGCCGTAGAGCGGAATAACGAATTGCTGTCCAAACGTGCCAGCGCTTTTGACTATTATTTTTATCGCTTTCTGCTGGCCAATGACTGGATAAGTTTTGAAGATTTTTATAGGCTGGCCGGGGATTTCGTCCATTTTGACACAAATCACATTTGTCTTTCTCTTCCCGAGTCCGTGGAACGTCAAAGGGCATTTCATGAGGAAATGCAGGGGAAAAAGATCCGTTTTGAACTGTTTCCGGGGCTCAGACATAGACGGGGATGGACAGGGTGCGGACTCAGCTATAAATTCATTATGAAAAAAGCGATGGAACAGGGGCTGGACGGGATCCTGATATGCGAGGACGATGTCCTGCTGCCGGACGATTTTGACAGCCGCTGGAACCGGTGCAGGGAATATTTAAATGACAGGGATGACTGGGACGTTTTTCAGGGCATCATGTCCGATCTGGGAAAAGTAACGATCAAATCTGTCCATAAGGAGCAGGGGCAGACATTTGTTCATATGGATCACATGATCAGCACGGTGTTTAATTATTATCGGAAAGAAATTTTTGAGAGAATCGCTGCATGGGACGAAACGGATGATGATGTGTTAACAAACACCATTGACCGCTCGCTGGAACTGGATACGCTCAGGGTAGTGTGTACGGTACCTTTCCTGGTTGGACATAAAGAGGAACTCAGCTCCGTGATATGGGGCTTCAAAAACACTCAGTATAAGAGTCTGATTGAGGACAGCAGTAAGAAGCTTTCTATGATGGTAAAAGACTTTGAGCAAAACAAAGTCTGTCGGCGCGAAGCCTTATGTCATCAAAGCGGCGCATAAGGCGATCACAGACCACTTGAGCAGGGCCGGGCTTGAAGGAGAGGTGATGGACACGGTTGTTCCCTCTATCTACCGGATCAGGTATGTGGTCAGGGGAAAGCCTCTCGTGTCGATCATGATTCCAAATTTCGAGCACCTGGATGACCTGAAAACAGAAATTTCAAATACCAATTGGAAAAAAACAATCAGTTGAATGGAGTTGTTTATTATCGACGTAGATAAATAGATTGTTTATAATAAATAACATAATCCTGTTTTCTTTTGCTTTTATATGTCAATTTCCAGGAGGACTTCTTCTTTGGGACGCACAGATTATTTTACAGTGGCCGCCGGCTGGCTCCCCGGAGAGCCCGTAATTGGGGAATGTTTTGTGGACGAAGCCCGTGGCACAGAAGTGATTTCCTTTGAATATGACAGAAAATGGGTTGCAGTCCATCCGGATCTGCTGCTGGATCCGGATCTTCTCCCTGTGCCGGGGCGGCAGTATGTTCCCCGGGCTGAGCAGGAAAGAATGGCTCCTGCGTTTTCAGAATGTGAAAGACAGCTTTGACAATCTCTCGCTCAATGATCCGAAAGCCGGAAACAATAACTTGAAAAATACGCCTGAAAAGACAGAGGTATAAGTTATGCGAAGGGCAGAAGCAAATCAGAAAAAGATCCTCCTTGCTCCGAAGACAGTCCGGCTCCTGGAGGCTGTCGGAGAACAAATCCGCCTCGCGCGGCTGCGCAGGAAATTAACCGTCTCCCTGGTGGCAGAGCGCGCTGGCGTGAGCCGCCAGACAGTCTGGAAAGTTGAAAAAGGCTCTCCCTTCGTGGCGATCGGTATATACGCGAAGGTGCTTGCTGCAATCGGCTTGCAGGAAGATCTGCTGTTCATTGCAAAGGATGATGAACTGGGGCATATCCTGCAGGATGCAGCGCTGGACCGGTTCAGGCGGAAATAAAATAGATTTTGAGGAAAGCAAAATTGATGATAAACTGCTTTCCGCTGAGTATATACGGATGAGAATACCCTCCGCCAGCATGATGCGCGATGGCCCCTGATTTCTAATCATCCATAAAGTCTGGAATAAGAAAACATGATCCGCAAAAACCAGGAATTTCTCAACCGGCTGAACGTCGCGACAGACGGCCTGCTGATTTATCTGATGATGCCGCTGTCCTACTGGATCCGTTTCAGGGTCCTGGAGGGCGGCATCGAGACGTTGCCGCTGCCGGCTTATCTGCGGCTTGGCGTGGCTGTGACGGCTGTGATGCTCTTTACATGCGCGGTGTTCGGGGTTTATAATACATCCCGCCGGATGGATATCCGCGACGAGGCGGCACAGATCCTGAAGGCCTGCCTCGTGGACGCGCCGCTCCTGCCCGGGTGGCTCTACCTTGGGCACAACGAGCACTACTCGCGCATCGTGCTGGCGCTGTTTTTTACCTTGAGCGCGGGAGCTCTCGTCTGCAAGCATGTGCTGGTGCGGCGCGCGCTGCGCTGCCTGCGGCGCCGGGGGCGGAACCTGAAGCATGTCCTTCTCATCGGGAGCGGCGCGGGCGCGGAAAAATACCTCGCGGCGATCCGGCAGGACAGGGAGCTGGGCTATGAGGCGGCGGGCTATGCGGCATCAAAGAGAAACGGGGCCCTGGACATCCCCTATCTGGGAGGGATCGGGGAGCTGGAAGCCCTTCTGGAACAGATGAGGCCTGACGAAGCGGTCTGTGCCCTCGGAAGCGAGGAGTACGGGCTGACGCCGCGCGTCATTGCCTGCTGTGAAAAGGTCGGCGTGAAGCTGTCCATCATCCCCTTTTACTCGGAATTCATCCCCGCGCATCCGCAGTTTGACAACCTCGGCGGGATACCGCTGATGAACATCCGCGGCATCCCCCTGGACGGCTTCGGGAACGCCTTCCTAAAGCGCGCCGGGGACATCGCAGGCTCCCTCTTGCTGCTCGTCCTGCTCTCGCCTCTCCTTGCGCTTTGCGCCATCGGAGTGAAGCTCTCCTCTCCGGGACCTGTATTTTTCAAACAGACGCGGATCGGAAGGGACAGAAAGCCCTTTACCATGTTGAAATTCCGCTCGATGCGCGTAAACAGCCGCTCGGACACCGCCTGGTCGAAAAAAAGCGACGGCAGAAGGACCCGCTTCGGGAGCTTTCTGCGAAAGACCTCCCTTGATGAGCTGCCGCAGCTTTTCTGCTGCCTCGCGGGTACGATGAGCCTTGTGGGGCCAAGGCCGGAGATCCCGTATTTTGCGGACCGCTTCAGGGAGGAGATCCCGCTCTACATGGTGCGCCATCAGGTGCGGCCCGGCATGACCGGCTGGGCGCAGATCCACGGCTTCCGCGGCGACACGCCCATCAGGGAGCGGGTGGAGCACGACATCTGGTATATCGAAAACTGGAGCGTCCTGCTGGATCTGAGGATTCTGTTTGTGACCCTGCTTTGCGGGAAGTTCATCAATGAGGAGAGCATGGAAGGCTAAAATGAAAGAAAAAGAGTTAAAAAACCGCTTCCTGAAAAACCGGTTTCTTTTCGAGGAGCTGGTGAAGCGGGATTTTACCAAAAAATACAAGCGCACGATCCTGGGCATGGGGTGGAGCATCCTCTCCCCCCTGATGAACCTCCTGATCATGTGGCTGGTGTTCAGCAAAATTTTCGGGAACAACGTAAACCACTATCCGATTTATCTCTTCGCGGGGCAGCTTGTTTTTTCTTATTTTACGGACGCGACGAATCTCGGGATGACCTCCCTCGTCGCAAATTCCACGATCTTCACGAGGGTGAACGTGCCGAAATACCTTTTCCTGTTTTCCCAGAACGTGTCGTCGTTCATCAATTTCTGCCTGACGCTGCTGGTCTTTTTCGTCTTTGCCGCCCTTGACGGCATCCCGTTTACGTGGAAATTCCTCCTGCTCCTTTACCCCATCCTCTGCCTGATCGTCTTTAATACGGGGCTGGGGCTCGTGCTGTCCGCGCTCTTTGTCTTTTTCCGCGACATGCAGTACCTGTGGGGGATCATGACCCAGCTCCTGATGTGGCTCTCCGCCATTTTTTATACCATCGATGCCTACAGCTATACGGCGCAGTGCCTATTCCTTCTGAACCCGCTCTACCTTTACATCCGCTACTTCCGGAAGATCGTGCTCGACGGGACCATCCCGACCCCGCAGTTCCACCTTCTGGCGGCCGCCTACGCGCTCCTCGCCTTTGGCGCGGGCGCCTATATGTATAAAAAATACAACCACGAGTTCCTGTATTATGTATAAAATCGCATAGAAACATATGTGAGTAAATCGGAGCAGGAAAGCGCGCTGCCGCTCTTGCGAGCGGCATAGGAGGTAAGTATGACTATGTCAAAATCCGCGAAAAACAAGGGAAGCAGGAAAACTGTGAAAATCAGCCTGTTCACCCTGAACAGCACCGGCTCGGAGCTGGTTTACCGCACGGACTGCCCCTGGTGGGAGAGGGCCAGCCAGATCTTCGCGCTGGCCATCCTCACGCTGTTTCCCCTCATGGTCGGGAGCAAAGGCTATTACGACATTACGGATGTAAAATTCTATATTTTTGCGGTGATGACCTGCGTCTATCTCTTTTTCTGCGCCCTTATCGGCATAGCCTTTCCGCCCGGAAATAAAAAAGGGAAGGGAGCGCGCTCCCTGCCGCTGCAGCGTCCAACCCTCCCGCAGATAATTCTGTGCGGATATATGGCATGGGCAGCGGTCTGCACCCTTGCCTCCCCCTATAAGGGGCTCTGGATGGGGCAGGGCAGGTTTGAGGGGCTTTGTTCCCTTCTGCTGTACGGGGCGGTTTTCCTGCTTCTGTCCTTCTGGGGGGAATACACGGACGCCTATTTCTACGGCCTTGCCATCGCGGGGGCAGGTGTAGGCCTGACGGGACTTGCGCAGGGCTTTGGCGCGCGGTTTTTTTATCCCGGGGAATATAATTACTGGAACAGTGCCTTTCTCAGCACCCTCGGGCAGCAGGACTGTGTGGCGGGATTCATCTGCATCGCGGTGCCCGCGCTTTTGTGCGGCTTCGTGATTCTGAACGGAAAATGGCGTTATCTGTTCCTTCCGGCGCTGTTCCTTCTTCCCTATCTCGCCGTCTTTACGGACGTGGATACGGCGAAGCTGGGCTTTGGCCTTGTCGTCCTTTTCCTGCCCTTCCTGTTCGAGAGCAGGGGCCGCCTGGGAAGGCTCCTCACCGGCCTCGCTCCCGTGCTTTTGGGAACAGCCTTTGCCCTCGCCTTTGAAGGAGAGGAGCAGGCGCGGCATTTGGCGCCGGGGAAAGCCACTGCGGCGCTGGCCCTGTGCGCGGCGGCGTTCTGCCTGCTGGGCTGGATGATCGGCAAAGATACTGGAAGGGGGGAGAAGCCCGCTGCCGCGTCGTCGGCATCAGCAGCTGCTGCCGTGCGTGGGGCAAAGAATTCCCGGGAAAGGAAGCCCGTGACAGCAGCTGCGGCTTCTGCTGCCGTGGCGTCCGATCTGCCTTTGGGAGAAAAGCCATGGCCTGTGAAGCCCTCCTCCGTGCGCAGGGCGGGCTATGCCGTCCTTTTCGCGCTCATGCTTACAGGCATCGTTTTTGTATACGGATACAGTGGGGAGAAGGCCATGCTCCAGGAGCTCTCCGGGATCTTTCACGGAGAGCTGTCGGACGAGGCGGGAACCTACCGGGGCTATATCTGGAAGGCCGCCGTGAAAATCATCGCGCAGCGCCCCGTCCTCGGCGGCGGCCCCGGCTCCTTCTTCTCGCTCTTCAAGCCCTATAATGAGGGCTATAACGATTTGTCACAGTATGGCGTCGCGGTGGACTTTGCCCACAACGACTTCCTCAACATCGCCGCCTGCACGGGCCTGCCGGGCCTGGGGCTCTACCTCGCCTTCCTTGTCTCCCTGGCAGTGCGGTGCGTCCGCGCCCTCAGGCGCTGCCCCGCCATGCTCATCCTGCTGGCGGGCCTTCTGGGCTACCTCGTGTACTCCTTTTTTGTCTTCTCCATCGCCATCGTGTCGCCCCTCTTCTGGGTGCTGGCGGGCGTGGCGGACAAATGCGCCCGGCAGGCGGAGGAAAGTCCGGGCGGGTCAAATTCATAACGCGGCAGCAGATTTGAACAGATGCAAAAAAAAGGGGGTATCTATCCTAAAAAGGCGGATCCCCCTGTTATCTCTCTGTTGAAAAACGCAGTCTTATATGCGGAGTAACGGCGTGCCGGAGCAAGGATGAATGTTCCCGCGGTCACCTCCCCCACTGCAG
Organism: Lachnospiraceae bacterium UBA3386; assembly: GCA_002358875.1. GTDB lineage: Bacteria > Bacillota > Clostridia > Lachnospirales > Lachnospiraceae > CAG-791. The sequence continues at coordinate 498 of DEPS01000060.1, read as the reverse complement.
CTCCTTGAACCGCCGCAGGACGCTGTGAGGAACCGCCATCATGAAGATGGGCTTTGCCAGAAAGACATAGTCCCTCAAAGGCAGCCGCATGGTTCTGTAACCTTGCCATCTTACCCTGATTTCCGAAAGCCTCGTTTTCCAGGTGTGGCGGAGATAGGCGTCCGCGGGTTCGTAGACGTAATAGAGGTATTCCTGGAGGTTTTGGCCGATATAGCCCAGGGAGGCCAGGCGCATGACCAGGTCATAGTCCTCCGCCCGCCGCGTCTCAGGAGCCACCCGATACCCGCCTGCGGCTTCAAGGACTTCCCGCCGGAAGATCATCGTAGGATGAAAGAATGGATTATGCCTTGCGAGATCGTGCATTTTGATGATCTCCGGATAGAGCCTGCGGCTCCAGACACCTTTGTCATCGAAAACAAAGACGCCGCAGGCCGCGAAGGGCAGGCCCTTGTCCAGAAGATAGCGGACGGTCTTCTCCAGCCGGTCCGGCGAAGAGAT
>DEPS01000102.1:10372-10859 GCA_002358875.1 Lachnospiraceae bacterium UBA3386 | reverse complement strand
AAAAAGAATCACACCCCTTCTGCGCCCGGCTCCTTCCGGAACCCGGGTAATCCTCCTGGTGCCGCAATTGCGGCCTAAATGAGAAAAAGAAAAACCATTCGCATATTATAGCATGGAATCCCCGGCCTGAAAAGATGCTCTTGCTTCGCGCTCTGCCCTCCCTGTTTTATTTTATAAAACAGTCTATCGCATGGTTGAGAGCCTCAACGGACTCAAAATCCTTCTCCTCAATTGCCTCCACAATGCAGTGGCTGATATGATTTTTCATAATGACCTTTCCGGTATTATTAATGGCGCCCCGAACCGCAGCGAGCTGAATCAGCACATCACTGCAGTCTTCATCACGCTCGATCATCCTCATGACGGACTCCAGGTGTCCGACCGCCCTTGAGAGCCTGTTCAGGACGGCCTTCTTTTCCTCAGCGCTGTGGACATGCCTGGGGAAATGCCTGTGCCCGGAGGCGTGCTCGTGTCCGGAGGCGTGCTC
>DEPS01000102.1:5774-10285 GCA_002358875.1 Lachnospiraceae bacterium UBA3386 | reverse complement strand
TGTCCGGAGGCGTGCTCATGTCCATCCCGACTCCGGTCATCGTAGCCGTTTATTGTTTTTACACCAATATCTTCCATCTTTTCCCATTTCCAATAAAGGCTGTCGCCTTAATAATCTTCATGGCTGCAACTGTCCGCTATTATAACATGGAATCCGTTTTCAGAAAAGAAACCGTAAAGCGCCGGATGAGGTAAATCAGGTACGGTGTTATTGTTCACGTGGCACCGGATTCGAGGTGTTTTTGCGCGCACCTCAGCGCAGCCCCGGGTCAAACGGCTCGCGGCGCCGCGTAAGCGCATTAACAAGGCTTTATGACAGCTCCCGGATCAGGTTCACCATCTCAATGGCACCCAGGGCGCAGTCATAGCCCTTGTTGCCCGCCTTGGTACCGGCTCGCTCAATGGCCTGCTCAATGTTTTCCGTTGTCAGGATACCAAACATGACCGGGATGCCCGAATCCAGAGAAACAGCCGCAATACCCTTGGATACCTCATTGCAGACATAGTCATAGTGGCTGGTCGAACCGCGGATGACTGCTCCCAGGCAGATCAGGGCATCGTACCTGCCGCTTGCGGCCATCTTTTTTGCGACGAGCGGGATCTCAAAAGCCCCCGGCACCCACGCCACGTCGACGTCATCCTCGGAAACATCGTGCCGCACCAGCGCATCCATTGCTCCGCCAAGAAGCTTTGCTGTGATAAATTCATTAAACCTGGCGCAGACGATGCCGATCTTCATTCCCTTTGCGACCATTTTTCCTTCAAATTTTTTCATATCCTGCTGATCTCCTTTTCTTATTTTGCTTTCCCGTAGCTGAGCATGTGTCCCATCCTGGCCTGCTTTGTTTTAAGATAAAATGCATCGTAGGGCGTCGCCTCCATTTCAATGGGAACACGCTTCGTGATCTCGAGGCCGAACTCTTCGAGCTGATAGACCTTATCCGGATTGTTGGTGAGAAGGCGCATGGTCTTTACGCCGAGCTCGCGCAGGATCTGGGCGCCGATATAATATTCCCTCTCATCTCCGGCAAAGCCCAGGGCAATGTTGGCGTCCAGGGTATCCATGCCCTGCTCCTGAAGCTCGTAGGCCCTGAGCTTGTTGATCAGGCCTATGCCCCGGCCCTCCTGGCGCATATAAAGTACGATTCCCCTTCCTTCCTTTTCGATCTGCGTCATGGCAGCGGCAAACTGCTGTCCGCAGTCACATCGCAGAGAACCGAAGGTATCGCCTGTCAGGCACTCGGAGTGGACCCTGCAGAGAATATCGCGCCCGTCACCGATGTCCCCTTTTACAAGAGCGACATGGTGCTCGCCGTTTAGAAGATTGATGAAACCGTAAGCCCTGAAATCCCCATATTTAGTCGGCAGGCTGACCTCCGCCATCCTCTTCACCAGAAGATCATGACACTTGCGGTAGTTCTGGAGCTCCTTGATGCTCATAAAGGTGATGCCCCACTTTTCTGCAAGGGCTCTGAGTTCTGTCGTACGCATCATGGTCCCGTCCTCGCGCATGATCTCGCAGCACAGCCCGCATGGCTGAAGCCCCGCAAGCCGGCACAGATCCACCGTCGCCTCGGTATGGCCGTCCCGCTCCAGGACACCGTTGGGCTTGGCCAAAAGCGGGAACATATGCCCCGGCCTGCGGAAATCCTCGGGCTTTGCCTCATCCGAAACAATGGCCATAGCTGTCATGGATCTCTCCTTTGCCGAGATCCCGGTCGTCGTCGACACGTGGTCGATCGATACCGTAAAAGCCGTCTCGTGGTTGTCCGTGTTGGTGCGCACCATCTGAGGAAACTGCAGGCGGCGCACATATTCCTCTGCCATAGGCATACAGATCAGCCCCTTGCCGTGGGTCGCCATAAAATTGATATTCTTCGTCGTCGCGAACTGGGCCGCGCAGATAAAATCCCCTTCATTCTCGCGGTCCGGATCATCGACGACCAGAATGATCTTTCCGTCCCTTAGATCCTGAAGCGCCTGTTTTACCGCCTGAAACTGATCCATATCCTGCCTCCTTGATACTGTTTTTTATTGCCCTGACTACAAACAGATCAGCATCTGACCTGCCCCGGTCAAGAGCATTCGTCCTTTTTTATAAATACCCATTCTCCGAAAGGAAAGCGCGGGTGATACCGCCCGGACCTTTATTTTTCCGGTCTCCCTGATCTGCTCCCGAGCCCGGTCCGGATTCTGAAAAACTCCTGCTCATCTCCACCTCTCCGCCAGCAGGCGGGCCGGAATAGAGCAGCTTTTCCACATATTTTCCGATGATGTCCGTCTCCAGATTGACCAGATCTCCTTTTTTCCGATCCCTGAGCACCGTCTGCGCGACAGTGTGGGGAATCGCGGAGATGGAAAAAGTATCCGCTCCAACCTTCGCTACCGTCAGGCTGATGCCGTCCACCGTAATGGAACCCTTTTCTACGATATAGCGCATCACCTGAGGCTCCGCCCGGAATGTATACCAGACCGCATTGTCATCCTTTTGCAGATCCGTGATCGTCCCAACTCCGTCCACATGGCCCGCGACAATATGACCGCCAAAACGCCCGTCCGCCGCCATGGCCCGCTCGAGATTGACCCTGCTCCCCGCAGCAAGCTGCGAAAAAGAGGTCCTGCGCAGGGTCTCATGCATGACATCCGCCGTAAAAGCCCCGTTCTCAATGCCCGTCACCGTAAGACAGATTCCGTTGACCGCGATGCTGTCCCCGATGTGCGCGTCCTCAAGAACCTTCTGTGCCGCAATGGAAAGCTCCGCCGATGCCCTTCCCTTCCGGATCCGCCGGACAGTCCCCGTTTCTTCCACAATTCCAGTAAACATATTTTTTAACTATAGCCTCCCCTCAATAAGGAAGTCCTCCCCCAGCTTTGTAATCTCAGCATTTTTTAAAAAGAAAGCAGAAGCAGGATCTGCGACGCCTCTTCCCTCGACCGGCGTCTTCGCGGTCCGCCCGCCGAACAGCTTCGGCGACACATAGGCCATGACCTTATTTACGATCCCGCTCTCAAGGGCAGACCAGTTGAGGGTTCCGCCCCCCTCAAGGAGTATGCTGTCGATCTTTTCCTCACCGAGCCTTCGCATCAGGTCCTTCAGATCCAGATGGTCTCCCGCCCTGCCGACATTCAGGACTTTGCATCCCCTCTTTTCAAATTCGGAAACACGCTTTTCATCCCCGCAGCAGGCAGCAAAAATGGTAGGCACCTCCCCCGCGGTCGCGACAATCTTCGAAGAAAGCGGAGTGCGCAGGTTGGTGTCACAGATGATCCTCACGGGATTCTTTTTCCCCGGCAAACGGCAGGTCAGCATGGGATCATCCGCGAGCACCGTCCCGACACCGGCCATGATCCCTGAAAGCTCATGGCGGAGCTCCTGCACATGGAGCCTTGCTGCCTCCCCTGTGATCCACTTCGAAGCCCCGGTAAAGGCCGCAATCTTCCCGTCCATGGTCATGGCATATTTCATGACCACATAAGGAGTCCCGGTGCGGATATAATGAAAAAAGACTTCATTTTCCCGGTCGCATTCGTCCTTCAGGACTCCTTCCATGACCTCAAGGCCATTCTTCCTTAAAATGCTGATCCCCTTCCCGCACACAAGCGGGTTTGGATCGCTGCTCCCCACCACGACACGCCGGATCCCCGCCTCGAGGATCGCGTCCGTACAGGGAGGCTGCCTGCCATGATGGCAGCAGGGCTCCAGGGTCACATACATGGTCGCTCCGGCCGGGTCCTCCCGACACGACTTCAGAGCATTCCGCTCCGCGTGCAGATCCCCGTACCGCTCGTGATACCCCTGCCCGATGATCCTCTCACTCTCAAGGCCCTCATCCTTTACGATCACGGCTCCGACCACCGGATTGGGAGACGTCCATCCCCTGCCCCGAACCGCCAGATCCAGCGCCAGGCGCATATATTTTGCATCATTTTTCCTGTCAGGATTCATTCGTTTACCTCTGCTGCCATACAGCCGCAGATACGACTGCAAACATTACTCGCAGACACCGCCGCAGACCTTACCTGCAGACATATCTCCATCAAGCCAGCCCACATGAGCGCAAAAGAAAACCCTGAAACAGTCATTCTGTTTCAGGGCATTTTTTCTGATACAGGACACGAAAAGAGCCTACCTTCTTTTGCAGAAAAAATCTGCAGAGTTTTACCGCAGAATCCTGCTCTGCCGGTCCGCGCTCCAGTCATGTCAAGTCACACGCGCTTTTTCATCTTCTCCCATCCAGACTTTACTGTCGGCCCCGGAATCTCACCGGATCATGCCATCGGATCCTTTTTTACCGGATCCTCCGGCTCGCGGGCTGTACCGCCGGTAGGGAATTTCACCCTGCCCTGAAGATATAATTCAATTGTCAGATAAAAATATACTTCACCGTCCGCGTATTGTCAACGGAAAAGGCAGTCAGGTATCAGGAAAAAGCAGTCAGGTATCAGGAAAAGGCAGTCAGGTATCAGGAAAAAGCAGTCAGGTATCAGGAAAAAAGCAGTCAGAGATCAGGA
>DEPS01000102.1:0-5683 GCA_002358875.1 Lachnospiraceae bacterium UBA3386 | reverse complement strand
GCAGAGCAGGGTCATGTGCAATTTTCGAAACAGGAGGAAGAATATTGGCTTTTTCCACTTGTCATGCTATTATATTTACAATTGGCTCTTTTTTCAGTCACAGCGCTCAAAAGGCGCAGGTCCAAAACAGTTATATTTCGACCTGTACGGTTGCAAACAGCAATAGCTCTGGCCGTACAGTCGGAACTGATTTTATGGACTGAGAAACAAATCGTTACGACTGATGGAAAACAGGTATTTTTGACAATATGGCGAATAAAACATCTCTTCCAACCAACAGCTCAGACAGCAGATTTTACCACTGGTACCTGATTCGTGTATTTCTGGTAACATATGATGTTCTGGCGGTGAACATACCCTATTTTCTTGCGCTCTGGATTCGCTTCGACTGCAAATATTCCCGAATCCCGATCAGATATATGAATTCATGGATGTGGTTCGCTCCGTTTTATACTGTTCTTTGCATCATTATCTTCTGGAAGATGCGTCTTTACAACAGTATATGGCGTTTTGCCAGTTATACTGAACTTTTGATGACAGTATCGGCTTCCGCATTGACTATCGCGCTTCACTCATTTTTCATCACAGCTTTTGTACTGCGCATGCCGACCACATACTATGTGCTGGGAGGGATAATACAGTTTATCCTTGTCACGGGAATCCGTTTTTCCTACCGCTTTTTACTTCTGATAGTAAAGGGCAGCAGAAGCTGGGCCGGAGATGTCCCGCCTTCCCGCGTTATGCTGATCGGTGCGGGCTCTGCAGGGCGCATGATCCTGCGTGATATCAGGACCTCTCAGGAAATCAGTGAACAGGTCGTCTGCTTTATCGATGACAATCAGAATAAATGGAACCGCTACATCGACGGAGTACCCGTTGTCGGCGGCCGCGAGTCGATCCTTGAAGCAGCGGAAAAATACAAGGTGGAAAAGATCTATCTTACCATCCCCAGGGCGACTGCTGCCGAGCGCAGAGACATCCTCAACATCTGCCAGAATACCGGCTGCGAGCTGAAAAACCTTCCCGGCATGTACCAGCTGATCAATGACGAAGTGTCAGTCTCGGCCATGAAGGAAGTCTCGGTCGAGGATCTTCTGGGCCGCGATCCTATCAAGGCAGACATGAATGAGGTCTACTCCTTCATAAACGGCAAGACCGTCCTTGTCACAGGAGGAGGCGGCTCCATCGGCAGCGAGCTCTGCCGCCAGATCGCGGCGCACTCGCCCCGCTGGCTGGTCATCTTCGATATTTACGAAAACAATGCCTATTCCATCCAGCTTGAGCTGAGGGAAAAGTACCCTGAGCTTCAGATGGATGTCATTATCGGTTCCGTGCGCGACAGCCGGAGGATGTTCCAGGTATTTGACAAATACCGTCCGGAGATCGTATACCATGCTGCTGCCCACAAGCATGTTCCTCTCATGGAAGACAGCCCCTGCGAATCGATCAAAAACAACGCCATCGGTACCTACAAGACCGCCTTTGCCGCCATGCTCCACGGCTGCGAACGCTTCGTGCTGATCTCCACAGACAAGGCTGTCAACCCGACCAACATCATGGGCGCCTCCAAGCGCCTCTGCGAGATGATCATCCAGAGTTTCGACCAGAAGATCAAGGCCGGAAAGGCATCCGAGATCCCGGAGCTCTTCACCCATTACAGTTCCGGCGAAGAGGGTTCTCCGGACCGTGAAAAAATTTTCAGCGACATTCACACGGAATTCGTGGCTGTCCGCTTTGGCAATGTCCTGGGAAGCAACGGCTCCGTCATCCCGATCTTCAAAAAACAGATTGAAAAAGGCGGTCCCGTCACGGTCACCCATCCCGACATTATCCGCTATTTCATGACCATCCCCGAGGCAGTCAGCCTTGTCATGCTGGCAGGCACTCATGCCCGCGGCGGCGAGATATTCGTACTGGACATGGGAAGTCCCGTCAAGATCGATACCCTGGCAAGAAACCTGATCCGGCTCTCCGGCTTCAAGCCCGATATAGATATCAAAATCGAATATACAGGCCTCAGACCCGGTGAGAAGCTCTATGAAGAAAAGCTCATGGCTGAGGAAGGACTCAAAAAGACGGACAACGACCTCATCCATATCGGCTGCCCCATCCCCTTTGAGACAGACACCTTTTTGCGACGCCTGAGGATCCTCATGAATTCCGCCTACGCAAACAGGGAGCGTGAGATCCGCAGTATGGTGGAAAGGGTCGTCTCCACCTACCATCCCGAAAAGGCAAAGGGAGGCGCCAAAAAGGATTCTGTCTACACAAAGCTTCTTGACGGCAGAGAAAACAGCTGAAGCGAAAATGATCTATTCGTACAGCTTTCGTGCTGATCGGAAAGTATTAAAGCAAAACGCACAGACAAATACAGCGGCGGATCATTAATGATCCGGCCGCTGTATTTTTTTATCACAGGCCTCATGGAGCTGAGCATTTATTCCCTATCTGGAGATCAGCAGTGTGGCCGCCTGGCTCCAGGCCGAACTGTAAGTCACTTTATTGACCTTTCTGCAGGCTCTGACCCTGAAGTAATAGGTCTTCGTCTTTTCCATTCCTGTCAGAGTCTTGTTATCAAGATTACCTGTTTCTTCCGTCTTTGCATCTGAAAAATCCTTTTTTAGCCCGTACTGAACCTGATAGCCTGTCGCACTCTCGATTTTTTCCCATCCAATGACAGCCGTACTTTTTTGGGTATTCTTTAAACTGGAAATCTCCGGGTTCTGTACACGCCAGAACGTAACTGTTTTAAATAAGGTACTTGTACCGGTGCCTGCCTTTGCATATACCTTATAAATATATTTTTTTCCATTAACCTTTGCCGCAGTATCCAGATAATTCAGGGTACTCCCCTTGCCGATGTCCTTGATCTTTTTGCTGTTACAATAGATCACATACCCGGTCGCGCCCGCTGCTTTGCCCCACGAAAGACAAATCCCCTTCTCATAATTGACTGCACTGAGCCTGGGGACTGCTGCCGGGGTGACTTTGATCTCAACGGTTTTTACAGCTGAAGCTTCGTATGCCGCAGTCGCTTTCGCCCTGGCCTTTATTTTGACTGTTCCGACCTTCTTTGCCGTGATGATCCCGTTTGCGGCTACTGTCGCGATCTTACTGTCAGAGGACGTGTAGGATACACTTGTCTTTGCCCCTTTGACGCCCATTTTTTCAGTCTTCCCAACCGGAATGACTGTCTTTTCGACTTTTACAGTAATGGTCTGAGACTTTTTGGGCTCACCGGATGTGATTGAAAATTTCGCTGTGATCTCCTGGCCGGCAAAGACAGTTCCAAATCCCATGATCCTAACCATCGCGCCATTATCGCTCACTGTCACACAGGATTTATAGCCGACCTTATAATCCGTCCCTTCAACAAGCTTTCGGCCCCAGGTATCTGTCACCGACTTGACTGGCGGATGGATCGCAGATCCGGTATATTTATAGGCAGTCTTCACCAGGACCACGCTCTTGAGTTTTGGCTTATCCGGAGAAGATGCTGTGCCTGCCATCTTAAATGTGCCTTTTTTCAGAACATTTTTCGAAAGCCTGCAGTTCTTTGCGTAATTGCTCAGGAACAGGTCTATTCCTCCCGAGGAGCTGAGCGTATTCCCTGAAGCGTTGACCGTACAGGGAACCCCCGCTGTCCCCATCACATACAGCGCGTTTCCCTTAGTCCCGGTCACTTTATTGGAAGAGACCTTCGCCAGGGAAGTCGTCTGCACAAAGATGCCGTTGTTTCCGGCAGTCGTAATAACATTGTTTTTTATGTTCACAGGCGCCGTCACGTTCTGAACAAAAATACCGTCTCCGCCGCTCTTTAATATCGTATTCCCGTCAAACGTTATGTTTTTGCAGTTTCCGACGTTTAGTCCGTAGACCTTCAGACCGGCAAACTTCGCGTTTTTGATCGTATTGCCTTTGACTGTGATTTTTTCAACTGTAGTGAAGCTTTCGGTCGTCCTTATCTCGATGGCCGCCCTGTCCTTATTCCCGTCGCCCATAATCGAATCGTAATTATGCTTGCCGACACGGTCGAAAGTATTATTGGAAATAGTGACATTGGAGGAATCCGTGATATAGGCAAAGACCGCGACATTCTCGGCAGTATTATTGCTGACAGTCATTCCGTCAACACTGCGTTCCCCCACTGCATAAGCGTCAATGTTTTTAAAGGTGCAGCCCGTCACAGTGATATTGACGGACATGTTTTTACTTCTTTCCGCCTTCGGAAGGACATGGTGATTTCCCACTCCTGCATGGACGTTTTCAAAAGTACAGTTTTTTACGGTAACATTTTTCGCAGGTGTATAATCATAAGGCGCTCCGGCAGTTATTTCTCCCTCTTGGCTGCAGAAGTCCAGATGGACCGCCTCATACCAGTAATCTGTTTTATCAGCTGATCTGCCGGCGTCCATAAATTTTACATTTGTGACCGTCGCCGTGTCTGTCCCGCTCAGATTGATCATATGGCCTGTCGCATTTTTTATCGTCATGTTACTGAACGAAATATTCTTAGAATGGCGGAAAGCAAAGACATTTGTCGTCTGAACCTGACTTCCCCCTGCAGCGATCCATGTTCCCCCTTCGATTGAGACATTATTGACCTTTGTATACCCGAACCCGTGATCCGTACAGTCTCCTAAAAATGTTCCCCTGCACATGCTCCCTGTGCTGTCATTATGGGCGCCATAGACCATTGACGCGTACTTTTTGTCGGACTTTATGACCGCATCCCCGTCAGCAATAATATTCGTATTCGAAAAGACATAAATCCCGTCAAAAAGATCGTATGTGCCCTTCGGAATAACGACCGTGATCGTTCCTGAGGATTCCTGTGCCTTTGCAAGAGCCGCGTTGAAGGCAGCCCTGTCATCCTTGCCGTCGTCCGGAACAGCACCAAAATCCGTCACATCAAAGGTTGACGAGTCCAGCCCGGCTTCCGCTTCGTTCTCACTGACTGTCTCCGCTTCTTCCTCAGAAATGATCACGCCTTCCTCTAAAGCGCTTTCCTTATCTGACACACTCTCTCCGCCGGCCCCTGTTTCCTCCTGTGGGGCAAAGTCTTCCTCAGATCCTTCCGCTTCGGGATCTGCTTCCTTTATACTTTCATCGTCCTCAGCATTATCCGGCACATCCGGCACCTGGCCGGCTGCAGTCTCCCGGGTATCCTCAACGTCACCCTCTTCTGTCTCGGGTGCTGCTGCCGGCTCCTCTGCGCTTTCATCAACATACCCGTCCTCTGACAATCCGTCCTCTGACATTCCGTCCTCTGACAGAGCGCCTGCATCTTCGTCCGCAGTCACGTCCTCGGCCAGGATCCCTTCTTCATTTTCCGCATGGTCCGTACTGTCTTCAGGATCATCGTCTGTCAGGACATCCGCTGTGTCAGCCCTTACCACATTTTTAAAATGATCTTCCGCACTCACAGCTGCGGAAGCCGAAACTGCCAAAACTCCGAAGGCCGTATTAAAAATAACAATACATGTTATACATACTGCCATGACTTTCGGCACCGGAAGAATCTTATTCTTTTTCATGGCCAACACCTCCGTATTCTCTTATACCCAAATTTGGCAACTCATTTCTTTAGAGGAAACAGCGGTTCTAATTTAGACCAGGTCGTTCTTTCCTTATGCTTTAGTTCCAGGATTAACGAATATTTAACCTTAGATCATCGTAAAAG
>DEPS01000065.1:32321-32554 GCA_002358875.1 Lachnospiraceae bacterium UBA3386 | reverse complement strand
GTCATCATCGGCCACTCCGAGAGGAGAGAGTACTACAAAGAAGACGATGCTTTCCTGAACAGGAAGGTCAAAAAGGCGTTTGAGTATGGCCTTACCCCTATCCTCTGCTGCGGCGAGACCCTCGAGCAGCGCGAGATGGGCGTGACCATCGACTGGATCCGCCTGCAGCTCAAGAGCGATCTGGCTGGCGTTACTGCCGAGCAGGCTGCGGCCACTGTCATTGCCTATGAGCC
>DEPS01000065.1:30842-32271 GCA_002358875.1 Lachnospiraceae bacterium UBA3386 | reverse complement strand
GAGCCTATCTGGGCTATCGGCACCGGCAAGGTTGCTACCACCGAGCAGGCACAGGAAGTCTGCCATGCGATCCGCGAGCTCATCGCCGAGATCTATGACGCTGACACTGCAGAGAAGATCCGCATCCAGTACGGCGGCTCTGTCAAGGGCTCTTCTGCTCCCGAGCTGTTTGCACAGCCCGACATCGACGGCGGCCTCATCGGCGGCGCAGCCCTGACCGAGGACTTCGGCAAGATCGTCAATTACAACAAATAATAATAAAGGGAATTAAACAGAAGGCTTACAGACAGCGTTTAAATGCATGCTTTGTCTGTGATCAGATGGCCTGTGTTTATGACTGAATACAGCATCCATGTCCGTATCGAACGGACATGGATGTTTTTTTGTCCCTTTATCAGTTTAATGTGCTATAATATGATAACACGGACAAAAGTTATGTGAACCCACTGCGGGACACGCCCGGGACAAGAGGATTGAAAATATGTTGCGGGAAGAAGGAGTCGAAGAGATTTATGACGGCTGTTTTTACAGGCCGGAAGATATGGTCCCGGTGGGGTGTTCCGACTGTGCCGGATGCTCTGCCTGCTGCAAAAATACCGGGGACAGCATCGTACTCGACCCCTATGACATGTATATGCTTACAAAGGGAACAGGAAAGACCTTTACGGACATGATCGAGAGGGAGATCGAGATCCGGCTGGTGGACGGGCTGGTCCTGCCAAACCTGATGCAGCAGGGCAGAAAAGAGCCTGAATCCTCAATGGCTAAGATATCCGCCTCGTCTGCTAAGGCTTCAGAGGGTAAGCACTCAGAGGGTAAGCACTCAGAGGGCAGGGATCTGGAGGAACCTCCCGGAGAGGGATGCGCCTTCCTGTCTGCGGCAGGGCGCTGCACCATCCATCCCTTCCGCCCGGGATTCTGCAGGCTGTACCCGATGGGGAGATACTATACGGAAAAGGGCTTTTGCTATATCCTGCAGAAAAAGGAATGCGCCGGGAGAAAGAAGACGCCGGTCCTTTTGCGTGACTGGCTCGGGGTGGAGGATCTGCCCCGGTATGAAGCCTTTGTTCTCGACTGGCATGATTTTAAAAAGGCCGCGGAAGCGGCGATGGAAGGTCTGACGCAGCGCAGCCGCGGATCTGTGAGGCAGTATATCCTGCAGCTGTTCTTTGTTCATCCCTATCTTTCAGAACTTGATTTTTATACACAGTATGCCGCCCGAATGGAGGTGTGCAGGGAGGAGCTTGGGCGGCTGCTTTAATTTACAGACGGAAGACATGGTGTTTAAAGCATCTTCTTTCGATGGGGGAAAAATAATGAAAGCTGGTGTCCGGGCACATGTCAAAAGGTCTGTGGTCCTTTCAATTTGTATAATCCTGCTGGGGCTGTCTTTTTTTTCATCTGTGGTAAAGGCCGGAGAAAGCAAAAA
>DEPS01000065.1:29678-30782 GCA_002358875.1 Lachnospiraceae bacterium UBA3386 | reverse complement strand
AAAGGCTGACGGGACAGAAAAAGACGGGACAGTAAAAGGTGGAACTGAAAAGGCTGACGGGACAGAAAAGGACTCTGAAACAGTTCGTGTAGGCTGGTACGAGACCCCCTTCAATCAGACTGACCGGTTCGGGCGCAGATCGGGCTACGGTTATGAGTATCAGCAGAAAATTGCCGCTTATGCAGGATGGAATTATGAGTATGTGAAGGGAAGCTGGTCCGAGTGTTATCAGATGCTGCTGGACGGAGAGATCGATCTCATGTCGGATATCTCCTATACGGAGGAGCGCGCCGAAAAGATGCTGTTTACGACTCTTCCCATGGGGGAGGAGGCATATTATAGAACACCAGGATCGAATTTGAAGCTGTCCCCTTTAATACAATGGAGGAATCGCTGCAGGCCTTAAAGGACGGAACCATTGACTGTATCTTTCCCGTCTGCCTTACGGTTCATGACGGAGAAGAGCTGGGGATAATGATGACCGAGCCCCTGATGAAGACGGAGATGTACGTGGCGATGAGGTCTTCGGAAAGAGGGAAGATCTCACTGCAGGGAAATCTGTCTGTCGCGCTTGTCGAGGGAGAACCCAATTACAGGACCTTCCTCATGGATAATTTTCCGGACTGGAGGATCGTCTATTACAAGACCCCCAGGGAATGCTTTGAATCGGTCGCTGCAGGAATGACTGACTGCCTGCTGCTGAGCAATTACCGTCTCGGCAGGAATGCGGATCTTCTTAATGAATACAGGCTGACCACGATCACGACGGGTGAGGATATGAGCTTCTCCTTTGCCCTTAGGAGGCAGGATGATCATCTCTACGCAATCCTGAGCAGGGAGGCAAATTATATTCCGGATACGCTGATCGATTCAGCCCTTGCCGCCTGGTCATTTGAGGAGAAAAGGTATACCCTGATGGATTATTTCCGGGATCATTTCCTGGAAGTCATCGTTCTGTTCGCGGTGATCCTGCTGGTCATCCTTTTCCTTCTTTTCCGCAGCCAGCGTTCGGAGAAAAAGGCCAGAGAATCTCTGCAGGCTCTTAAGGAGTCCCAGGAGAGGGAAGAGCAGCAGCCCCGTTTACCGGATCGGCGGAGACGAATT
>DEPS01000065.1:29104-29641 GCA_002358875.1 Lachnospiraceae bacterium UBA3386 | reverse complement strand
CTTTTAAACGGGCAGGATTTCCCGGACAGGAAAAACCTGATATCCGCTTTTGAGAGCAGGGTGGAGGATAACCTCCAAAACGGAAATGTGGTGGTCGCCTCAGGCATGTCGGAATATGACCCTGAAGGGGACAGGGATTTCCACACGGTATTTGAACGGGCTGATGACTTGATGTATAAGAGAAAAAAGAAACTTAAGGTCAGGAAATAGAACCAAACAGCAATATTCAAACATCAATATTCAAACAGGGAGGAGAAAATGATGAAAACGAAAGGAAAAAGTGCAGCTGTGATCCGTGTGGCAGCAGCGATCCTGCTGGCTCTTCTTCTGGCAGCCTGTGAAGATTCTACCGCCTTATCGAAGACGGCAGGAAGCAGCAGCCAGGGAGATGCTGCTCTTGCGGCACAGCAGGAGACGGGCAGCGGGCAGGAAGAGGCAGAAAGCGAAGTTAACCCTGCCCCGGAAGCTGAAAAGGCGGATCAGAGTCAGGACACTGAGGCTCCAGCTGAGGGCGGCGCGGATACGGCCGCCAATGAG
>DEPS01000065.1:2948-29057 GCA_002358875.1 Lachnospiraceae bacterium UBA3386 | reverse complement strand
GGCGGGCAGGGCTCAGAAGCCGGTCAGGCGGTAGAGGAAGCTGCTGCCAGGGAGGAAGCGAAAGAGCAGAAGGCTGTATCCGCGGCGGAAAAGGAGCCGGCGCAGGATAATTCCTCCGGCCAGCAGACCGTCTCTTCGGGAGAAAACGAGACCGGCTCTTCAAAGGACAGCAGCTCTAAGGAAGCAGTATCCATGGATGCATCCTCCGATACAAAGCAGGAGGAAAAGCCTGAGAATATTCCGCAGCCTGCCGTGATCACGCAGGATCCGAAAAATGCCGATGTGAAAGCCGGAGAGACCGCTGTCTTCACTGTCGCCGCACAGGGGACAGGTCTTAAATATCAGTGGGAGAAGAAAAAGCCGACTGAGGATGTCTGGAAGAAATCAGAGGCGGACGGGAAAAAGACAGCTACGCTTACTGTCAAAGAAGCAAAATCTGACTGGCATGGAATGTCTTACCGCTGCAAAGTGACGGATTCGTCCGGGAATACAGTTTACAGCAAGGCTGCGAAGCTATATGTGCTGTGCATTACTCAGGAACCTTCCTCCCAGTATCTGAAAAAGGGAAAAACAGCGGTTTTTTCGGTCAAGGCAAAAGGAGCAGGGCTGGTATTTCAGTGGGAACTTAAAACTCCGTCAAGTGATGAATGGAAAAAAGTCGGATCCGCAAGCCCTGATAAATCAAGGCTTATGATCGAAGACGTAAAACCGTCCTGGAATCGATACAGATACCGGTGCAAGGTCTCCAATGCCGCAGGAAAAGCGATCTACTCAAAATCAGCCGAGCTGAGCGTGCTGAGCATAAAGAGCAATCCTTCAACAAAATACATTAAGGAAGGAAATACCGCTGTATTTAATACATCCGCGACCGGAATCGGCCTGAGCTATCAGTGGCAGGTAAAGGACAGTGAATACAGTGACTGGAGATATTCCACCGGTTCGGGAAACAGTACTGCGACGCTCAGTATATATGGAAATACCAATTATAACGGCTTTCGTTATCGCTGCATGGTGACAGACGGCAGGGGAAATGTTTCTTACTGCCAGCCTGCAAGGATTTTTGTGCTGGGGATCAAAAAGAATCCCTCTGACAAGACTGTGAAGGCGGATGAAACGGCGGCCTTTAGTGTGAGTGCGATCGGAGGCGGCCTGAGTTATCAGTGGCAGTTCAAAAAGCCGTCCGGAGGTGACTGGAAGAAGTCCTCTGCGTCCGGAAATAAGACAAGGACATTGAAATTCCAGGCAAAGACATCACTGAACGGTTTCAAATACCGCTGCAGGATAAAGGACAGAAAGGGAAATACCGTTTACAGCAGAGCCGCAAAGCTCAGTATTGTGACGATTACCCAGAATCCTTCCACGAAGAAGATCAAAGCCGGAGATACGGCAGTATTCCAGATCAAAGCCAGCGGCTCGGGTCTGAAATACTCCTGGCAGATAAAGAGATCGTCAGGCGACGGCTGGGTCAGCTCTTCGGCAGCAGGACATTCGACCAACAGGCTGCTGGTTGAGGGATTAACGAAGTATAACGGCAGCCAGTTCCGATGCAAGGTGACAGGACCCGGGGGACTGAAGGCATACAGTAAACCTGCTTCTCTCTTCGTCCTGGGGATCACCCAGAATCCGTCGGACCGCTTTGCTCCTTCAGGAAAGTCTGTTTCCTTCAGTGTCAAGGCTGTAGGTCCGGGGCTCAAATATCAGTGGCAGTATTATAAAAAGAGCACGGGCGAATGGAGTAGTTACAAAGGCTCAGGCAACACGAAGTCCACGATGAGTGTGACAGGCAAGGCGTCATTGGACGGCTTGAGGTTCCGGTGCAGAGTAAAGGATAATGCGGGCAATGCCGTTTACTCAAAGTCGGCCAAGCTTTCGGTCTTTAAATAAGCGGATGTGACCGTATCGGAAGAAAAACGGTCAGGGATGAGAATGAGAAAAAAAGTAATAGTCATCGGAGCGGGCGCAGCCGGACTGATGGCGGCTGCGGCAGCATCTGAGAAGGGGCATGACGTACTTGTCCTTGAGAAAAACGAAAAAGCGGGTAAGAAGATCTATATTACCGGAAAGGGCCGCTGCAATCTGACAAATGACTGCCCAACGGAGGATTTCTTCAGAAGTATTGTCAGAAACCACAAATTTCTGTACAGCGCTGTCTATGGCTTTGACCAGACAATGACAAAGGCTTTTTTCGAGGAAAACGGATGTCCTGTGAAGACGGAGAGAGGAAACAGAGTCTTTCCTGTGTCGGATCACGCCTCGGACGTGACGGCTGCACTCCTTCGATGCCTGAAAAAGAACGGGGCCGGGATCCTTTATGAGACACCGGTCCAGAAGATACTGACAGACAGGGAGGCGGCCTGTGTTACCGGTGTCCGCCTCCAAAACGGGAGGGAGCTGTCTGCGGACGCGGTCATCCTCTGCACGGGCGGCCTGTCCTATCCGTCGACCGGCTCGACGGGCGACGGTATAAGATGGGCTAAGGGGCTCGGCCTGGATGTCGTTCCGACGGCTCCGTCCCTGGTGCCTTTAGAGACAAAGGAGCAGTGGTGCAGAAAGCTGCAGGGGCTTGCCCTGAAAAATGTGGCTGTGCGGATCCATTCCGTTGAGGAACAGACTCCCGTCGAGAGCGGGGAAAAGAAGGGGCAGACCAGGAAGAAAAAGAAGTCCGCCAGACCGGTCTATGAGGGGTTTGGAGAGCTTCTGTTTACGCATTTTGGATTAAGCGGTCCGATCATCCTGACGGCTTCCTGCTATTGCGATTTTTTAAAAAATCCGCAGGGCTTCAGGCTGATCCTGGATCTGAAGCCGGCTCTGACACCTGAACAGCTTTGCGAGCGGATCCGCAGGGAATTTGCCCTTTCGCCCGACAAGCATCTCCCCGGCGCGGTCAGGCCTCTCTTTCCGGCGCGGCTCGCCGAGGCTGTGACGGAGCTCTCCGGTCTGGACACCTCGAGACGGGCGGCTTCCTTTACGGAGAAGGAGATCAGGGAAATGGCGGAGCTGATCAAGAACATCCCTGTCACTCTTACCGGGACAAGGGGGTATAACGAGGCGATCATCACTCGCGGGGGGATCAGCGTCAGGGAATTCAATCCGTCTACAATGGAGTCCCTGAAAACTGCAGGCCTGTATGCGGCGGGAGAAGTGCTGGATCTGGATGCGCATACGGGCGGCTTCAACCTTCAGATCGCCTGGTCAACCGGTCATCTGGCGGGTGCCAGTATCTGATGACAGAGGGGAAGTTTAATACCTTTGCACTGGCGTGCGGCATGGGGTAATAAAGATGAACAGCACTGTTTTTGCACAAATAAAGAAGACCGGAATATTATTGCTGAGCATTCTGCTGGCTGCGATCTGCATGTTTTCGACCAGAGTATACGCCGGGGATATGGAAGGGGACGAAAAGCAGGACAAAACTGTACGCGTCGGATGGTTTGAATCCCCTTTCAATCAGACAGACCGGTTCGGGAGACGGTCCGGCTACGCCTATGAATATCAGCAGTCGATTGCTGCCTACACAGGGTGGAACTATGAGTACGTGGAAGGGAGCTGGCCGGAGCTTTTTCAGATGCTCCTTGACGGAAAGATCGACCTCATGTCCGATATCTCCTATACGGAGGAACGTGCGGAGAAGATGCTGTTCCCCGGGCTTCCCATGGGGGCTGAAGAATATTACGCCTTTATTTCCGATAATGGAGACAGCGGTATTAAGCCCGGAGACATTATGTCGCTGGACGGAAAGAGGATCGGTGTAAACAAGGGGAGCGTACAAAAGGACCTGTTCCTGCAATGGGAAGAAAAAAACGGCATCCGGGCCGAGCTGGTGGAGCTTACAGCGGACGAGACGGACTCTGTTGCCATGCTCAATAAGGGGGATATAGACGCTTACATCAGTATTGATGCCTTCCAGGCTTATCGGGGCATTCTGCCCGTCTGTAAGACAGGTTCGTCAAATTACTATTTTGCCGTGAGCAAATCCCGCCCCGATCTTCTGCGTGAACTGGAACAGGCTTTAAACAGAATTCAGAGTGAAAACATCTATTACAACCAGCAGCTGCAGAAAAAATATTTCAGTATTTCCGATACCAATCTTCTTCTCTCTCAGGATGAGCTGGAATGGGTGACAGAGCACGGGGCGGTACGCGTGGGATACAGGGACAATTACCTGGCTTTCTGCGAGCAGGATAAAAGCACAGGGGAGCTGACCGGAGCCCTCAGGGACTTTCTGGATATGGCTTCCCACTGCATGAAGAACGCGGAGATCGTGTTTGAGCCGGTGCCCTTTCCTACGACGGAAAAGGCGCTTGAGGCTTTGAAAAACGGTGAGGTTGACTGCGTATTTCCCATGAACATTTCCGTCTATGACGGGGAGAAGATCGGAGTGCTTACGACGGTACCCCAGATGCAGACTGAAATGTATGCCGTGGTCCGGGAAGGAGCGCTTCGGGATTTCTCCCTGGACGGTGAGATCACGGCTGCGGTCAATGAAGGGAACCCCAGCTACGAGACCTTCCTTATGGACAATTTCCCGGAGTGGGAGCGGGCATATTACAAGGATATCGAGGCCTGTTTCAAGGCGGTTGCAGACAAAGAGGCGGACTGCGTCCTCATCAGCAATTACCGCATCCACCGCCTTTCTGAACTGTTCGATAAATACCGTCTCTCTTCTATGACGACGGGCATCGCGATGAATACATCTTTTGTTGTTTCCAGAAATAACAACAACCTGTATTCTATCCTGAACAAGGCTACAGCCATTATACCTGCTTCGACTGTCAATTCCTCTCTCGTTTCCTATTCATATGTGGAGCCGTCTTTCACCGCGGTGGACTTCATCAGGGACAACATCGTTCTTGTGCTGGCTGCGGTCTGTGCTGTTCTTGCCGTTTTCCTGCTGCTTCTTCTTCGAAGCAAGCGCTCCGAGAGAGAGACCCGCGAGGCATTGGATAAGATCGCCGTGCTCAACGATGAACAGAGCAGGAGGCTGAATGAGATCGCGGAGCTGAACGAAATCCTTTCCGAGAGTCAGAAGAATCTCCAGGAAGCTCTGGCTGCATCGGAGCAGGCCAGCCGCGCAAAGACCATCTTCCTCTCCAACATGAGCCACGAGATCCGTACGCCGATGAATGCCATCATCGGCCTTGACACAATCGCGCTCAGGGACGAGACACTGCCTCCGCATACCCGTGAGCAGTTTGAAAAGATCGGCGCCAGCGCCAGGCATCTTCTGGGCATTATCAATGATATCCTGGATATGAGCCGCATTGAGTCAGGGCGCCTGACGTTGAAAGAGGAGGAGTTTGCTTTCAGGAGCTTCCTGGACCAGATCAATGCCATGATCAACAGTCAGTGCGTGGACAAAGGGATTTCCTACAGCTGCCGGATCATAGGGAAAGTGGAAGATTATTACTTCGGCGATGACATGAAGCTCAAGCAGGTCCTGATCAGTATACTGGGCAATGCCGTAAAGTTCACCGAAGCCTCAGGAAAAGTCTCCCTGACTGTGGAGCAGACTGCCCGCTTTGAGGATCATTGCACCCTGCGCTTTGTCATCAGCGATACCGGCATCGGTATGAGCCGGGAGTATCTTCCCAGGCTTTTTGAAGCCTTCTCACAGGAAAACGACACGATCGGAAAGAGGTACGGAAGCACAGGGCTGGGCCTGGCGATCACCAAAAATATTGTGGAGATGATGAACGGGCAGATTAAAGTGGAGAGTGAGAAGGGTGTCGGCTCCACGTTTACTGTTTCCGTTACGCTCAGGGTGCCGGACCGGGCAGACAGCCAGGATCAAAAGGACGGGCTTTCGAAGAACCTGAGCACACAGGTCCCGGATAATGAGCCCGCAGCCCCTGAGCACACCGGGCCGGCGGCGGATGAGTCTTTGCCTGACACGGAGACGGTTCCGGAAAACCTCGCAGGCTGCCGCGTACTGATCGCGGAGGATATTGAGATCAATGCGGAGATCCTGATGGATCTTCTGGAAATGGAGGAGGTCGATTCCGAGCACGCGCTAAACGGCAGGATTGCCGTTGAGATGTTTGAAAAAAGTCCCGAGGGTCACTATGACGCAGTGCTTATGGATATCCGTATGCCGGAGATGAACGGCCTTGAAGCTGCCCAGGCGATCCGGGCCCTTGACAGGCCGGACGCGGGAACGATCCCCATTATTGCTCTCACTGCAAATGCTTTTGAGGAGGATGTACAGCGTTCCCTCCAGGCAGGTATGAACGCACATCTCTCCAAGCCGGTAGATTCTGACCGGCTGTGCGAGACGCTTTATCAGCTGATCTACCATCCGGAAGAAGATCGGAAGTTTAAAAAATCGCGCTGATGCGCCGATTTTTTAAACCCGAATCGGTGCCGCTTGCNNCGTCACGCGCTTCGTTGATCCCATCGCCGTTTTTGCCTTCGCAAAAACGCCTCGGGATGCCTCCGCGCTTACGCGCTGCGGCATGGGGCTGAAGTTTAAAAGTCTTGCCTGAAGTTTAAAAGTCTTGCCTGATGGCAAAACTTTTAAACTGCATTTGCGCCGCATGTGCGGCCCAAATTGCCTGATCCCGTCGCCGTTTTCTGCCTTCATCGAATGCTCTGCATTCGAGAAAACGACTCGGGTGCCTTCGCGATTTCGCGCTGCGGCCGGGGAAATAAAAATGAAAAGATTTAAAGAAAGGGAAGCATGAGAAAAAACGGGATTCTTGCGACAGCTTTGCTGCTCGTATTATTCGGTATACAGTTTTTTGCGGAGCCGTCCGAAGATATTTTTACAGTTAAGGCGCAGGCGGCCGCCTCTGACGTTTACACATCATCTCCATATATGAGGATCCAGGTCATTGACCTGGGCAGCAGCAGCTCCGCCAAAGGCGACGCGACGCTGCTGGAGTCGGGGGGACAGTATCTTCTGATCGATACGGGCGCAAAAGAATCCCACAAACAGGTCATCAACTATTTAAAGAAAAAGGGTATAAAAAAGCTCAGTCTCTACATTTCCCATTATCACGAAGATCACTGCGCCTATGCGGAAAAAATCATACGGGATTCTTATTTTAAAGTGACAAAAGTGTATCTGGCAAACCCTGATCCGGTAAAGCGCTATGCGACTTCCTACTATAAATACCACAGAAGAGCACTGTATGATGCCTGCAGGTCCTGCTATAAAAGGTATCAGGGAATTAAAAGTGCTGCAAAAAAGAAGGGGGCGGGGATCGTCGCTCTCAGGAAGGGCAGCACCTTCAGCGTGGGCTCCGTCCGGGCAAAGGTTCTGTGGGACCACAACTCGCGCGGCATAGAGGCATTTGATCCCTATGACAAATCAGGGACCGGATACATGAACAACAGCTCTCTTGTTACGAAATTTACTCTCGGTAAAAGAAGCTTCCTGACCGGAGGCGATATTGAAGCCTCGACGGAGCGGGATCTGATTGCTTCCGGTGTGGATCTTTCCGCCGACATTTTCAAGCTGAATCACCATGGGATATGGAGCGCCAATACACTGGCTTTTGTCAAAGCCGTCAATCCGTGTTATATTTATTATTCTTATAAAAACCCGGCAGATCAGGAATACAGAAAATTCGGTTCGGCTCCGGATGTGGCGGTGATCATCAGGAAGCTGTCCGGCAAATACAATATTCTGGGAAACCGTTATAACGGAAACATCACCTACATGGTTCATAATGATGTGATCACAGTTGCCGCGGACAGGCATGTAAAAACGAAAAAGATCCGCCTGCGCAATAATCAGACCGGGAAGATCGTCATTCAGGAGCTTATGTACAACAGCGCTCAGGACCTGTTTCTGGACAGCCGCATGCTGATCCCCGGGACGACTCCGGTCAGTGAATCCGCAGCAGAGAGGCCAAAAGCTTCTGCGGGCTGGAAAAAAACCGCTGCAGGGTGGAAATACAGGAGCATTAACGGTACCTGGCTCAGCGGCGGCTGGAAAAAGATCGGTTCGTCAGTTTATTATTTTACAAAAAAGGGAATCCGCTTCGAGGGATGGCTGGTTCTCAAAGGGAAAAAATATTTCATGAGCAGGACCGGTGTCCGCCAGACCGGATGGCAGATGATCGACGGCAGATTTTATTATTTCTACAAAACAGGTGTCATGGCGTCAGGGCGGACCAGGATCGGAGGGATTGTCTGGTCACTGAGGGCCGACGGGTCTTTGGACCTGTCGAAACAAAATGCTCCCAACCAGACAATCATTACGGTGGAGCGGCGTCATACTACAAAGTAAAAACATAAAAGACAGGAGCACAATTATGATCAACATCGCAATTGACGGGCCGGCGGGAGCTGGAAAGAGCACGATCGCAAAGAAGGTGGCCAAAGAGCTTTCCTACATATATGTAGATACCGGGGCCATGTACAGGGCCATGGCGCTTTATCTTTATCGGAAGGGCATTTCGCCAGATGATGCAGAGCAGATAGCCAGGGCCGGCAGCGGAGCCCGGATCTCTATTGAATACCGGGACGGGGAGCAGGTCGTTCTTCTCGGAGACGAGAATGTCAACCCTTACCTCCGTACTCAGGAGGTAAGTATGATGGCATCCAAAAGCAGCGCCGTGCCGCAGGTGCGCGCCCGCCTGACGCAGCTGCAGAAAGAGCTGGCAGCCTCGCAGAACGTTGTCATGGACGGAAGGGACATCGGCACAGTGGTCCTTCCTGACGCACAGGTAAAGATCTTTCTCACAGCCAGCGTGGATGTCCGCGCAAGGCGCCGCTTCCTGGAATTAAAAGAAAAGGGAGAGAATCCGGTCCTCTCAGAGATCGCTGCCGAAATTGCGGAACGCGACCACCGTGACATGACCAGGGAGACGGCACCTCTTCGGAAGGCGGATGACGCTGTCATTGTGGACACCTCAGACATGACGATCGATCAGGTTTCGGCGCGGATTCTGGATATTATAAGTGAAAAAATAAAGTTTTGATGAGTATTGGAAAACGGGGTCTGGAACTGGAATATGGGAAAACCTGAGATCATACTGGCAAAGAGCGCGGGCTTCTGCTTCGGTGTGGAGCGCGCTGTCAATAAAGTTTATGAGGAAGTAAATAAGGGAGGGGCGATCTACACCTGCGGTCCGATCATCCACAACAGGGAGGTGGTTGCAGATCTTATGCAAAAGGGCGTCCGCGTTGCGGAGTCGGAGGAGGAGATAAGCGCCATCGAAGGAGGAACAGTGATCATCCGCTCCCATGGTGTATCCAGAAAGATCGACCAGCTTATCCGCAGCAAGGGACTGCGGTGCATCGATGCGACCTGTCCTTTTGTGAAGAGGATCCACCGGATCGTAGAGGCCCAGAGCGCCGAGGGCAGGGAGATCGTGATCGTCGGAAATCCGGTCCATCCCGAGGTGATCGGCATCATGGGCTGGTCCTGTATGCCCGTCACGGTGATCCAGACGGCGGAGGAAGCCCGGCAGTATCAGCCTTCTGAGGGAAGGGACGTCTGTGTGGTCGCCCAGACCACATTTAATGCAAAGAAATTTAAAGATTTTGTTGATATTTTAGAAGAAAAAAGTTACAATATGCTTTGTGTGAATACGATCTGTAATGCAACGCATGAGAGACAGTCGGAAGCAAAGGCGATTGCTTCTCAGGCGGACATCATGATCGTTATAGGGGATCGGAGCAGCTCCAATTCGGCAAAACTGTATGAGATCTGCCGAAAGGAATGTCCGGAGACTTTTTTCATACAAACGTGGAACGACCTAAATCTTACTCTGACTGGTGCAGAAAAGGTGATAGGCATTACCGCGGGGGCATCGACCCCAAAGAATATCATTGAGGAGGTTTATAACCATGTCAGAGCAGACCTTTGAACAAATGTTGGACGAATCGTTCAAGACGATTCATACCGGTGAGGTAGTCGAGGGACAGATTATCGACGTCAAACCCGATGAAGCGATCCTGAACATCGGCGCAAAGTCGGACGGCATTCTCACCAGGAATGAATACACGAACGACCATTCCGTCGATCTCACGGAAGTCCTGCACGTAGGCGACAAACTTGAAGTCAAGATTCTGAAAGTAAACGACGGAGACGGCCAGGTTGTCCTTTCCTACAAGCGCCTTGCAGCAGACCGCGGCAACAAGCGCATTGAGGAAGCATACAACAACGAGGAAGTCCTCACAGCCAAGGTTACGCAGGTTCTTTCCGGCGGCCTGAGCGTTGTTGTCGAGGAAGTCAGGGTGTTCATCCCTGCAAGCCTTGTCTCCGATACTTATGAGAGAGACCTGAGCAAGTATCTCGGACAGGATATTGAGTTCGTTATCACCGAGTACAATCCGCACAGGCGCAGATATATTGGTGACCGCAAGAAGCTTCTTGTCGCAAAACGTCAGGAAATGCAGAAGAAGCTCTTCGAGACCATCCACCCCGGCGATACCGTCGAGGGCACTGTCAAGAACATTACCGATTTCGGTGCTTTCATCGATCTCGGCGGCGCGGACGGACTTCTGCACATTTCCGAGATGAGCTGGGGCCGCGTTGAGAACCCGAAGAAGGTTTTCAAGGTTGGCGAGCAGCTCCGCGTCCTGATCAAGGACATCCAGGGCACAAAGATTGCCCTCTCCCTGAAGTTCCCCGAGGCGAATCCGTGGGTCGGCGCCGCACAGAAGTATGCGGTCGGCACGATCGTTACCGGAAAAGTCGCCAGGATGACCGATTTTGGTGCTTTCGTAGAGCTTGAGCCCGGCATCGATGCCCTGCTTCATGTCTCCCAGATCGCCCGCGAGCACATCGAGAAGCCCTCTGATGTCCTCAAGACCGGTCAGGAAGTCACAGCCAAGATCGTGGACTTCAACGAAGACAGCAACAAGATCAGCCTGAGCGTCAAGCAGCTCCTCATCGACAAGGAGCGCGAGAGACGCGCAGCCGAGCGCGCAAACGCGGATGCGGATGTCGTGTCGGTTGATGTCGACGCTTTCGTCAATGCCCAGAGGGCAAAGGAAGAGGCTGGCGACGCCGAATAATACGGCAGAAGACCGGCTGATGAATCGTTTTATATGAAAGCGAACGATTTGCTGGACAAAAATGTATAAAGGCGGTCAATTCGCCGGACTATATTGAATGAAAGCGATCATTTCGCTGAATGGTTCTGAATTGAGAGAGCCGGAATCCCAGCGGGTTCCGGCTCTTTTTATATAATATTCTGAATGTACGGTTGGAGGGCTTTGGCACGTCTGCATGAATGCAGGATCCAGGATGCAGCTGTACAGGTCGAAATAATTGTAACTGTTCAGCGCCCCGGACTATCAACAGATATTATTCCCGAGGAAGAGAGATATGAGCCTTCAGAACAACCCCGTCTTTATTGAGGACATGCAGCTTATTCATGCCCTGCCCCTTATGGAAGAGCTGTGCGGAAAGACAGTCCTGATCACCGGAGCGACCGGACTCATCGGACAGACCCTGGTGTCGGCGCTTTTGCGTTACAGGAGCAGCGATCCTTTAAAGGACCTGAT
The DNA here is from genome assembly GCA_002358875.1 of Lachnospiraceae bacterium UBA3386. Classification (GTDB taxonomy): domain Bacteria; phylum Bacillota; class Clostridia; order Lachnospirales; family Lachnospiraceae; genus CAG-791. The sequence goes on along the minus strand of DEPS01000065.1, from coordinate 17,594 downwards.
CCATGTCATCGCCTGCGTGCGAAGCGAGGAAAAAGCCCGCCGTCTCTTCGTAGAGATCGACGGGGGAAATCTTGGCTTTCTGCTTTCTTCGATCGAAGCTCTCCCGGCGGACAGGCTCTCCGGCCAGGTGGATTACATGATCCACGCGGCCAGCCAGACATCCAGCAGGGCTTTCGTCGAGCAGCCTGTCGAGACCATCTTTACCGCCATTGACGGAACCAGGCGGGCGCTTGAATTTGCCCGCTCCAACCTGGTAAAGTGCTTTATCTATCTTTCCACAATGGAGGTCTACGGAACACCGCAGGACGATGGAAAGATCGATGAAAAACACGGGACGGATCTGGACACCATGCAGCCGCGAAGCTGCTATCCGGAGTCAAAGCGCCTGTGCGAGAACCTCTGCGCATCGTGGCAGAAGGAATACGGCGTGCCTGTGAGGGTCCTGCGCCTGACACAGACCTTCGGGCCGGGTGTAAACTACAATGACGGGCGTGTATTTGCGGAGTTTGCCCGCTGCGCCATTGAAGGACGGGACATCGTCCTCAAAACTGCCGGCCTGACCTGCCGCTCCTATTTGTATACGGCGGACGCCGCCGCGGCGATCCTGACTGTTATGTTAAGAGGAGAAGACGGGGAGGCCTATAACGCAGCCAATGAACAGACCTACTGCAGCATCCGCCAAATGGCGGAGCTCGTGGCGGCAGAATGCGCCGGCGGTAGGATCGGCGTCAGGATCGAAGCGGGAGAAGACCCTTCCAGTCTGGGTTATGCCCCGACGCTGCATATGAACCTGGACACGCAGAAACTGCGCGCCCTGGGCTGGGAACCTTCGATAAGTCTTGCGGATTCCTACAGGCGGATGATGGCTGCTATGTGAGGAAACCTGCGGAGCGGACAGGACACCGGTTCAGATTGGAGGAAGATATGAATATTGCGGTGATTTTTGCGGGTGGATCGGGCAAAAGGATGAACGCCAAGGACAGGCCCAAGCAGTTCCTTTTCGTACATGGCAAGCCTATCATCGTCCACACGATCGAGGTCTTTAACGGCCATCCTCAGATCGACGGCATCGTGGTCGTCTGCATCGAGGACTGGATCCCTTATATGGAAAAGCTCCAATATACTTACCGCCTTGACAAGATCGCGGCGATCGTACCCGGAGGGGAGACCGGCCAGATGTCTATTTACAACGGACTGATCGAGGCGGCCCAGCTGTACGGTCGGGGAGGAAATATAGTGCTCATCCATGACGGTGTGCGCCCCATGATCGACGCGGATCTTATCACGAGAAATATTCAGTGCGTGAGGGAAAACGGAAGCAGCATCAGCTGCGGCCCTGTGAGTGAGACGGTCGTGCTCGTGGGGGACGGAGAGGAGGTTCAGGAGATCGTGAACCGTAAGAATTCCAGGGTGGCCAAGGCGCCTCAGGGATTCTGGCTCGAGGATGTCCTTTCCGTGCAGGAAGAAGCCATCGCAGAGGGCGTAAAGGATGCCATTGATACCTGCACCCTTATGCGCCGCTACGGCAGGCACCTGTCCATCGTGAACTGCGGGGCAGACAACGTCAAGATCACGACACCCGAGGACTTCTTCATGTTTCGCGCTGTGGCTGATGCCAGGGAAAACGAACAGCTTGTTTAGAGTAAGGAGCGGGAGCCGGGATTCTGGAGTCCGGATTCAGGAACCGGGAGCCGGGAGTCGGAATATAGCAGCCGGGAGTCAGAAGTCTGGAGCCGGGATTCCGGAGTCCGGAGTCTGGAGTCTGGAACCGGGAGCCGGAAGTCAGGAGACAGGAGTCGGGAGTTATGGGAAAAGCCCGCTGGAAAGGGCGTTCCGGAAGACGTGGAGGTTTTCATGGAAAAAATACTGAGTGTTTCGATTGCTTCCTATAATGTGGAAAAATATATCCGCAGGGCCTTGGATTCCTGCTGCGTTCCGGAAGTGATGGACAGGCTGGAGGTCATTGTCGTCAACGATGGATCGACGGATTCCACCCTGGAGATCGCCCGTGAATATGAGTCGAAATATCCGCAGACATTTCGGGTGATCGACAAAAAGAACGGTGGCTACGGATCCACGGTCAATGCCTCGATCCGCGCCGCGGCGGGACGGTATTTCCGCCTTCTGGACGGAGACGACTGGTTTGACCGTGACGGGCTTATTGCTTTTATTGAGGATCTGTCAGAAGCGAAAGAGGATATGGTCGTCGCGCAGTTCAAGCGCGTCTTTGAGGAGGACGGGCACGAGGAGCTTAGGGACGAGGCGGAGGATATCAAAGAGAAGACGGTTCGCTTTGATTCGTTGGGAGACCATGAGTGGTTTACCATGCATGCCGTCACCTACAGGACGAAGATCCTGCAGGATAACTCCATCCGTCTGACGGAGCACTGCTTCTATACGGATCAGGAATACGACCTTCTCCCCCTTCCCTATGTGGAGACTGTGCGCATTTTCCCCGGGGTCGTCTACTGCTACCGCATCGGACGGGGAGAGCAGAGCGTAAGTCCGGAGGGACTTGAAAAGCATTACAACGACCAGACCATCGTTTTGAAGCGCCTCTATTCCATCTACCCCGACGTCGGCAAAAAGAGGACGGCAAAGGACCGGTATATTTTCCACTATTTCGTCCTGCGCACCTTTTTGCAGATCAAGGTCTACTTCGTGATCTCGAAATCAAACCTGCACAAGCAGGAGCTCATCAACTTTATTCTTTACGTCCGCCGCGAACAGCCCCTGATCTATAAGGAGCTGAGGCGCACAAGCAAGATCCTGAACATCTTCCTGCTGACCCGATTCAGGGCCTACGGCATCCTGCATGAGAGGATGCGGAAGGAGTATCGTTTCTGACAGCCGCTTAAAAAAAGAGACCTTTCGGCATGTGTTCCGGGAGGCCTCTTTTTTTTTTCGGATTTTTCAGATACTGTTATTTCTCTGCCGCGCGCATAAAGGCGGTGCTGATCCCTGCATAGATCAGGCAGGTGATGAGTGTGCCGAAGCAGACGTCGGTGAGGAAATGGTTGGTCATGTGGATACGATTGTATCCATAAAGGGCCACAAACACGCAGGCAAAGGCGAAGGCAACATTGTTTAAGGACCTGCTCCGGTTTTTAAAGCTGTCGGTCAGCATGGGGAGGGAAAACATCATGGAGGCAATGGTCATGTTGCCGCTTGGCCAGGATTTGTAGCTGTCGTTGCTTCCGGCCAGGTTAGGAACCATCTGCCACCAGTTTCGATACTCCGACATGGGGTCACTTAAGGTGATCAGATATTTGTAGCGGGGACGGGAGCCTACCTGCTTGAGCCACAGGTTCACATTGTCCGCGACGATTCCGGCCACCAGGATGGATGCGCCCACTGTGATGAGCCGGTCCGGATCCCTGTCATCAACCAGCCTGATGACCATGGGAGGAACCCAGGCGTAAAGCACGACCCAGAACAGCCAGCTCAGAAGGCTCTTTACCGGCGAGGATTCCCCGGCCACATAGCCGAACAGCTCCCGAACCTTGGAGCCGTTATAGCTGTTGGAATAGTACACTGCCATGAACCAGCCGATGATCAGCATGGTCCAGGCGAGGGCCCCGAAGCGGCTGCCTTTTTTTCGCAGACCCACAAACAGGCAGGCTCCCGCCGCCGGATAGAGGCAGTAGGAAAAATAGGAGCCGTAGGTGGCGAAAAAAGCGCCGATGGATGTTTTGTTGGCCAGCGCTTCATTGATGGGGAAATCCAGGACAGAGCTGATTGCGATGCCCAGCATGCAGACGGATGCCACGACCATAAAGCATACGGACGGCATCGCCATGATGGTTGATTTGTTTTTTGTTTCGTTCAAAACAGATACCTCCTTACAAGTAAAGAAACAGTAAAGCAAAGGCTGCCTTTTTGCCGGATATTATAAGAAAGAGAGCGTTCCTTATGTGTGAATATATGAAGCGATGCGGGAGCTGAACGCGAGGTCATGAACACGCCGGCCGCTTTTTTTCAGAGCCGCCGCAGGTAAGGATGTATACAATTTCCGGATAAATTGTTATATTAACATATATGTTTTATCCAATTGCTGAACGAAAAAACCGGTCTGATGCACATTTGCCGTGTGTTATCCGGCCCGGTTCATTACAGGAGGATGAAAAAGCAAAATGTGTGTGAAATATAATGAGAAAGAGAAGCTTTTTGTTCTGGAAACAAAGCACAGCTGTTACCAGATCAAGGTAGATAAAACCGGCTGTTTAAGGCACTTGTATTACGGGAGGTCTGTCGGTCCTGCAAATATGGATTACAGATATCGCGCCCGGGACCGCGGGTTTTCAGGAAATCCATATGAGCAGGCAGGCGACAGAGCATGCTCCTTTGATACCATGCCGCAGGAATACAGCTGTTATGGAACAGGAGACTACAGGATCAGCGCCATTATGACGGAGGCGGAAAACGGGAGCCGCAGCATTGATCTAAGGTATGAGTCCTTTGCTATTGAGGATGGAAAATATACTCTGGAAGGTCTGCCCTATGTGAGAGCGGAAGAAGACCATGTGCAGACCCTCAGAATTCGGCTGAAAGACCATGTGACTGGAACGGCGGTCGTTTTGTGTTATGGAGTTTTTGAAGAGAAGGATGTCATCACAAGGACCGCTCAGGTGGTCAATGAATCGGATCAGCGGATCAGGCTTAAAAAGGCGGCCTCAGTCTGTCTGGATCTTCCTTACGGGACTTATGACCTGATCCATTTTTCCGGAAAGCATTGTATGGAGCGGCAGATGCAGCGGCAGGCGATCGCCCAGGATATTGTGACGGTGGGGGCCAGACGGGGCATGAGCAGCCATCATAACAATCCTTTTGTGATCCTGTGCGATCCTCATGCAGATGAGGATCAGGGCAGCTGCTGCGGAATCATGCTGATGTATTCAGGAAACCATAAAGAAGAGATCGAAAAAGATCAGACCGGGAGCGTGCGGATCGTCGCCGGTATTCACGACGACGGTTTTTCCTGGCTCTTACAGCCGGGCGGGGCCTTTCAGACACCGGAGGCGGTCCTGTCCTTTTCGGATGAAGGTCTGAACGGGCTGAGCCGGCATTTCCACAGGATCATCCGTGAGAATATCTGTGACCGGCGGTATCTGCAGGACAAAAAGCCGGTCCTTATAAACAGCTGGGAGACGGCTTATTTTGATTTTAATGAAGAAGCCATCTATGATCTGGCGGTTCAGGCAAAGGATCTCGGTATCGAAATGGTGGTGATGGATGACGGATGGTTTGGCCGGCGAAACGATGACCTGCGAAGCCTGGGGGACTGGTATGTAAACGAAAAAAAGATCAGAGGGGGCCTGAAAAAACTCGTCGACAGGATCAACGGACTCGGACTGAAATTCGGCATCTGGGTGGAGCCGGAGATGGTCAATGAGGATTCCGACCTGTATCGCAGACATCCGGACTGGGCATTAAAGGATCCGGGAAGAAAGCCCATGCTGGCCAGAAACCAGTTGGTACTGGACATGTCAAGGGAGGATGTGAGAGAGTATCTGTTCGGATGTCTCAGCTCCCTGCTTTCAGAGTCAAACATTGAGTATGTCAAATGGGATTTTAACAGGGGGCTTGCCAATGTCTATTCCAATGCCCTGCCGGCAGAACAGCAGGGAGAGGCTCCCCACCGGTTTGTTCTTGGACTATACGAATTGCTGGCAAGGCTCAAAGAAGCCTTCCCGCATGTCCTTATCGAAGGCTGCGCAGGGGGCGGCGGAAGGTTTGACGCGGGGATGCTGTTTTATACGCCTCAGATATGGTGTTCGGACAACACCGACCCGATCTCGAGGGCAAAGATCCAGAGAGGCACTTCCTATGGTTATCCGGCATGTACCATGGGAAGCCATGTATCCGCTTCTCCCAATCATCAGACAGGCAGAGAGACGCCGCTTACGACCAGAGGGATTGTTGCGTCCTCCGGAACATTCGGCTATGAGCTGAATCCCGGTCTTTTAAGCAAAGAGGAGAAAGTAATAATCAGAGCTCAGATCGGGGATTATCATAAATACTACAGCCTGATCCAGAACGGGGACTATTACCGGCTGGGAAGCGAAGCCTTCAATGAGAAATACAGCTGCTGGGAGTTCGTTTCCGGGGACAAGTCGGAAGCCCTGGTAAACATTGTGGCATTTGACGTAGAGGCGAATGCTCCCTTCCCTTATGTGAAGCTCAGGGGACTGGAGGAGGCGTCGGTCTATCAGCTGGAAGGAACAGACCTCAGGGTGCCGGGAGCAGCCCTGATGTACGGAGGCTATACCTTCGATGTTTTTTCGGGAAATTACCCCTCGGCCAGACTGCATTTTATCAGATGCGATGAGAAATAAAAACGCCGGGATCATTTGTGAGGGAGCATTTATGGAGGAGGGGTAAGTTTAAATGTTTTGCCCGATGGCAAAACATTTAAACCGCATTTGTGCCGCTCACGCGGCCCAAATTGCCTGATCCCATCGGAGAAACCGCCTTCGCGGATTTCTCCTCGGGATGCCGCACTGACGTGCGGCATGGGGTATAAATATGTCCCTTATGCGGCCGGAGCGTACTAACATTTGTCACTTTTGAGGGTGACAAAGTTCATTTTGTATTCGTTGCGTCCTTTAAGTATGTCCACTTATAATATACCCAAGAGAGGAAAGCACTCGGAAGGAAAAAGCGCCCCGCCGTATCCGGAGACGGCAGGGGAGGATGCTTACCTTCTGTTTGCCCGGGGTCGAAGGTGCTTTTTTCAAAATCATGCATGTATCGGAAAAGCCCCCGGGATCTACAAGGAAAAAGGCATAGAAAAAGACATCACAGAAAGAAGTGGTTTCAAAACGGTCTCTGAAGACGTTGAAACCGGTTTATCGACGGTATATTATAAGGAGGTAGTAATGAAAGAGAGAGTTCAATCCTTCGGCCGGTTCCTGAGCGGAATGGTTATGCCGAACATCGGAGCGTTTATCGCGTGGGGACTTATCACGGCGCTGTTCATCGACACAGGCTGGCTCCCCAATGCTCAGCTGTCCACAATGGTCAGCCCCATGCTGTCCTATATTCTCCCTGTCCTGATCGCCTATACAGGCGGTAAAATGGTCGGCGGCGCGCGCGGCGCGGTCATGGGCGCCATCGCCTGCGTCGGTGTGATCTGCGGCGCACCTGATTATCCCATGCTGATGGGCGCAATGCTGATCGGCCCTCTGGGCGGTTTAGTCATCAAGAAATTTGACAAGGCAGTAGAGGGCAAGATCCCGGCCGGTTTCGAAATGCTGGTCAACAACTTCTCCGTTGGTATCCTGGGCATGATCATGGCCATCATCGGATTCTTCCTGATCGGACCTGTCATGGCAGGCGTCCTGGTCTTCCTGCAGGGCGGTGTCGACATCCTTGTTAAGTTCGGACTTCTTCCTCTGGTTTCCATCTTCGTCGAGCCCGCAAAGGTCCTCTTCCTCAACAACGCGATCAACCATGGTATTTTCACACCCCTCGGCGCCCAGCAGGCTGAGACCATGGGCAAATCCATCTTCTACATGATCGAGACCAACCCCGGCGCAGGCGCAGGCGTCCTGCTTGCATACTGGATGTTCGCGAAAGACAAGATGACAAAGGATTCCGCTCCCGGCGCCCTGATCGTCCATGTGCTTGGCGGTATCCACGAGATCTATTTCCCCTATGTGCTGATGAACCCCCTGCTTCTTCTTGCCACCATCGGCGGCAGTGTCGCGGCAATGTTCTTTAACACCCTCTTCAACGTCGGTCTTGTAAGCCCCGCTTCTCCCGGATCCATCCTGGCCCTGCTGGCAGTGTCTCCCAGGGGCGGCCAGATCATGGTCATCCTCAGCTTCCTGGTCGCGACGGCCGTCTCCTTTGTGATCGCGGCCCCCATCGTCAAGATGTCGGGCAGCAGCGCAAGCCTTGAAGATGCCCAGTCCCAGATGTCCGAGATGAAGGCTGCTTCCAAGGGCCAGGGCGGCGCCTACGCGGCGACCGCTGACGGCGGCGAAGTCGACCTTCGTACCCTTGACAAGATCGTGTTTGCCTGCGACGCCGGCATGGGCTCTTCCGCTATGGGTGCTGCGGTCCTTCAGAAGAAGCTTGAGGCGGCAGGCCTTGGCAACATCAAGGTCCAGCACTTCTCCGTCTCTGAGGTTCCTGCAGGAATCAAGTTTGTCGTCTGCCATCAGGATCTTGTGGAGCGCGCCAGAAAGTCCGCTCCTTCCGCAAGGATCGTTACCATCAGCAATTTCATGAACGCTCCTCAGTATGATCAGATCGTTCAGGAGATCATCGATTCCCGTTCCAACAAGAATGTGGCGAACGCGAGCGGCCAGGACTACCACGGCGGAGTCCTGCTCAAAAAGAACATCATTCTCAACAACAAGCCTGTTGATAAAGAGACCGCCATCCGCACCATCGGTAAGGTACTCGTGGACAGCGGCTATGTCACCGACAAGTATGTCGACGGCATGGTAGCAAAGGAGGATGTCTTCAACACGGCTATCGGCAACAACCTGGCCATCCCTCACGGCATTGAGAGCGTGATCGGTGAGATCAAAAACTCCGGTCTTGCTATCATGACCTATCCGGAAGGAATCGACTGGGGCGACGGAGAGACTGTCAAGCTGGTCATCGCGGTGGCGTCTGCGGGTGACGATCATGTCGAGACGCTCGGAAAGATCGCCATGACCTGCGAATCCGAGGAAGCTGTTGACAGGATCATTCATATGAGCGTGGATGAGATTTATGAGCTTTTCAAGGCCTGATACGGTTTCCCCCATTAATGTATTGAAAAGTTATTGAAAATATTCTAAAGGAGGCGAAAAATATGAAGGTTAAAGGAGTCAGGATGTACGGAGAGATGGATCTGCGGCTGGAGGAGTTCGAGCTGCCGGAGATCAAGGACGACGAGATCCTCGCGAAGATCTACAGTGACAGCCTCTGCATGTCCACCTATAAGCTCGCCGCGCAGGGCAAAAACCACAAGAGATGCCCTCAGAACATCGACACCAATCCTGTCCTGGTCGGACACGAGTTTGCCGGGATCATCGTGAAGGTGGGAGAGAAGTGGAAGGATCAGTTCAAGCCCGGACAGCGTTTTGCCCAGCAGCCCGCCCTCAACTACAAGGGCAGCATGGATTCGCCCGGATATTCCTATGAGTATTTCGGCGGGGACTGCACCTACTGCATCTTCCCTCACGAGGCCATGGAAGTCGGAGCCCTGATGCCCTTTGACGGGGACAGCTTCTATAAGGCATCCCTGGGCGAGCCCCTGAGCTGCTCCATCGGCGCCTTCCATGCCCAGTATCACACAAACCGCAAGAACTACAATCATGAAATGGGCCTCAAGAGGGGCGGAAATCTCATCATCATGGGCGGCTGCGGACCCATGGGTCTGGGCGCAGTGGCATACGGCATCGTGTGCGAGTACCACCCCGCCAGGATCGTCGTGACTGACGTCGATGATGCCAAGATTGCCAGGGCCAAGGAAGTCATCCCGCCCGAATACGCGGCAGAGCACGGCGTAGAGCTGATCTACGCAAATACCGCGAAGATGGAGGATCCCAGGCAGGGCCTTATCGACCTGACCGGAGGCCATGGCTACGACGACGTCCTGATCTACGTCCCGATCCCCGCTGTTGCGGAGCTGGGCAACCAGGTCATGGCATTCGACGGGTGCATGAGCTTCTTCTCAGGCCCCAGCGACCACGAATTCACTGCCAAGATCAACCTCTATGACTGCCACTACAATGCCACCCATATCATGGGTACGACCGGCGGAACCAACGAGGACCTGATCGAGGCGAACGAACTGGCCGCCAAGGGAATTATCGATCCCGCCATCATGGTGACCCATGTCGGAGGTATCGACAGTATCGCGGAAGCGACCTGCAATCTCCCCCACATCAAGGGCGGCAAAAAGCTGGCCTACACCCAGTTCAACATGCCCATGACCGCGATCGAAGATTTCGGTAAGCTCGGCGAGACGGATCCCTTCTTCAAGGAGCTCGATGCGTGCTGCAAGGCACACAGAGGCCTCTGGAATCCGGAAGCGGAGCGCATGATCTTCAAACACTTCGGTGTGGAAGTGGAGCTTTAATCGACACTGGTCAATTAATGACCGCAGCCCGGGCGTATTCACATATGTCAAACCCCTGAGTTCAACGGCTTTCGGTAACATAAGGAGCGCAGGCTCCACCGAACGTAAGCGTTTCCCTTCCGCACGTTGTCCGGGGTGTAAACAGCTTTTGATCCGCTGTGCTCTCCCCCTCAGCAGTCAAAACTGGAAAAGATAATCGGATTCATACTCCGATACCCGCAGGTATTACTTTACAATGTGAAAAAACCGGTGATCCGGTGCGGATAAAAAAGGCCCTCATCTTACAAGGTGAAGGGCCTTTTTTAACGATGGTTTCATAAAGTATGAAGGTGTTCCTGGCGCGCGATTTTTTTGCGTATTTCTGCAAACGGGTATATAATAGATAGAAATAAAAAACGATCCATTGATATATAAAAATACAGTATCCGGCATTCAGAAAGGAGGTCTGGAATGGCATCAAAAATCTATGAATGCATCTCCAGAATCGCGGACAGCATTATTGAAAACAAGGACTTTCTCACGGAGCTTGACCGGGAGATCGGGGATGCGGATCACGGGATCAATATGGCGAGAGGATATACGGAGGCGCTCGCCCAGCTTCCAAAAGATGAAGAAGACATCGGCGCCGTGCTCAAAAAGACCGGAATGGTCCTTCTGTCCAAGGTAGGGGGCGCCTCAGGGCCTCTCTACGGTACAGCTTATATGAAGGCGGCCAAGGTGGCTGCCGGAAAGAAAGAACTCACTCTTTTGGACGGAAAAGATATTCTGGAAGCCATTATCGGAGGCATCAAACAGCGCGGCAAGGCGGAGCGGGGAGAAAAAACCATGCTGGACGCCATCATACCCGCCTGCGAAGCCTATACCGCCGCATTGGATGCCGGAAGTGATACTGCCGCCTGCCTTGAGGCCATGTGCGCTGCCGCAAAAGAGGGTGTGGAGTTTACAAAGACCATACGCGCCACCAAAGGCAGGGCCAGCTATCTTGGGGACAGGAGCATAGGACATCAGGATCCCGGAGCCACCTCATCCCTGCTTACCATGGAGGCAATACGCGATTTCGTTAAATAGAGGCTGTTCTGAAACAGAGTCTTTTTGAACAAAGGTTTTTTGAATGAAGATTTTTTGAATAAAGGCTTTTTAATAAAAAAATTTTCTGATGAAAGGAGCCTGAAATGGTAGGAATCGTCATTGTCTCCCACAGCCGGCTTGCCGCTGAGGGGATCCGGGAACTGGCCGGCCAGATGGCAGGTCCGGAGCTAAGAATCATCGCCTGCGGCGGACTTGAGGACGGAGAGATCGGAACAGACGCCATACGCATACAGCAGGCAATTATCCAGGCTGAATCCGGAGACGGAGTCTGCCTCATGGTCGATCTCGGGAGCGGCATCATGAGCGCGGAGACGGCTATGGAGCTTCTGGAAATGGACGATGAACATGCCGGCATCAGGGTGCGGATTGCGGATGCCCCTGTTCTCGAGGGCTCGGTTGCCGCCGCTGTCAGTGCCAGCGCGGGAGATGGCCTTGAAGCTGTCATAGCTGCTGCGGAAGAAGCCCGCGGTATGAAAAAGCTTGGTTAAATGCCCGCGGTATGAGAAGGCCTGGTTAAATACCTGCGTTATGAGAAAGCTCGCTTTAAAGCCCGCAGGACAATTGCGGAAAAGATAATTTTGAATGGGTATCAAATGACCCGAATAAAAAAGGAGGTAATGAGGGATGAAAAAACTGATCAACGGCATTGACAATGTAGTGGATGAGATGCTCAATGGCATGACCGCCGCATTTCCGGAGTACATTGCGCGCGTGCCCGGAACGGATGTCGTAGCAAGGACCGGTGCGAAGAAGGAAGGCAAGGTCGTCCTCATCAGCGGCGGAGGCAGCGGACATGAGCCTGCCCACGGCGGATATGTAGGAAAGGGCATGCTGGACGCCGCCGTCGCGGGAGCTGTTTTTACATCCCCCACCCCCGACCAGGTCTATGAGGCCATCAAGGCGACCGAGTGCGGAAAAGGCGCCCTTCTGATCATTAAAAACTACACTGGTGATGTCATGAACTTTGAAATGGCTGCAGACATGGCCGCCGACGAAGACATCGAAGTTGAAAAGGTCGTCGTCGCGGACGACGTTGCTGTCGAAAACTCCACCTGGACGACCGGCCGCCGCGGAATCGCAGGCACCGTTTTTGTTCACAAGATCGCCGGAGCCTGTGCCGAGACCGGAGCAGACCTGGCAGAGGTAAAACGCATTGCCGAGAAGGTCATCGCCAACGTCCGTTCCATGGGAATGGCCGTCTCCCCCTGCACCGTGCCCGCAGTCGGCAAGCCCGGCTTTGACCTGGCCGACGACGAGGTCGAGATCGGCATCGGCATTCACGGCGAGCCCGGCACACATCGCGAGAAGATCAGCACAGCCTCAGGCACTGTCGACACCCTGGTCGGCAAGATCCTCGAGGAAGGCATTTTCGGAGAGGGAGACGAAGTCGCCGTCATGGTCAACGGAATGGGCGCGACACCTCTGAGCGAGCTCTTCATCGCCAATCTGCGCGTAAAGGAGATTCTGGACGAAAAGAAGATCCGTATCGCGAAGACCCTGGTCGGCAACTACATGACCTCTCTCGACATGGCAGGCTTCTCCGTTACACTCTTAAAGCTCGACGACGAGCTTAAGGGCTATCTCAATGCTCCCGCCGACACCCCCGCATACAAGGAGGTATAAGAAGTATTTATGTCATTTATGGATATTTTTAAAACTGTTGAGATCAACAAAGAAGTAAACCGCTGCAGGACCACAAAGGGAGCCATCCTGATCGATGTCCGCACCGAAGAGGAGTACCGCTCCGGCCATATCGGCGGAAGCCGCAACATCCCCCTCGACAAGATCCGGAACGCGGAAAATCTCCTGCACGACAAATCCGCCCCTCTCTTCGTCTACTGCCAGAGCGGAGCCAGGAGCAGGAAAGCCGTCGCGGAGCTGCGCAAAATGGGCTATACCGATGTGGCAAACATCGGCGGGATCGAGCAGTTCAACGGACAGCTCCAGAAGGGGAAGCGCTGAACCGGAGCATGAGCGTGAAGAAAACCACATTTCAGGGATGGGCCCTGAAGCGCCGGATGATTTAAATATGTCCACTTGAGTATGGAGAAACCCACCCCTACGGAATAGGCCCAAAGCGCCGGATGAGATTTCATAATCGGTCAACAATACTTTTTTCAACAAACGCCATAAGAAAATACAGACTTATTTTGAGCCGCTCTTTTTTAAGGGCGGCTTTTTTGACTAAAGAAAAGCCTGCAAGGAAATACTGCAGCCCCTTTGCAGGGGTGGCAGGTGCGGTTAAATACAGAAATCATAAATACATTCTATAGATGAATCTATATAATTAATGACTGAAAATAAAGTTCTATATATGGTTGATTTTCTGAAAGTGTACATATATAATTACAATTATAGAAAATAATAGCATGAATGCATCTTATTTATAATAATTATTAATTGAATTTTGCTTTTTATCTATGTATTGCGGTAAGAGATCCACATGGATTCAGAGAATCGGGAACAATCAACGGGAACATTCAAATGGATGCATTTTGGAAAATGTTTAAGGAGGTAAAAAATGAAACAGTATTTTGATCTTAAAGGCAGAGTCGCGATCGTTACCGGATGTTCGGGCGGACTTGGCGTACAGATGGCAAAAGCTCTGGCCAATCAGGGTGCGATCATTGTTCCGATCGCCCGCAGGCAGCAGAAAATTGAGGAAGTCGCCGCACAGATCACAGAGGAGTTCGGGGTGGAGACTTTCCCCGTCCGCTGCGACATCACAGACACGCAGATGGTCGAAGAGGTGGTCGACAAGGTTCTGGAAAAATACGGCAGGATCGATATCCTGGTCAATAACGCGGGCACCGGCGCAGTCGCCCCTGCAGAGGACATCACGGATGACCAGTTCTCCGGTGAAATGAACGTTGACCTGTTCGGCACTTTCAAGGTCGCCCGTGCCGTGGCAAAGAAGGCAATGATCCCCGCCCGATATGGCAGGATCATAAACATTGCCTCCATGTACGGCCTTGTCGGCAACAAGATCGCAGGTTCTGCTCCTTATCACGCAGCCAAGGGCGGCGTCGTCAACCTGACCCGCGCGCTCGCGGCAGAATGGGGAAAATACGGCATCACTGTCAATGCCATCTGCCCCGGCTATTTCTATACCCCTCTTACGAAAGAGACCCTCGATTCTGATTTCTTCCAGCAGAACGCCAGGACCATGATCCCCGAGGAGCGCTACGGAAACGAAGGCGAACTGGATACAGCGGCAATTTTCCTTGCCTCTCCGGCCTCCAGTTATGTCACCGGTGTCAACCTTCCCGTGGACGGCGGCTATACCTGCATGTAAGGACCTGCCACGAAATAACCTGGTCATCCTGCATCGACCAGCACATTTTTTAACTAAACCTGATACATTTTTGCGGCCGGAAGATTTCCGGCCGTTTTTTTTTCGGCACCCCCTTATCGGATTCAAATGATTTAAAGATATCAGCCGTGATATGAACACAGGAACCGTCCCCTGTTTCAGT
>DEPS01000065.1:0-2898 GCA_002358875.1 Lachnospiraceae bacterium UBA3386 | reverse complement strand
AGGAACCGTCCCCTGTTTCAGTTTTTATAATTGAAAATATAGAGAAATAAGAGTACAATAAAAAACTGCATGTCAAATCAGAAATACGGCATCATATCTTTGATCGGAAAAGGGAAATAGAAGGGAAGGACAGACATGGCACTTATTAAGAAACCTGTTACGGGAATGAAGGATATCATGCCCGAGGAAATGGAGATCCGGGATTACGCGATCTCCGTGATCAAGAAGACTTACGCGGAGTTCGGTTTTTCGTCGATCGAGACCCCCTGTGTCGAGAATATAGCCAACCTGACGAGCAAGCAGGGGGGCGACAATGAAAAGCTGATTTTCAAGATTTTGAAGAGGGGTGAAAAGCTCCGTCTGGAGTCAGCAAAGTCTGAAGAGGATCTGGTGGACGGCGGTCTCAGGTATGATCTGACTGTTCCGCTGGTCCGTTATTATGCAAATCACGCCAATGACCTGCCTATGCCCTTTAAAGCGCTGCAGATGGGAAATGTCTGGCGGGCTGACCGTCCCCAGAAGGGGCGCTATCGCCAGTTTATGCAGTGTGATATTGACATCATCGGCGAGCCGACCAATCTGGCTGAGATCGAGCTGATCCTGGCGACGACCACGACGCTGGGGCGGCTGGGTTTTAAAGGCTTCCAGATCCGCATTAATGACCGGCGGATCCTGGCTGCCATGGCAGCGGCCTGCGGTTTTCCGGCGGACCGCTTCGGCGACGTTTTCATTATTCTTGATAAGATGGACAAGATCGGAATGGACGGCGCGGCGAAGGAGCTGGTGGAGAGCGGCTTCTCGCAGGAGAGCACGGATGCCTATATCGGTCTCTTCCGGGGCATGGAGGCAGCTGAGGATCGGCTGGCGTTTCTGGAGGAAAAGCTTGAGGGTGTGATCGAACCTGGGGTTATTTTGGACCTTCGCACGGTGATCGAGAGCGTGGGGGCTGTGAAGGCGGCGGATTTCAGGATCGTCTTCGATCCGACCATCGTCCGCGGCATGGGTTATTATACGGGCACGATCTTCGAGATCGCCATGCCGGAGCTGGGAATCAGCTGCGGAGGCGGCGGCCGCTACGACGGCATGGTCGGGAAATTTACAGGCAAGGATGTCCCTGCCTGCGGTTTTTCCATCGGCTTTGAGCGCATCATCCTGATCCTGATGGAACAGGGCTTTAAGATCCCCGGAAGCGCTGAAAAAATCGCCTTCCTGATCGAGAAGAACCTCCCGGCGGACCGTCTGCAGGAGGTCATGATTAAGGCGCAGGAGGCGCGCGCCGCCGGAAAACACGTCCTTGTGGCCAAGATGGCGAAAAACAAGAAGTTCCAGAAGCAGCAGCTGACGGAGCGGGGCTACAGCTCGTTTGAGGAGTTTTACACCAGGCCGCTTTCTTAAAAGAGATTTTCTCCCGGAGATCCGGGGCGTAAAAATTAATCCATTTTCTGAGAAATGGGATGGCGTTAATCAGGAAATGTGCTGTTAACAATTTTGACACCTCATCCGGCGCTCCGCGCCACCTTCCCCTTGAGGGGAAGGTTTCCTGAAGGGGCGGAAACGGACCGAACGGTCCTGAGGTGTTTAGGAGAATATTACTGGAGGAAAAATGGCAGAATCGATGAAAGGGCTGCACCGGACCTGCCGGTGTGCGGAGCTGACAGAAGAATATGTGGGAAAGACAGTCACTGTGATGGGCTGGGTCGCAAAGCAGCGCAACAAGGGCGGGATCGTCTTTGTGGATCTGCGGGACAGGTCCGGTCTCATTCAGCTGATCTATGAGGAGGCCGACTGTGGTGAGGAGAATTTCCGCAAGGCGGAGAAAATGCGCGCTGAGTTCGTCGTCGCGGCTCAGGGGACCGTGACCATGCGCAGCGGAGCGGTGAATCCCAATCTTCCCACAGGCACGATCGAGGTGAGGGTTAAAGAGACCAGGATCCTGTCCGAGGCGGAGACACCGCCTTTCCACATCGTGGAGAACAGTAATACCAAGGAAGAGCTGCGCCTGCAGTACAGAAGCCTGGATCTGCGCAGGCCTGACATGCAGAGAAAGCTCATGCTCAGAAGCCGCATCGTGCAGGATATGCGGACCTTTATGGATAAGGAGGGCTTCCTCGAGATCGAGACTCCCATTCTCTGCAAGTCCACGCCTGAAGGAGCGCGCGATTATCTGGTTCCCAGCCGCGTAAAGCCCGGGACCTTCTATGCCCTGCCCCAGTCGCCTCAGCTCTTCAAGCAGCTTCTCATGTGCTCCGGCTATGACCGCTATTTCCAGATCGCCCGCTGCTTCAGGGACGAGGACCTTAGGGCGGACCGCCAGCCTGAATTCACACAGGCGGACATGGAGCTTTCCTTTGTTGACATCGACGACGTCATTGATGTCAACGAGCGACTGATCCAGTATGTTGCCGAGCGCGCGATTGGTCTAAAGGTCGAGAGGCCTTTTCCACGCATGAAGTGGATCGACGCCATGAATGACTACGGCTCCGACAAGCCCGACACCCGTTTCGGGATGAAGCTGGTGGATGTCTCCGACCTTGTTAAGGACTGCGGTTTCGCCGTATTTGCCGAAGCGGCCGGCAAAAAGGGATGGAGCGTCCGTGCCCTGTGCGCCAAAGGCCAGGGCGGCATGGGCCGCAAGCAGATCGACAAGATCGTTGAGATGGCCCGCGGCAACGGGGCAAAGGGCCTTCCCTACATCGCATGGAAGGAAGACGGCTCCGTCAAATGCTCCTTCGGCAAATTTGTGACAGAAGAGGAGACGCAGGCCCTTCTTGCCCGTGTCGGCGCGGAAAAGGGAGACCTGGTATTTTTCTCCGCTGACAAGAACGGCATCGTATGGAATGTCCTGGGCGCCCTCCGCTTAAAACTGGGCGAGGATCTGGGCCTCATTGACCACAGTAA
>DEPS01000055.1 GCA_002358875.1 Lachnospiraceae bacterium UBA3386 | reverse complement strand
CGCCTTTTCCAGCGCCCCATCAGGGAGCTTGAGGCATACCGGACTGACAGGGTGGAGTATTCCGATGTCCTGGTAAGGAATGAGGAGATTGAGCTGGAAGGGATCCGCGGAAGGCTTGTGGATCTTGAGCTGGAGCTGAATATGAATCCTCTGGAAGATACCGGAGATCTGCCCGGAAAGCTCAAGAGATTTTCTCTTCGCATGGCAAAGGATGATCGCTTCCACACCTCTCTCAGCTTCAGGCCCCTGGAGTCCACCCTCAAGGTCGACAGAAAATTTTCAGGATCCCGCAGGGCCATCATCCATCAGAGGCGGGCAAGAATACGTTTTCCTAAGGGAAAGCTCCGCCTGCGTGTCATCCTGGACCGTTTCAGCGTAGAAGTCTTCATAAATGACGGAGAACAGGTCATGACAGCGACGATCTTCACGGATATCCGCGCCGACCGCATCGCCTTTTTTGCGGACGGAGAGGTCCGTCTGAATGTTACAAAATATGCCCTGCAGATAGAGCAGTAAATAAAGAATAGTAAATAATACAGGAGGAAAGGGGAATGGGAAAAGCATTCAGTCTTGACAGTCCGGCAATGCAGTTTTTTTCACAGGCCTTTGACCTGTTCGTACTGAACCTGATCACCATTCTCTGCTGTCTGCCCATCGTCACGGCGGGAGCTTCCCTGACTGCCATGCACTACGTTCTCTACCACAAGGTCATCGGTAATGACCGGGGAGCAGTCAGGCCCTTTTTCAAGTCCTTCCGGGAAAACCTGCGCCAGGCTACGGTGATCTGGCTCCTCATACTGGCGGGAGCAGCCCTGATCGCGGCGGATATACGGATCCGTGATCTGCATCCGCAGACCATTCTCGCGCAGCGCGTGGATCTGCTGATCCTGCTGCCTGCGGCAGTACTGATCATGGTGTTTTTGTATGTCTTCCCGATCCTGTCCAGATTTGCCAATACGATTCCGAGGACAGTTGCCAATGCCCTGACGGCAGCGATCGTGTTTTTTCCCAGGACGATCGCCATGGCGCTGATCCAGGGGGCGTGGCTCTGGATCCTCTGGAATTTTCCCCTGCGCCTGACCCCTTTTCTGATCCTTCTGGGATTTGTATTTCCCTGGTACCTGTGCTCCAAGATCTATAAAAAGGTCCTGCTTCGCATGGAAGGCACACAGCTCAGTGAAAAAGAGATCGAAGAAAACGAGATTGAAATAGAAGAGATTGAAATGGGACTTGAAGAAGCGTAGGAAGAGAAGCATAGAAAGAGAAGCAGAAGAAGCGCAGAAAGAAAAATAGAAATAAACATTGAAAACGGCTGTACAGGAACAGAGGTGTTCCGGTACAGCCGTTTTTTTACCTGTGGAAAAGCGCAGAATCATATTTTCGAATGTCAGGAAGTTAAAAATGTCTGCCGTGGCGCGATGTTTATACCGCATAGATGGCGATTTTTGTTACACGTATATAAGCATGGAAGAGGAATTCTGCGAGCTTTTTTCTAAAAATCATGGTACTGAAAACAAAGATCCAGGCTTTCCTGGCTCTGATCACTACAACGGTCCTTGTGGGCGTGATCGGCGGCATGCCGCTGCTCAATACCACACTGGAAGATGGAAAGACCTTCGGCATCCTCAATTCGATCACCTCAGGTTTTGGCGGAACGCTGGGAAGCATCGGTATCATCATCGGTTTCGGCGTTATGATGGGACAGATCTTCGAAGTGACCGGCGCGGCAAAACGAATGGCCCACACTTTCCTCAAACTGTTCGGAAAGGGACGTGAGGAAGAGGCTCTTGCCTTCACGGGCTTTTTGGTCTCCATCCCGATCTTCTGTGACTCCGGTTTCGTCGTCCTTGCTCCGATCGCAAAAGCGCTCTCCAAGGCGACCAAAAAGTCTGTCATCGCTCTGGGCGTTTCCCTGGCTGCCGGTCTTGTCATTACTCACTCCCTGGTTCCCCCCACTCCCGGTCCTCTGGGCGTCTGCGGTATCTTCGGAATCGACGTCGGCTTCTTCATCCTTCTTGCCATTGTTCTCGCTCTGCCCATGGCTATCGCCTGCATCGTTTACGCAAGGACTGTGCTGGCAAAGAAATACTATTGGCTGATGGACGAAGATGACAACGCCTATGCAGCCGAGTATCAGGAACCCGATTATGACGCCGCATTCAGCATGGACATGACGGGCGTTCCCGGAACACTGGAATCCTTCATGCCCCTGATCCTGCCTATTCTCCTGATCCTCGTCAACACAGTCGCTTCCGCTCTGAAGATGACTACCGGTTTTATGGGCGTCCTGGTCTTCCTCGGCCAGCCCATCATCGCTGTCGGCCTCGGCCTGATCGTCGCGATCTTCACACTTGGTAACCGTCTCGACCGCGCCACAGCCCTTGCCGAGATGGAAAAAGGCATGGCCTCCGCAGGTATCATCATGCTGGTCACGGGCGGCGGCGGTGCCCTGGGACAGATCATCAAGGATTCCGGCCTTGGCAACTTCATGGCGGACGGTCTCTCCAAGACCGCGATCCCGATCATCATCCTTCCCCTGGTCATCTCCACAGCAATGCGCTTCATTCAGGGTTCCGGTACAGTCGCCATGACGACAGCCGCTTCCATCTCCGCGCCGATCCTTATCGCGGGCGGCGTTAACCCCACACTCGGCGCCATCGCATGCTGCGTCGGCTCTCTCTTCTTTGGTTACTTCAATGATTCCTATTTCTGGGTCGTCAACCGCACGATGGGTGTCAGCGAGGCGAAGGATCAGCTTCAGATCTGGTCCGTCACTTCCACTATCGCCTGGGCAGTCGGTGTTGTAGAAGTCATCATTCTGAGCTTCTTCATGCATTGATCTTTCCCGCGGCGCCTGCCGTCAGTCAGTCATAAATTGAGCCATGCCCCTGTGCCCTGCACCGGGGCATGGCTTGAATCATATCCGGCAGGGACTTGTGTCTGCAAAAGTAAAGCGGTTAATATATAAAGGTATGTAAAGACCACAGAACATGCCGAAAAAGCGCATCGCGGAAAATGCAGGCTGGACAGTTTTTAACTGCGGGATGCGAGAAAGTGATATAGTCACAATATTTTCGATATACTTTAATGAGAAAAAATATAGGAGGATCAGATATGGCTTCATGCATAGTGATTGGGGACGATCTGACCGGTGTCAATGCGACCGGTGTGCTCCTGTCCAGGATGCAGTACCGTGCGACGACTGTCATGTCATTAAAGGAAAATGATCCGGAGATCACACAGGGGTGCGACTGCCTGCTTTATCCCACGGACAGCAGGGGGATCGCCCCGTCAGATGCCTACAGGCGGGTCTATGAGGCAGCGGAAACGCTGCGAAGCGACGGGGCAAAGCTGTACAGCAAACGGATAGATTCCACGCTCCGGGGGAATCTGGGGAGTGAGACAGATGCCATTCTGGACTGCCTGGGGGAGGACTATATCGCGGTCGCGGTGCCGTGTTTTCCCTCGTCCGGCAGAGTGGTGATCGGCAATTATATGCTGGTAAACGGCATTCCCCTTCACAGGACCAACATTGCCCTGGATCCCAAATGCCCCGTGGAAACCTCCGAGGTGGACAGTATTTTTCGTGCGCAGAGCAAATATAAAGTGCAATCTGTCCAGATGAGGGATATTATGGAAGGGAGCGGGGCCCTCGCGGAACGGATCAGGGCTCTGCATGGGGAGGGATTCCGTATCCTGACCATGGACGCGGTCACTCAGGAGGATATAGACTTGATCGCGGACGCCTGCATCGAAAGCGGGGAGAAGATTGTCGCGGTGGATCCTGGCGTCTTTACCGCGACCCTTGCAAGGAAGCTGATCAAGCCCCGCATGGAAAGAAGGGCCAACCGTATCCTGGTGGTTGTGGGAAGCGTCAATTCCAATACCACAGCCCAGCTGGAGGAATTCTGGCTTTCCCAGGATGTCAACAGCGTTCTGGTCAATACCAGGGCATTGCTGGAAAAGGGTGATATCCGTGAGAGCGAGATCCGGCGTGTCGTCTCCCTGACCCTGGAGGGAGCGGAAAAGTACCCTGTATCCTCCGTTGTGGGGGACGGGATCTATCCCGAGAACCGGATCGATTTTGCCCCCTATATGGAAAAAGACGGGTGCACGCTTGAGGAGGTCACGGGACGGATCAACGAAGCTCTGGCCGAGATTACTGTCCGCATCCTCAAAGAGAACAGTCTCTTCCGCGGCCTGTACGCCAGCGGCGGTGACGTGACACAGGCCCTCTGCAGACATTTTGGAGCCGCCGGTCTGGAGCTCATGGACGAGGTCCTGCCCCTCGCTGCCTACGGACAGTTCATGGGAGGCAGCTTTGACGGACTTGATTTCATCACAAAGGGCGGCAGCCAGGGCGGTCCGGATGCTATCAATCAGTGCGTCACCTATCTGAAGGAAAAACTGTTCATGTAAATGCGTAGTTTTTTAATAACGTCATCTGTGGAGAGAATCTTCACCCGTATAAGTTTAACTACATATAACAATCATTCGAGGAGGAAGAGAAATGGAAAAAAGAAAACCGGTGATCGTAGTTCCTATCGGAGATCCTGCAGGTGTAGGTCCTGAGATCGTGGCGAAAGTCTGCGCGCAGGAAAAGGTCTGCGAGGCTGCGGATGTGATCGTGGTCGGAGACCGGCAGGTCATGGAAAAGGCAATCGGCATCGTGGGCGCGGACCTGCAGATCAAAGTGGTGGAAAAGCCTGCGGACGGGGACTACCGCCAGGGCATCCTGAATCTGATCGACCTCGACAATATCGACCAGTCCAAGTTTTCCTACGGCGTCGTTCAGGCCATGTGCGGAAAGGCGGCCTTTTCCTATATTGAAAAAAGTATCCAGCTCGCCATGGCAGGCGAGGCGGACGCGGTTGCCACGACTCCAATCAACAAGGAAGCCCTGCATGCGGCAGAGGTGCCCTTTATCGGTCATACGGAGATCTTCGGCGCCCTGACAGATACGCCTGATCCGCTCACCATGTTTGAGACAAACGGGCTGCGCGTTTTCTTCCTGACACGCCACAAGTCCCTGCGCGCCATGCTCGATGATATCACGAAGGAGAACATCAAGGCCTGCGTAAAGGAGAGTCTGGCGGCGCTCAGAAGGCTGGGCGTGACGGAAGGCACGATGGCCATTGCCGGCCTCAATCCCCACTGCGGAGAGCACGGCCTCTTTGGCTGGGAGGAAGTCAATGAGATCACACCGGCGGTCGAGGAGCTGAAGGCGGAAGGATATCCCGTTGCTGGCCCCATCGGCGCGGACTCTGTTTTCCACCAGGCGGCGCTGGGCCGCTACAACAGCGTCCTCTCCCTGTATCACGATCAGGGCCACATCGCCACCAAGACCCTTGATTTTGACCGCACGATCTCCATCACCAACGGCATGCCCATCCTCCGGACTTCCGTGGACCATGGCACAGCCTTTGACATCGCGGGAAAGGGCATCGTCAGCGAGATCAGCATGGCGGAGGCCATTCTGCTTGCGGCCAAGTATGCTCCCTTTTTCAAAAAAAGCTGAGAGGTCAGGCCTTCCCGGAGCTTCTTTTCAGAGAGGTCAGGCCTTCCCGGAGCTTCTTTTCAGAGAGATCAGGCCTGGAAGGAGACCCTTTGCAGAGAAATCAGGCCTGGCCGGAGATCCTTTGCTGAAAAGGCAGACCTGTCCGGAACTTTTTTAAAGAAAACCTTGAAAAACACTGAAAACCCGGAGGTGACTCCGGGTTTTCTTTTATAAAAATTAATGATGAGAGAGGCAGCCGCGGGTAACAGCCGGCGCTCCGTATGGGAGGCTGTTCAAAGACAGATTCCATGCCCCTCCATCAGCTGCCGCAGCAGGCCTGCAGACATGTCTTCGGGCAGAGAATGATCAGATCACGTACCGGGCATCCACGTAGCCGTATTCACCTTTGTCAAAAGCGAGATAGCAGCCGCCTTCCCAGTAGCGGTTGTTTACCCAGATCGGATCCCCGTTGTAAAACTCATGTCCGGCCATGACATAACCGCCGCCGCCGTGATAGGACTTCATGACCAGGCAGGTACCTGCCGGCAGGTGCCCCACCCTGTGCTCAGAATAACAGGCCAGGTTATGGACTTCATCAATAGGGCCGTAAGCACCGGCATTTCCGCCGGCAGCAGACTCTAATTCCTCTTCGTTGACTTTTTTGATCTCTTCGCTCATCGCGATCCTCCTTTGGTTTGAACTTTTTCTGCGGATTCTCACAGCAGGCGATGCGAAAAATAATATGAAGCTCTGTTTAAGCTGTGAGAAGCTGATGATCATTTGTATTTTAACATTTGTTTATTTTGCGGTAAAGGAAAAGTAACTTGTTCATATCCTTTAAAAGTGAAAGGATTTTTATGGCACAACTCGCACAAAGCTGCATGTCTGCACCGCTTCGGCAGGAATGACAACTGCTGCAGGCACTGCGTCAGGGAAGAACGCTATACTTGTCTCAGGCATCCTGATTTGTTATTATATTGATTATGGTTCAGCATCCCTGATGATGAATTGAAAGAGGGCGGCAGTATCACGGTCACAGGCCGCATGCTTACGTCTTTTCAGCATTTAAATTGCCACGGGATCTGGGATCCCGGATACAGACCCGGAGGTTCATGATGAAAAAGCCTGCAGTATCTTGTTTTAGGAAAATAAGGATCGGGGCTTTTTTGTTTATTTTTATGGCCATTTTGTGCTTTGTGACTGGTCCTGTTGCCGCAAAGGCACAGGAGACGGAAACAAGTCTGCCGCAGGAGAGCGCAGGGGAGGCCGTGTCCCAGGAAACCGGGGATGAGTCTGCGCGGGACCAGAAGGCGGAAAAGGTCGTGCGCGTGGGCTGGTATGATTCGCTCTTTAACAGGATCGACCGGTCAGGGAGGCGGTCCGGCTATGCCTATGAGTATCAGCAGAAGATCGCTGCCTATACCGGATGGAAATATGAGTACGTGGAGGGCAGCTGGCGTGAGCTGGTGGAGATGCTCAAAAAGGGAGAGATCGATCTGATGAGCGATGTCTCCTATCTGGAGGAGCGGGCGCAGTATATGCTGTTTCCTTCCTTTCCCATGGGAACTGAGGAATATTATGTATACACCACGGCTGATAATGATGGGATCATATTGGAGGATTACTCTTCTCTGAACGGGAAGAGGATCGGCGTGGTCAGGGACAGTATTCAGGTGGAAATTTTCCGGGAATGGGCAAAATCACACGGGGTAAAAGCAGAGCTGATCGAGCAGGAGGGTTCCGATAAGGATGCGCTCAAGCAGCTGCATCAGGGCCTTCTGGACGCGGTGGTCACGCTGGATGTCTACGGCGATCCCGACACGGCCGTGCCGGTCTGCAAGATCGGGTCGTCTGATTATTATTTTGTGGTAAGCAAGAACCGCCCGGACCTGCTCACCGAGCTGGACGCCGCGCTGGGCAGCATTCAGGACGAAAACAGATACTACAACATGCAGATGTTCAAAAAGTATCTGAGCGTCACTGCGGCCAATCCCTACCTGAGTACCCGTAAGAAAGCCTGGCTGGTCCGCCATGGCCCCATCAGGGTCGGCTATCAGGATAATTATCTGGCCTTCTGCGCAAAGGATAACACGACGGGAAATCTGGTCGGGGCCTTAAAGGATTATCTGGACTACGCTTCGGCAAGTGTAAGGAATGCCTATCTGAAATTTGAGCCTGTGGGCTATCCCACCGCGGCTGCTGCCATGGAGGCCCTTCAAAAAGGAGAGGTGGACTGCATGTTTCCGGCAAATCTGACCGCCTATGACGGAGAAATGCTGGATGTGGTCATGACGCCGGCTTTGATGCGCACGGGAATGGACGCGGTGGTGCGCGCGGCGGACCAGAAGAGCTTTCTGCAGAAACAGCAGGTGACGGTGGCGGTCAATGAGGGAAATCCGAATTATGACATGTTCCTCATGGACAATTATCCCGGCTGGGATGCGGTGTATTATAAAGATACGCCTGCCTGTCTGCAGGCAGTGGCAGACGGCAGGGCGGACTGCATAATTATCAGCAATTACCGGTTCAACAATATTTCCAGGCAGTGCGAGAAGCTGAAGCTGATGACTGTTTCAACCGGCGTGGACCTGGACTACTGCTTTGCAATGAGAAGGGGAGATACGGAGCTGTATTCCATCCTCGCCTGGACAGCGGGAGTGGTTCCCGAGTCGACGATGAACGCGTCTTTGACCTATTATTCCACGGAGGACGCAAAGACAGGCTTTGCCGATTTCATCCTGGACAATCTGGCCACAGTGGTGGCCTCGGCAGCCCTGGTCGTCCTGGTGATCCTTTTGCTGCTTCTGAGAAGTATGCGGGCGGAAAAAAAGGCTATTGCAGAAGAGAAGCTTGTCGATGATCTGAACAGGCGGGTTTATGTTGACCCGCTCACCTCCGTGCGCAACAAGGGAGCCTTTTCTGTTTTTATAGAAGAGCTGCAGCAGCGAGCTGACAAAGAAGGCTCTGTCCTGTTTGCAGCGGGCGTATTTGACTGCGACGATCTCAAGCTGGTAAACGATCGATACGGACACGATAAGGGCGACCTGTATCTGAAGGCGGCCAGCCGGCTGATGAAGCAGGTGTTCAGGAACAGTCCTGTCTTCAGGATCGGCGGGGATGAGTTTGTCGTTATCCTGCAGGACGAGGATTACCTGAAAAGGGAGGAACTGATCGATCGTTTCGAAAAGGCAAGGGACGAAGCCTGCGCCGCAGCAGAATATACCTGGGATGAAATACGAATCTCGCTGGGAGTCGCGGCATATGATCCCCAGGTCGATCATGCCGTGATGGACACGGTGCGCCGGGCGGATAAGATCATGTACGCCAACAAGCGCAGGCGCAAGAAGCAGTTGAGGTGATGCGCCGGCAGAAGAATCTTTTTTCAGATGTCATTATTGAGGGACGACCGCAGGAGAAAGAAGCGGCTGAGATGATGCGCCTGGCAGCAGTTTTTTTTTCCGGATGCCGTCATGGACGGACGACTGCAGGGCAGTACTGCAGGGCAGTACAGCCCGGCAGTACAGCCCGGCAGCTCAGCCCTGATCATTGTGTTTTTGAAAGTAATAGAAACTCCGATATGCGGCACTGGTTTACTTGGATATGGAGCGAAAAATGGAACAATTGAAACATCCTGAGGAAGGGATTAATCCACTGGAGAGCCTGCGCGAAAATATTGAGGAAGGAACGCGGGCTCTGGAGAGCTTTCGGGAGGGAATGGGAGATAAGACCCAGCAGCTGCAGGAGAGCCTGGGAGACCGGGCTGAGAACGCGATCGGAAATATGATAGAAAATTCCCGCCTGGAGGCGCCGGAGCTTTCCCTTGATTCCGGGTATCCGGAAAAGGAAGTGCCTCAGATGGAGCCCTGCGTGTGGTACAGGATTCCCGTTGAGGGAGGCTGTACTGCAGACGGGTCGGAGTATCATATTTACGCGCGAAGAGGAAATTCGGAAAAGCTGTGCGTATTCTTCTCGGGAGGGGGCATTGCCTGGAATCCCTACACGGCGGCGCGGCCGGTGACCGGAGGACGGGTTCTGGCCTGGCAGCCCAATTATTATTGGAGCAACCTGCGTCCTTTCACACAGATCTATAATATAGGAGTGGGGCTCACGGATAATTCCCGAAAGAATCCTTTTTATGACTGGAATTTCGTCGTGATCACCTATGCGACGGGAGATATGCATTTGGGCAGGAACGAGTATCATTTTAAGGATGATCAGGGCCAGGAGCAGTGCATTCATTTCCATGGATTTGAAAATTTTTGTCTGTCGATGCAGATAAGCAGAAGGCTTTTTCCCTCGGCCGGGAAGCTCCTGATCGCAGGAGAGAGCGCGGGGGCTTTTGCTGTGCCCGCTCTGGCGGAAAAGGTCCATCAGGATTACTATCCGCAGTGCAGGGATGTGACCCTGCTGTCCGACAGCGCGCTCCTTTTAAACAGGAACTGGAAAAAGACGGCGCGGGAGGTCTGGAATGTGCCGGAGGAGATATGCCGGGATATTCACGGGCGGAACCTGACTCTGGACTGGTACCGAGCGCTTTACAAAAGGCACGGCAGTGAGTGGAGGTACCTGTACGCGAATTCCGTGAGGGATTATCTGCTGAGCGCTTTCTATAATGATGTAAAAAACCGGCGCTACGACACCGATGACCGGATCCAGAGGATCTTCCAGCGGCAGCTTCGGGACATGACGGGCTCTCTCAAGGAGATCACGCCTGATTTCGGAATTTATCTCTGCGACTGGAAGAGGCCGTTTTTATACCGCGGCGGGACGATCCACACCATGGTCCGCCAGCCGGAGTTCTATCTTCACAGGCGCACCCGGCCCAGCATGGCTGCATGGCTTGCAGCTGCCGTGGAGGGCGATGTCAGGGACGAAGGGCTGGAGCTTACCCGCAAAAGGACGCGGAAGCAGAAAAAAGAACTCATCGAAAGGCGTAAAAAGGCGCTGAAGGAAGCCGGACGGCGGGCAAAAAAGACGCGGCTTGCAGATCGTGCAGATATGGAAACGAAGCAGACGTGACCGGAAGCGGCCGTGCAGACAGGCGGACGTGACCGGCAGCGTAAATGCAGGCATGCAGATATGCGGATGCGATGGTCGCGGGCAGTTTTACTGCTGCTGTTAGACAGCAGAGCAGGCTGTTTAAAACAGGATCTTTCGTAAATAAGATGCGTGGTGTGTTGAGCGTATTTCTCGGGTATCGGGGAGGTTGTCCGGGCGATGGCGAAACAGAAATGGTATGAACTTGATAACGCGGCTAAGATCGTGCCTCCGACGACCAAGGGGGCGGACACGAGGGTGTTCCGTATTTCCTGTGAGCTGAAGGAGGAGGTTGACGGGACGCTGCTGCAAAAGGCCCTGGACCGGGCTGTGCCGGATTTTCCGCATTTTGCGAGCGTACTCAGAAAGGGGCTGTTCTGGTATTATCTGGACAGCAGCAATATCCCTGCAGTGGTGCACAGGGAGAACAAACCGCCCTGTGCCCCCATCTACCGGGACGGGCGGCGCAGGCTTCTTTACCGTGTAAATTATTACCGGCGGCGGATCAATCTGGAGATGTTCCATGTTCTGACGGATGGAACCGGGGCGTTTGCCTTTTTAAAGGCGATCATCTGTAATTATCTTGATCTTGCCCATGG
>DEPS01000067.1 GCA_002358875.1 Lachnospiraceae bacterium UBA3386 | reverse complement strand
ATCCCATCGCCGTTTTTGCCTTCGCAAAAACGCTTCGGGTGCCTTCGGGCCTGTGCGCTGCGGCACAGGGTATAAGTCCGATTGATGGTATTTTCCTTCTTTCTCAGCTGATTTTCGATTGACGCCGAAAACAAAACAGACTATAATGGGTAAAATTTTTTTATTTTCAGGCAATAACAGGCAGGGGTGTATCATGGCAGACATCATGAGGAAAAAGGACGTCATAGAAGAAATCGCCATAGACACCGGTAAGATCGAGAGCATCGGGGAATACCATTCTCCGGAGGATCTTTACCGGAGCCTGATCGATTGTGTGAGAAAATATCATCCCTCAGACGATATTTCTCTGATTGAGAGGGCCTATGAGATCGCTGCCGGGGCGCACAGGGGACAGCTGCGTAAATCAGGAGAACCTTATATTATACATCCGCTGTGTGTTTCTATCATCCTGGCCGGTCTGGAGCTGGACAAGGAGACGATCGCCGCAGGGCTTCTCCATGATGTTGTGGAGGATACGGTCCTTACCAAAGAGGAGATCGAGGACCAGTTCGGGTCGGATGTGGCTCTTTTGGTTGACGGTGTTACAAAGCTCAAAAAACTCAAGCTCTCCGGGGACTATGGTGACAAGACACAGGTGCAGCAGGAGATGCAGGCAAGGAACCTTCGCAAGATGTTCCTGGCTATGGCAAAGGATATCCGCGTCATTCTGATCAAGCTGGCGGACCGCCTCCACAATATGAGGACCCTCCAGTTTATGCCGGCGGAGAAGCAGCAGCGGATCGCCCAGGAAACACTGGACATCTATTCTCCGATTGCGGACCGCCTGGGGATTTCAAAGATAAAGGTCGAGCTCGATGACCTGTCGCTCAGATACCTTTTCCCGGATGTCTATTTTGACCTTCTGGCAAAGGTGGAGCAGCGAAAGAGCGAGCGCGAGCACTATGTGCAGGAG
Source organism: Lachnospiraceae bacterium UBA3386 (assembly GCA_002358875.1). Lineage (GTDB taxonomy): Bacteria > Bacillota > Clostridia > Lachnospirales > Lachnospiraceae > CAG-791. The sequence goes on along the minus strand of DEPS01000067.1, from coordinate 5,190 downwards.
ATCGCGGCTCAGGTCAAGGAACACCTTCGTGAAGCGGGGATCGAAGGAACGGTTGACGGGCGCGTCAAGCATCTTTTCAGCATCTACAAGAAAATGCTGAATCAGCAGAAATCACTGGAGGAGATATATGATCTCTTTGCCATCCGCGTGATCGTTGGTACCATCCGGGACTGTTATGCCGTGCTTGGTACCATCCATGAGATGTACAAGCCGATTCCGGGGCGTTTTAAGGACTATATTGCCATGCCCAAGGCGAATATGTATCAGTCGCTCCATACGACCCTGATCGGTCCCACAGGCCAGCCCTTCGAGATCCAGATCCGCACAAAGGACATGCACAGGGCTGCGGAATACGGTATTGCCGCTCACTGGAAATACAAGGAAGCGGGAGGCAGCGAGAAGGTCGAAAAGACCCGCGAGGAGGAGAAGCTCACATGGCTTCGCCAGATCCTCGAATGGCAGCAGGACATGTCCGACAACCGGGAGTTTATGGATCTGCTCAAAAGCGACCTCAACCTGTTTTCAGACGATGTATACTGTTTTACTCCACGAGGAGAGGTCAAAAACCTTCCCGCGGGCTCGACTCCGGTCGATTTTGCCTATGCCATCCACACCGCTGTGGGCAACAGAATGGTCGGTGCCAGGGTAAATGACAAGCTGGTCCCGATCGACTATGTGATAAAGAACGGGGACCGTATCGAGGTCATGACGAGCGCGTCCTCGAAAGGACCCAGCCTGGACTGGCTGAATTTCGTAAAGAGCGCCTCGACCCGGAATAAGATCAATCAGTGGTTCAAAAGGGAAAACAAGGACGAGAACATCGCCAGAGGAAAAGACCTGGTGACGTCCTACGCAAAAAGCCATTCCCTGATTCTTTCTGATCTGATGAAGCCTGTCTATCAGGAGGCTGTTCTTCGAAAGTACGGATTCAGGGACTGGAATTCCATCCTTGCGGCTATCGGGCGCGGGGGGCTGAAAGAGGGACAGGTCGTCAATAAGCTCCAGGATCTTTACGCGGAAGACCATAAAGAGCAGATCACGGACGAGGAGATCATCAGCCAGTATCAGAATAACCCCCAGCAGATGCGTCATACCGGCGGGGGAGGACGTGTGGTCGTGAAGGGCGTGCACGATGTTTCGGTGCGTTTTTCCAGGTGCTGCAACCCGGTTCCCGGTGACGAGATCGTCGGTTTTATCACCAGGGGAAGGGGGATTTCCATACACCGGAGCGACTGCAGCAACGTCACGAATATTCCGGAAGAGGAAAAGGACCGGCTCATCGAGGCCTGGTGGGCGCAGGAGACCGAGCAGACGAAGGAAGAAGGTTTCCTGGTCGAGATCAGGGTCTTTGCCGGAGACAGGCCGGGGCTGCTTAACGAGATCACAAAGGTTTTCTGCGAGAAGGATATCAATATCCGCCGCATCAATTCCATGCCCAGCAGACAGGGGATCGCGACGATCACTCTGGGCTTTGAGGTGAAGAGCAGGCAGGAGCTTCAGGATATTGTCGGGAGCCTGCAGAATATCCGGAACGTACAGGCTGTAAAGCGCTCCGGAGGAAAATAACAGGGAGCTAATATGGAAAAGGAAATGGGACAGATCAAGGTCAGCTGCTATGTGGTCGGCTCAGTGGAGACCAATTTTTATTATATTTACAGAGAAGGAAGCGCGCAGACCATCGTATTTGATCCGGGAGATCTGGGAGACAGACTGTGCGATGAGCTGGAAAAGCAGAATCTTACCGTAAAGGCGATCTTTTTAACACATGCGCATTTTGACCATATCCTGGGCCTGGAAGCCATGAAGGAGCGCACCGGTGCGCCTGTTTATGCCTGTGTCCACGAGAAAAGTCTCTGTAAATCCGCAAACCTCAATCAGTCTGTTTCGTTCGGAAGGCCCTGCACTGCTTCGGTGGATCACTGGCTCCAGGACGGGGAAGAGGTGGAGCTTGGCGGCATCCGGCTGCGCACGATCCATACTCCGGGACACACGGAGGGGAGCTGCTCCTATTATATAGAAGAGGGTCATATCCTGCTCAGCGGAGACACTCTTTTCGAGGCTTCCGTGGGCCGTTCCGATTTTCCTACCGGAGACGGTGAAATTTTGCTTGACTCCATCCGCACAAGGCTTTATACTCTGCCGGATGACACGACGGTTTTTCCCGGTCACGGAAACACAACCACGATCGGCTATGAAAAAAAGCACAATTGGTTTGTGAGGGAATAAGAGCGGGTTACGGACAGCCGTTTTTCATACAGGCAAAAATGTCCGGACGGTCGGCTTTTTGGGGACAGTCAGCCTTATAAGGAACCGTCGGGCATCAGAGGACAGTCAGTCTTTAAGGAACCGTCAGGCTTTTTCAGAACGGGCGCAGGACGCAGATGATTACAGCAATTGTTAATCTTGATTTATACAGATATGAGATTCACTCTCTGATCAGGGCTTTTTACCCTCAGGAGGATGTAAAGGTCCTCCTGGAAGCGGACGCAGCCGGTAACCGCAAATACCAGCAGATCGCTAAGGAGCCTTTTCTGAGGTTTTTTTTTGCGGAGAAAGACGTCACGGTCTTTTTCTGCGACGGGAGCGAACACAGGACTGTGCCCGCGCCCGCGGGCATTTCCTTTGCGGTAAAAGGCCAGGAGCTCAAGACCGCTTTGAAGCACCTTCTCTATGAGATGCTCTCGAAGCGGGAGGGGCGTACACTCCCCTGGGGCGAGCTCATCGGCATACGGCCGGCAAAGCTGGCCATGCAGTACCTGCTTGAGGGGATGACGACAGACGAAGCGGCAGCGGCTATGGAGCGTGACCATCTGGTCAGCCCGGAAAAGGCGGCTCTTTCCGCTCAGATCGCGTGCAATGAGAGGGAGATCCTGTCGAAGATCCATTACAGGGACGGCTACAGCCTGTATGTCGGCATTCCCTTCTGCCCTACGACCTGCCTCTACTGCTCTTTTCCGTCCTTCAATCTTGCCGGATGGAAGGACAGGGTGGACGAATACCTGGACAGGCTGGAAATGGAAATGAGGGCCTCTGCGGAGCTCATGCGCGGCAAGGTCCTGGATACCGTTTATATCGGCGGCGGGACGCCGACGACGCTTGAGCCTGCCCAGCTTGAACGGCTTTTTTCCATGCTGGAAAAGTATTTTTCCCTGGAAGGGATCCGGGAGTTTACGGTGGAGGCCGGACGCCCGGACAGCATCACCATGGACAAGCTGCGTGTCATCCGCGCCCACGATGTTACCAGGATCAGCGTCAATCCGCAGACCATGAAGGAAGAGACGCTGCGACTGATCGGGCGCAGGCATACGGTCGGGCAGGTGCGGGAGGCTTTCCGTATGTGCCGTGAGGCCGGTTTTGACGACATTAATATGGACATTATCCTCGGACTCCCGCAGGAGACCCAGGACGATGTGAAAAGGACACTCGAAGAGATCGAAAAGCTCTCTCCGGACAGCCTGACCGTGCACTCTCTCGCTTTGAAGAGGGGGTCGCGCATGCAGAAATTGATAGAGGAAAAAGGATATTCCTTTATCAGCAGCACGGACGGATGTGTGGAGCTTTCCGCTCAGGCGGCTGCTCGCATGGGTATGGAGCCATATTACCTGTACCGGCAGAAAAATATATCCGGAAATCTGGAGAACGTGGGCTACGCGCGCCCCGGGAAGGCAGGCATTTACAATATCCTGATCATGGAGGAGAAGCAGACCATCCTGGCGCTGGGTGCGGGCAGTATCACCAAGGCGGTTTTTCCCGGCGGGCGGATCGAGCGAAGCGACAACTGCAAGGATGTCGCGACATACATGGAAAACATTGAGGAGATGATTGGGCGAAAGCGCAGGCTCCTTGGCATATAACAGAGGTTGAAATGGCAGTAAGTCGTAAAAAACAGAATCTGGTGATCGTGGAGTCACCTGCAAAGGTGAAGACAATTAAAAAATTCCTTGGTTCCAGCTACGAGGTGGCGGCTTCCAACGGACATGTGCGGGATCTTCCCAAGAGCAAGCTGGGAATCGACATAGAGCACGACTATGAACCTCAGTACATCACGATCCGTGGAAAAGGGGAGCTCCTGGCAGGGCTGCGAAAGCTGGTAAAGAACGCGGACCGCGTCTATCTGGCGACGGACCCTGACCGCGAGGGGGAGGCAATCTCCTGGCATCTGATCGCTGCTCTGAAGCTGGAGGGCGTCAAGGATAAGCAGGTCCTGCGGATCACCTTTAACGAGATCACGAAAAAGGCTGTGACGGAATCACTCAAAAACGCAAGGGACCTTGATATGAATCTGGTCGATGCCCAGCAGACGCGGCGCATCCTTGACAGGATGGTGGGCTACCAGATCTCGCCTCTTCTGTGGGCAAAGGTCAAAAGGGGGCTGTCCGCAGGCCGGGTACAGTCCGTAGCCCTCAGGATGATCGGGGATCGTGAGGACGAGATCAATTCCTTCATCCCCCAGGAATACTGGACGCTGGACGCGCAGCTTTGTGTGGACGGACGGACGAAGCCCCTGACGGCCCACTATTACGGAGAGATTGGACCTGACGGCAAATCCGTAAAGGCGGAGCTTAAGACAAGGGAAGAGACCTCAAGGGTCATGGACAGCCTGGAGGGAGGCTCCTTCTCGATCCGGGAGATCCGGCGTTCAGAGAGAGTGCGCAAGTCCCCCCTCCCCTTTACGACGTCGACCCTCCAGCAGGAGGCGAGCAGGAACCTGAATTTTTCCACCCAGAAGACCATGCGGGTAGCCCAGCAGCTTTATGAGGGCGTCGAGGTGAAGGGACAGGGAACGGTCGCCCTGATCACCTATCTCAGAACAGACAGCGTCCGCGTTTCCGACGAAGCTCAGGCCATGGCTGCATCCTTCATTGAAGAAAACTATGGAGCGGACTATCTCCTGAAACAGGAAAAAGAGGACAAAAAGGGCGCCAAGATCCAGGACGCCCACGAGGCTATCCGCCCGACGGATGTCAGCCGCCTTCCTGCCCAGCTCAAGGATTCGCTCTCGCGGGAGCAGTACAGGCTGTATCAGCTCATATGGAAAAGGTTTGTCGCCAGCCGGATGAGTGCCTCGCGCTGCGAGACGACACAGGTGAGGATCTCGGGGATGCCTGCCGGCACAAACAAGGGCCCTGAGCAGCTCTTTACAGTGTCCGCGTCAAGGCTCCTGTTCGACGGCTTCCAGAAGGTCTACAT
>DEPS01000032.1 GCA_002358875.1 Lachnospiraceae bacterium UBA3386 | reverse complement strand
GCGCTGCGGCATGGGGTATAAGTCAGAATGAAAGAATTTATGAATAAGAGGGAGAAAACCATCGCGCATATACTGGAGATCCTGCACCCGGTACTGCTCACGGCAATTGTCGGGCCGATGGTCTATGCTGTCTGTGAACAGAGGGTGGATGCATGGATTCTGCCGCTTTACCTGGCTGCCTTTAGTCTGCTGCCCCTTTCCTCGGCAGTCCGGATTTCTGTGAGGAAAGTCCGGTCCATCCAGGTATATATACTGATCAGCTTTACCATGTTTGCAGCGACAATCGCAATAGGAAAAATTCTTCCGGTTTTTTTGTTTGCGTCATCCTCCGCGGGTTCCGTGTCCGCTGCCGCAAGTGCTCAAAATATGGCTGCTTCGGATGCCTCCTTGAAAAAAATTCCGTCCATGATCGTCCTGCTGGAGATGATCCTAGGCGGAAGCTGGATCGCGGAAGGCGCCTTGAGGCTTCGTGTCCGCGAAAACCGGCGTCGGCGCGCACGTATGGAAAATGACCATACATGGCAGGAAAAGAATATTCTGTCTCAAAAGCCCGGTTTCCTGTGTCTGTCTCTGTTTATTGCCGCCTATCTCATGGGGCTTCTCAATGCGTGTCCTCCTCTATGCAACATCGCAATCGGAAGCGGTGCAGCATACCTGATTGGAACACTCGTTTACAGGTCGATGGAGGTATTGCTGCAGTATTTACAGGAGACGGAGAATCTGGTGAATGTTCCGCAAAACAAAATCCGCAGAATCCGGGGCAGGATCCTGGCGGCTCTGATCATTACACTGTGCATTGTGTCTGTGCCAACTGTCTTTACGGCAGACGGACGCCGCTACAGGGATCTGAGGAAAATGGAGCTGGTGGGAGTGAAAATCAAAACGGCCGGCGTAAAACAGAAGGATTCCTGTATCAGAGAAGAGATCATCAAGATTCCCTTTGGCCTTGGAATCTCCCGGGAGCGCCATGATCCTCCCGGATGGCTTCTGGAGCTCGAACGCTTCCTCGCCGTCATGCTCTTTTCGGGAGCCACATCTGCCCTGGTTTTCTCTGTATGGCGTTCGCTGACCGGCGTGGTGAAAGATTTTCGCGAAATGCCGGAGGAGAATGGTGATATCGCGACAAGGCTTGAAGATATAACGGATAAGATTGGAGACGCGGACTCCGCGGGCAGCCGTCTGAGGCGCTTTCTGCGAGGACAGCCGCTCACGGAACAGGAGAAAATCCGCAGGGAATACCGGCGTACAATTCGCCGATACCGGAAGGAAGAACCGCAGCCTTGCGAGACGCCTGCGGAAATCGAAAACGGTACGGATTTCCCTGAAGGATTCGACGTCGCAGCGCTGCATGAGAGATACGAAAAGGCCAGGTATGAATGTCCGTATAAGAATTGTGAGGCGTTTTATAAAGCAAGTGCGGATGAAAACAACCATGATTGCCCGGAGTATCATTCACGGTGACAGGCACGTTTTTCAAACAACCGCCACAAAGCGGAACGAGGAACCGTCCCCTGTTTCATTCTCACTCGCCCATTACCTGGAAGACGATCTCCCTGTGCCGGTCGCGCGTATCGCATTCAACGAGGGTAAGGTTCTGCCAGGGGCCTGTGGTGATTTTTCCGTTCACAAACGGGACTGTTATGAACGGAGACAGGATCAGGGAGTGAATGTGGGAGGATCCGTTGTCATCATGCCAGGTATCGTGGTGGCGGTAGGGACGGACATTCCCGTTCTCGTCGCGGTAAGGGGCAATGCCCTGCATAGCTTCCCGGACGTCGTGCCGGACGAGCCCCGGCTCAAATTCCAGCGTCGTCAGCGCGGCAACCCCTCCGGTAGTGAACCCTGTGATGATCCCGCTCTTGATTTTCTTTTCCTTACAGGCCTGATCCACGGCAGCCTGAAAATCAGGGGTCACGTCGATCATCCCCATGTTCGCCTTCGTGCGGTACTGTTTCGTCATCGTATAGACAGCCATCTCGAACTCCTTCCTCCGGCCGGAATCTGTTTGCCGGTTTACCACCCGAGATATGGATTGTAACGTCCCATCTTAAAGGTATCGTACCAATCCTGGCCCTTCTTCAATACAACCTGTTCGGACATCACGTAACTGGAATATTTGACATAAAGGAGCCATTTCCCGGCAGGTACATTCTTGAATATGAATTTTCCGCTTACATCACTCCTCACTGCGTATTTTGCCTTCGTCTGATATTTGTTTTTGTACTTGCTCCCAATCGTGATGTCTTTCAGAGTAATTGTTCCTTTGGTCTTGCTTCCCCTGTTCTTCGCATTATTAAAAGCAGAGGCATATCAAAACATCCAACTGATCATCTGAAATTTATCACCAGCGTATTGAACGCTGCGATTGGAATGTACTGATATTCCGTGAACGAATAGCCGGCATCATAAGCCATCTGTCCCATCAGAGAACTGTTCGTTACGACCGATATCATCTCCGAATATTCCCTGGAGCTGCTTAGTTTCATTTGTACCTGCGCAGAATGCTCTCTCATCTGCTGAGCCAGGTACTCCTGCGCTTCCTGACTGCTCTCAAAGAAGAATCCGTTCAAATGATAATATTCATATGCTGCATCATCGCAGGCCGGATAGGAAACAGTCAGATAATCCTTTTCCTGTCCGTCTGTCGATAGGGAACCGATATCGCCCATTCCGAGTTTATAATCGATCCGGTGGGTCTTGAAAAAATCCTCGTCCAAAGCACAAAAATTGGAATAGTCACGCCAGCCTTCATCCCAGCTGTTTGATCCCCCCTCGAATTGGGGATCTCCCCATGTCACATCGACCCAGTACGGTTTTTCTTCGATCCATATCAGATTCCAAGCATGAAGCCCCCGGCCTGATCCATCATAATTATAGGCTGTTCCCATGACCTTAACACATTTCAGGCCCGCCAGATCACATAAATATTTGTATGCAGCTGCATAGCCGCCGCAAACAGCCTTATGATCCAGAAACACCCCTTCAATAGTCTGTCCGCGCTTTTCATTCACCTGGCCATACTCGGTGTTATCAATGATATAGTTAAAAAAATACTTATACTTATCATATTCCGTTTCGCAGGAAGCAGAGGCTTTTTCTACAAGCTCCTTCGCGATAAGCTGTATCTGGTTCTGAATATCCGGCGCGTCCTCCGGAACCGGAATACTGGCGCTCTGCGCGATTCCGCCATTCCACTGGCGATAGAGGATCTCATCATGAAGCCAATAATATTCCGGATGGTCATTTCGAAATGCATTCATGGCATTCACCATCTCCGCATAATCCATGACCGGAAGATATGCCTCCGAAAGATAGCTCCTGCACGAAGATTCAAATGAATCATAAGCACTTGCTTCTGATTCCGAAAGGAACTGATAGTAATACCCGTGAGCTTTTTCCAACTCTTCTTCCGAAAGAAGTGCAGCAGCTTTTTTTAGATTTACCCTCTCCTCAAAACCGGATATTCTTTCTTCAGCCTGCGTGAGCAGCTTATTCAGTCTGCCCGTCAATTCATTGGTATCTTCGTCCAAAAAAGTGTCATCCGTCCTATCATGGATCCAGTTTCTGATAACGGATACTCCGCCAGACATGCCGTTCTTGTAAAAAAAGACAACCGCCGCAATGAAAACAATAATAAAAATAAACCTGATTTTCTTCATAATCTTCCGTCAAAAAAACGCACTATAACGGTTCTATTTCTATCAGGAACCGACAGCGGCTGGCAAACACATCTGACATCCTGATCAATAAGCGCGGAAACTGCTCATATGGAAAAAGCGGAACGGGGAACCGTCCCCTGTTCAAAAATAACCGATGAAGGCCCAAACAACCGTCACAAAGTGAAACGTGCAACCATTCCCTGGTCCATCACAGCAGCGGCATATACTTTTCCCTCTCGGAATCCGGAATCTTTAATGCATCCATCGCCTGCTTCGCTGTCAGCTTTAAAGACTCCATCAGATTCTTTATATTCTCGACTCTGGCCTGGTTCACGCCTTCCTGATGACCTTCCCTGCGGCCTTCCTCACGACCTTCCCTGCGGCCTTCCTCCCTCTCTTTCTCCAAAACCTTTTCTTCATTGTATTCGGTAAGGAACATTTTCTTCACCTCCGCCCTGTTTCCCATTAGAAAAGCTTTTATAAGGTACTCCTCAGGCATCCCGTCAAGGGCTGCGTGAACAGCCGCGTCGAGATCCATTT
>DEPS01000045.1 GCA_002358875.1 Lachnospiraceae bacterium UBA3386 | reverse complement strand
AATGATTTCGGATTTCTGGCCTTCTGGTTTGTACTTCTGACCTATCTGTCGATCCTCTGGGCCAATATGACCTCGCTCCCGCTTTTTGCCCGCTTTTTTCTGGGAAAAGCCTTTTGCTTCGGATTCCATTACCGGATCTTCGGATATGAAGTGTGGCTTGGTGAAGCGCTGCTTTCCATCTGTGCCCTGGTCCTGATCGGCTTTTTGTGCACATGCAGGTCGCGGATTTCAAACCGCATTATGGCCTGCGCCGCCCTGGTCTTTTCAATCGGATTTACATTTTTCGCAGTAGCTGCGGTCCTGCGTCATGAGAATTCTTTCAGTTATGCCCCCCTGTATACGGAAGGATCCGCAGCCTTCGGGCAGATCCTCCGCATCGCTGTCATTTCGCCCTGGGCATTCATCGGTTTTGAGAACATCGCGCATTTCTCCGAGGAATACAGTTTTTCGGTAAAAAAGGTCCGCGGTATCCTGTTCGGATCTGTGACTGTAACCACGATACTTTATCTGTTTGTTTCCATGCTCTCCATTAGCGCCTATCCGCCGGAGTATGCCGGCTGGCTTGATTATTTCCGCGACATGGGGAATCTGGAGGGGATAAAGGCGGTCCCGGCCTTTTACGCGGCGGATCACTACTTTGGAAATTATGGCGTCGCAGCCCTGATGATCTCGCTCTTTTGCGTGATTCTGACCAGCCTGATCGGCAATATGATGGCCTTAAGCCGCCTTTTATACGCAGCCGGACGGGAAGGAGAAGCGCCCCGGGAGCTTGCCGGGCTGAACCGGCACGGAGCTCCGGCCGCTGCGATTATGTCGGTCGTTGTCATTTCTCTTTTTATGCCCTTTCTCGGAAGGACGGCGATCGGCTGGATCGTCGATGTCACCACGCTAGGCGCTACCCTGATCTACGGACTGATCTCCCACGCGGTCTGCCTCCAGGCGAAAAAGGAAGGCCGGCGCAGGGAGCGGGTGACCGGCATCGTGATCATGCTCTTTTTCGCTATGCTGCTGCTCATCCCCGGACTTTTGCCTTTCCATGCCATGGAGACGGTGTCCTATGCCCTTTTCATCGTCTGGTCGGTGCTGGGGCTCTTCTATTACCGGCGGCTTCTTTCCAAAAGAGAGAAGGAAGGCGAATACGGGCAGAGCATAGTCGTCTGGGTCATCCTGCTGGTCCTGGTCCTTTTTGCATCCATGATGTGGGTCTCCAGGGCGACGGAGGCGGCTGCCAACAGTGCAGTGGAACGGATCTATGACTATCACCAGAGCCATGAGAAAAATGAGGGGGAAGAGAATGCCGAGGTGGAAAGAGCCGAATACCTGCACCAGCAGGCCAAGGCGATCACCAGCACCAATATTCTGTATTCCGGTGTTTCCCTGGGCCTGTTCGTCCTCTTTCTCAGCATGCTGCTGAGCAATTTCCGGGATACACAAAAGCTTGAGGAGAGGCTTTCGGAAGCGGAAAATGAGGTGATCTCGGCCCGGAAGATCGCGGAGCTGAAGGACTCCATCAGCTCCCTTCTGGATAATATGCCGGGTATGACCTTTACCAAGGACGCCAGGACAGGGGTGTACCTGGCCTGCAATCAGGCCTTTGCCAATTATGCCCTCAAGGAAAATCCGGCGGGCGTAGTCGGGCTGACCGACATACAGATCTTTGACGCGGAGACGGCAGGTCATTTTGTAAAGGATGACCGGATCGCCCTGTCCATGGATAAGCCTTACATATTCTACGAAGACGTGCGCGACGCCGCAGGCTCGCAGAGGCAGTTCCAGACGACAAAGCTCAAATATATCGATTTTGCGGGGAAGCTCTGTATTCTGGGAATGTGCCAGGATGTCACGGACATGGTCCGCATCCAGCATGAAAACGCCATGACAAAGGAGGCCTATGAAAACGCCCGCAGCGCAGGGATCATGTATACCCATATCGCCAAGACGCTGGCCCGCGATTATACGGATATGTTCTATGTCAATCTCGATACGGAGGAATTCATCGAGTACCGAAGAGGAGAAAACGGAAGCGCCCTGTCCGAGATGCGGCGCGGCTGGCATTTTTTCAGCGACTGTATCGAAGAACTCGACCGGAATGTATTTGACGACGACCATGAGATGTTCCTGCAGGCCATGGACCGCCGGACCCTGATGAAGGCCTTGAACAGGAGCGGCACCTTTGTCATGACTTATCGAAAGACAGGAGAAAAGGGCCCTGTCTACGTCAGTATGAAGATCTCCCGTCTGGAGGACGATGAGCACTTTATCATCGTCGGCATTACTAACGTCGATGCCGAGATGCGGGACGCCATGGCAAAGAGTGAAGCCCTGGCTGACGCCCTGGATGCGGCTGAGCAGGCCAACAAGGCAAAGACATCCTTCCTCTCCAGCATGAGCCATGAGATCCGCACGCCGATGAACGCCATCATAGGCCTTGACACACTGGCCCTCAGGGATGAGACCCTGAACGAACAGACAAAGGATTATCTGCAGAAGATCGGCGGGAGCGCCAGACATCTGCTCAACCTGATCAACGACATTCTAGACATGAGCCGGATCGAGTCCGGCCGCATGGTCCTGCACAGGGAGGTCTTTTCCTTTAGCGCCATGCTGGACCAGATCAACTCCATGGTCATGTCCCAGTGCAGTGACAAGGGCCTTACCTACGAGTGCCGTATCCTGAATCAGGTGGATGCCTCCTACATCGGCGACGATATGAAGCTGAAGGAGGTTCTCATCAACATTTTGTCGAATGCCATCAAATTTACCGACGTGCCCGGCAGCGTCAGCTTGACGGTTGAGAAAAAAACTGAATTTGAGAATCAGTCGACACTGTGCTTCTATGTCAGGGACACCGGCATCGGCATGGACAGGGAATTCCTGCCCGGGATTTTCGAGGCCTTTTCCCAGGAGGACGGCAGCCGCAAGACAAAATACGGCAGCACAGGTCTTGGAATGGCCATCACGAAACGGCTCGTGGAGATGATGAACGGCTCGATCAGCGTCGAATCCGAAAAAGGCAAGGGGACCGAATTTTCTGTTACGGTCACTCTCAGAAACTGTGACCAGAAGGACAAGGACCAGGATGATGTCATCGATCTTCATTCCCTTCATGTCCTCGTAGTGGATGACGACAAGATCGCGGCGGAGCACGCCCGGATGGTGCTCGATGAGATCGGCATCAAGACTGATATCTGCACCAGCGGAGAAGAAGCCCTTCGTATGATGGAGGTCCAGCATCTCAAGCACAAGCCCTATAACCTTGTCCTCATGGACTGGAATATGCCGGGAATGAACGGACTTGAAGCGTCTGCCGAGATCCGCAAGCAGTATGAAAAAGAGTCCGCCGTCGTCGTCCTGACGGCCTATAACCGGGATGATATCCAGGAGGAGGCGCAGCGCATAGGAGTGGACAATTTCCTCACCAAGCCCCTGTTCGCCGCCAATGTCGTCGCGGAATTAGAGAGGATCGCCCGCCGCAACAACATGGCCCTTTTCAGGGAGAAGAAGAGGGCGGATCTCAAGGGCTGCCGCATCCTTTTAGCGGAGGATATTGAGATCAATGCAGAGATCATCATTGACATTCTCGAGCTGGAGGGGGTTGAGGCCGACCATGCTGAAAACGGAAGGATCGCTGTCGAACTGTTCGAAAAGAGCGAGGTCGGCGCCTACGCAGCCATCCTTATGGATGTGAGGATGCCGGAAATGGACGGACTGGAGGCAGCCGCGGCCATCCGCGCCATGGACAGGGAGGACGCGAAGAGGATCCCGATCATCGCCCTGACCGCAAATGCCTTTGACGAAGATGTGCAGAGATCGCTCCAGGCTGGCATGAACGCCCATCTGTCCAAGCCGGTTGAGCCCAACAACCTGTACCAGGCCCTGGGCGAGCTGATCTATGAGTCAAAAAACAGTAAATGAACAGTTCTGCCTGCACGGCCGGGGAAAAGCACGCTCCGGCCGTACAGGCAGTTCTTTTGTGGAAAATGTGACCAAACACAAGGATGATAAAGGTCTGGAGGAGACATATTTTGAAAGAAAAAATTCGCTGCGGGGTCTGCTTTAACCGCTGTGCCCTGGGAGAGGGACAGACAGGCGTCTGCGGGGCAAGGAAAAATCAGGGAGGCAGGATCATCGCGTCCAATTACGGGAAGCTGACCTCTCTGGCCCTCGACCCCATTGAGAAAAAGCCCCTTGCCAGGTTTTATCCTGGAAGCCGGATCCTCTCCGTGGGGAGCTACGGCTGTAATCTGAAATGTCCCTTCTGCCAGAATTACCAGATCTCGACAGGAAATGAACGTTCACTTGAGATAGCGGACTATTCTCCCCAGGACCTGTGCAGTCTGGCCCTGGAGCTGAAAAGCCGCCGGAATATCGGTATCGCTTTTACCTATAATGAACCGCTTGTAGGCTATGAATTCGTTAGAGATACAGCCCGTCTTTTTCACGAAAAGGGGATGAAGACGGTCATGGTCACCAACGGCACGGCGTCACAGGAGGTGCTGGGCGAGCTCCTGCCCTATATTGACGCCATGAACATAGACATAAAAGGCTTTACGGAAGAGTTTTACCGGGACTTTGTCAGCGGAGATCTGGAGATGGTAAAGGAATTTATCGCCCGCGCGGCGGATTACTGCCATGTGGAACTGACAAAGCTCATTATTCCGGGGAAAAATGACAGCGAGGAGGAGATGAGACAGACGGCTTCCTGGATCGCTTCGCTGCGCGGCGGACGGGGAAGGGACATCCCCCTTCATGTGACCCGCTATTTCCCAAGATACAGGTGGACAGAGCCGGCCACGGACGTAAAGACCGTGTACCGCCTGGCCGGGGTCGCGGGAGAAATGCTGGATCATGTTTATACAGGCAACTGCTGACGGATAAGCAGCCTGATTTGTCACGGGAAGTGTCAGTATGTCAGAAAAAACAGGAGGTATAGAAATGTCAGTCATTGGCGCAGTCATGGTGCCCCATCCTCCGATCATCCTGCCGGAGGTCGGGCACGGAGAGGAAAGAAAGATCCAGGCGACGACAGATGCCTATAAAAAGGCCATGCGGTTTGCGGCATCTCTTTGCCCGGAGACGGTTGTGATCGCATCACCCCATTCCATCATGTATCAGGACTATTTCCATATTTCTCCGGACACGGAGGCGAAGGGTGATTTTGGGCGCTTTCGGGCGCGAGGCGTCCGGATCCACGCGTCCTACGACTATGAGTTTGTCCATACTCTGAGCGGACTCTGTGACCGGGACGATTTTCCGGGCGGGACGATGGGAGAGAGGGATCCGCAGCTGGACCACGGGACCATGATCCCTCTGTATTTTCTGAATGAATATCTGAGCCCTGAAAAATACGAGGTCGTGCGCATCGGTCTGTCAGGTCTTTCCCTGGCTGACCATTATCGCCTGGGAATGAAGATACAGGAAGCGGCCAGGCGCCTGGACCGCCGGGTGGTCTTTATTGCCAGCGGGGACCTCTCCCATAAGCTAAGGGACGACGGTCCCTACGGATTTGACGAAAACGGCCCGGTATACGATGAACGGGTCATGGATGTGATGGGACGGGCGCAGTTTGATGAGCTTCTGGATTTCGACGAGTCCTTTTGCAGCCGCGCCGCGGAATGCGGCCACCGCAGCTTTGTAATGATGGCCGGGGCGCTGGACGGGATGGCAGTCAGAGCGCAGAGGCTCTCTCACCAGGGGACCTTCGGCGTCGGCTAC
>DEPS01000049.1 GCA_002358875.1 Lachnospiraceae bacterium UBA3386 | reverse complement strand
GTTCGAGCCTCGTCTATCGCTCTATATTACCCGGAGTCATCAATGATTCCGGGTATTTTTTTGCGTGGATTCCGGTTCATCCTGTTCCGGTTCATTTTGCAGTTGAAAGGAAAAGCGGGTTTATGCTGGACAGTCTTGAAAAAATGCGGGTGCATCTGCCCCCTGCTGACGCAGGACAGCTCAAAAGGTTTGCTGTTCTGACAATGCTGATAGATCATATCACTTACGTCTTTCTTGAATACACCTGGCTGTCGGACGGAAGAACTCTGCGCTCCCTGCTGCCGATGGGAGACCTTCTGGACAGTTTAGGTCGGGCGGTCGGAAGGCAGGCATTTCCGATTTTCTGCTTTCTGCTCGTAGAGAGTTTTATCTGTACGCACGAGAGGCCGTATTCCCGCCTGAAATATCTGGTGCGCATTGCCGTGTTTGCGGCGCTTTCACAGATTCCTTTTCAGCAGGCTTTTTTTTCGCGATCCAGAATTTTTCATGCAAATGTTCTTGTGACGCTGGGGCTGGGGCTTCTGGCGATCTGGGTGCTGGAGGAGCTGGGAAATATCTTTCTGCGCGGGGATCCCTTATGGGATGAGAGCAAAGAAAAGCGTAAAAAGGAAAAGGACAGGGAATTTTCAGAAAAAGAAGAAGCTGACGGACCAAAGGACGGGAAAGATTCCGGAGAGGACATTCGTCTGGATGCGGACGGAACGATATGCCTGGAGCATCCTTTTTTCAGTCCGGACCGCAGGCTGTTTGGAGTATTTGTGTGGCTTTTTGCCGGCAGCAGCACGGTCTATGGCTTCTGCCGCCTCGCGGACACGCTCCACAGCGATTACAGTCACGCGGGTATCATGGTAATTGTCCTGATGTATGTGCTCAGAAGATACAGGATCCTGTCTCTTGGCGCTTTGCTGGCGGTTTTGACATGGTATAAGAGGTCGGAGATTTATTCTCTGCCTGCATTTTTTTTCCTGGCGTGTTACAATGGAAAGAGGGGAAAGCAGAATAAATATTTTTATTATTTCTTCTACCCGGCGCATATCCTGGTTCTGTGGCTTGTGCGCAGATACTTTTTCGGATACTAGTTTTTGAGAATACAGACAGGGAGGCGATCCATGGAACTTCAGTTTATCGGAGCTGACCACGAGGTGACGGGAAGCTGTCATTACCTTCAGGTTGGAAATAAGAGAATTCTGGTAGACTGCGGCATGCGGCAGGGCGGCATGAAGTATGAAAATGTGCCGCTTCCGGTTCCGGCTTCAAAAATCGATTTTGTGGTCGTTACGCATGCGCATATAGATCACACGGGGATGCTGCCTAAGTTATATAAGGAAGGATTTCGCGGGCAGGTGGCGGCGACGAAGGCAACGGCCAGCCTCTGTGATATCATGCTCCGCGACAGCGCCCACATCCAGACCATGGAAGCGGAATGGCGCAATAAAAAAGAAAAGCGCAGTGGAAACGCACAGGCGTATGAACCCATTTATACCATGGAGGACGCGATGAATCTGATCCAGCTGATCGAGTCCTATGAGTATGGAAAGATGTATACGCTCTGCGACGGCGTGCGCATCCGTTTTACAGATATCGGGCATCTCCTGGGCTCTGCCAGCGTGGAAATGTGGCTGACCGAGGGCGGGACAGAAAAGAAGATCGTATTTTCCGGGGACATAGGAAACAAGGACCAGCCCCTGCTCAAGGACCCCGTAAAGACCGCGGAGGCGGACTATGTCGTGATGGAATCCACTTACGGCGACCGCCTGCACGAGGGAGACTGGGCGCCGCCCATCGAGGAGCTGGCAGAGATCCTCAGGGACACCTTCCGGCGGGGCGGCAACGTCGTGATCCCCTCCTTCGCGGTGGGCAGGACCCAGGTCATTCTTTACTATTTACGCCAGATCAAGCAGTACAACATGCTGCCGGAATATAAAAATTTCCCTGTCTATGTGGACAGCCCCCTGGCGGTGGACGCCACAGAGATTTTTCTCGAAAACGAGGAAAAATGCTATGACGAAGAGGCGCTCGAACTGATCCACAAGGGAATCAACCCCATCACCTTCCCCGGACTGCGGCTCATGATCTCCACCGAGGAATCCAGATCCATCCTGGACGATTACGACCCCAAGGTCATCATCAGTGCCTCCGGAATGTGCGACGCCGGCCGCATCAAGCACCATTTAAAGCATAATCTCTGGCGTGAAGACAGCACGATCCTTTTTGTGGGCTATCAGTCCGCCGGCTCTCCCGGGCGCAGGATCCTGGACGGCGCCCAGGAAATAAATATTTTCGGCATGCCCGTGGCAGTAAAGGCCAGGATCGAGAGCCTTAAGAGCCTGTCCGGCCATGCGGACAAAAACGGCCTGCTGGACTGGATCGGCGGCTTTACGAAAAAACCTAACAAGGTTTTTGTCGTCCACGGCGATGACGAGGTCGCGACCGGGTTTGCCTTGCTCCTTTCGGAAAAAGGCTACAGCGCCATGGCGCCCTTCAGCGGCACTCGCTTTGACCTTGCCAACGGCAAATTCATCGAGGTGACCAAGGGCGTTCCGCTTTCGAAGGCTGCCAGGGCCCGCATCGTCTCAGACTCCTACACGAAGCTCAAGGTCACTTCCAAGCGCCTGCAGGAGCTCATCGAGGACAGCACAGGCCTTCCCAACAAGGATCTTGACAAGTTTGCGGCTGATCTTGAGAAACTCATTGAAAAGTACAGGCGGTAAAGAACGTATCTTTGATGATCGGTCCGACGCCGTTTATACAGCACTGATGTACCAATGACGGGACCATCGGGACTGATGCGAAAAATACATTTCTTCGATCAATAGAAAGACGAAAGGAAAATTCAGATGAATCTGATCGCTGCAGTGGACAGTAAATGGGCCATAGGAAACAAAGGACAGCTCCTGGTCCGCATTCCAAACGACCACAGGATGTTCCGCCAGGAGACCATGGGAAAAGTGGTCGTCTACGGCAGGAAGACACTGGAGACCTTCCCCATGTCACAGCCCCTGGACAGGCGCACCAATATCATCCTGTCAACGAACAGGGACCTGGTGGTTCACGGAGCACAGGTCGTTCACAGTGTTGAAGAGCTTCTGGAATGCTGCAGGGATTACCCGTCTGAGGACGTATACATCATCGGCGGGGCCAGCGTCTACGCACAGCTCCTGCCATACTGCGATACCGCTCACATCACTAAGATCGACTACGCCTACGAAGCCGATGCATGGTTCCCGAATCTGGACGAAGACCCGGAC
>DEPS01000129.1:4968-5158 GCA_002358875.1 Lachnospiraceae bacterium UBA3386 | reverse complement strand
TCTGAGTCGTCTGCGGTGCATCGTCAAAGGGGTTAACAAGGGGATTATCAAAAGGATTATACTTTGGCTGAGAATTCGGATTCGCCTGCGGTGCATCGCCGAAGGGGTTATTATTCACACTGCCAAAGTCATTTCCATTATCAGCAAAATTGCCCCAAGAGTTTCTGTTGGATGCCGGGAAATCGTTGGT
>DEPS01000129.1:3646-4843 GCA_002358875.1 Lachnospiraceae bacterium UBA3386 | reverse complement strand
CGTTGGTGTCCTGCGGGAAATCGCTGCTATTCTGCCCCAAGGAGGACTTCTCCAGAGGCTCGGGCTCGTTCATATAGTCCTCAATATTTTCGGAGTTATACGGATTGCGCTTCAAAGCCTCGTCTCTTCTGCGGGTAGCCTCTTCGATCTTGCGCTGTTTTTCCTGGCGCAGTCTTTCCTGCTCCGCTTGTTCCTCCCTGATTTTATCCAGATGATCCATATAAATATTGCGCACCTTAACATCCAAATCCTTCAGCGTCATTATCAACTTCTGTCCCACCGTAACTCCAGGCCCATACCGTGAGTTGATATCTCGTGAAAAAAGCTCGTCCACAAGGGAAAGGTCAATCTCCCGCACTTGTTTTTCAAAATCGTTGACCAACAGAAGGAATGACTCCTGGTTTTCCAGAAGGAATTTATTCCGGTCTTCCGCGGCATTCGCTTTTTCCAGGAAGTCCCTTGCCGGACGAGACAGCATTACTGCGACCAAGGCCTCGTGATTGATTTTGCACTGATGATCATCGACGATAGTTACCAGAGATTTTCCACCTTCCTCCTGCATCAGTTTCAAAACCTGGTCAAACTCTTCAGCGCTCATATTACGCTTGATGTAATTCGGTGCTTGTCTTGTATATTCCGGCCAGGTGATTATTTCAATTCCCTGCTGCTCCTGCTGCTCCTGCCGCCACAGCTCCTCCTCCTCGGCAAGCACCTCGGCAAAGGTCAGTCCTTTCGTTTCTTCCTGGCGCTGCTTTTGAAATTCCGCCGCCAGCTGCCTTCTTTCTTCTAAATCTCTAGCCTCTTCTTCATCCTGCAGCTGTTGCAGGCGCTCCTGCTCCTGACGTTCCAGTTCAAAGGCTTTTACCTTGTCATAGTCTTTGTGCATACCCTTAAGGGTAGATTCCATCATCGCCTGGAATTTTTCATAGTTCTCACAGGCAGCATTCCGGGAACCGAAGATCTTCAAAAAGCCATCTGCAACGCGCTGCCAAAAGGTCGGCTTCTCAACATGCTTAAGCTCATCCTCCGCATGCCGCAGCTGCCGATCTCCCATAATAAAAAGCTGATTCTCGCCCTTATACTGGGAAACCTTTATGATCTTGGGATTGGTAAAATCCAAATGACGGTCTTTATCCAACGAAGGAATAAAGTACGGCGTTCCCTTCTGCAATGTGTCCATGAAGAAGTTCGAGTTCA
>DEPS01000129.1:3288-3521 GCA_002358875.1 Lachnospiraceae bacterium UBA3386 | reverse complement strand
CCAGATCTATACCGTATTCTGTTCTCAGGAAAAGATTCAAGCTGAACTCCACATCACTGTCAAAGGCCGCATGGCTGTTCAGATAATCTTCCGCTGATTGCGCATAGATAGTGTATTCATTGGTACTTCCTACTTCTCTTGCAATACCCATATATACCCCTCCTTATCTTGAATTACATTATGTTAGGCTGCTTTATTTCAGGAGCTTTCAGTTCATTATTGTTCGCCTCAGG
>DEPS01000129.1:1793-3202 GCA_002358875.1 Lachnospiraceae bacterium UBA3386 | reverse complement strand
GAATCCGACCATGGATTCCGCCAGAACACCTACATCTCGCCGTTCCATAGTGGCGAGTTTATCAAGATCGTATTTCGAAATCAGATTTATCTTTACTTTTTCAACGAGTTCGGGCTCGGAAACGAAGTCGGGTACGGTGCCATCTAAGGACATTTTCGTGAGATAATCCTCATATAAAATATCCAGAGCAGCCTGCTTCAGTTCTTCCGGTGTCATGTTCTTCTTATGAACTGCGTATTCCATCAAAGAGGTACGCGCTTCTTTGCCCTGATAAATGGCCTTAAACACCGCTCTGTTTAGCTCGATATCCTTCTGTTCTGCCTCACTGAGATCAACATAATCCTTAATGTCGGTTTTTATTTCCATGGTCTTCATTAGATGATCAATCATGAACATACAGCCGAGGATATGCTGATCCTGCAAACTCCCAAGCTTTTTCACTTCCTGGTTCAGCGCACGCAAACCCATGGTGAACAACTGACCGAGCTTGAGAGGCTCACCATCACCCCAAGCAGCGACCGCTTCCAAGCCCTTGGTACGGGCAGGCCCGATGTACGGAATCTTGTGGGTGCTGTTGGCATGACCCACCGTGAAGAAGCTGGCTGCGAGATCGCCGAAGTTCTCGTTGGCAGCCAGAGCGCAAAAGCCTGCCAGACCGGCCAACACATCCATGTCAGCTTGCCAAGCCTCTCTCTCTCTCTCTTGCTCCGGTGTAAGTTTTTGTAGTTTGTCTCTGAGTTCGTCAATGGAAAGCTTTTCACCCTGTGCACAAACAAAGCGAGGCTCAGGCCTTCTCGGGTCAGTTTTGCTTTTGGTGTTGATCTCGCCTCTTTTGTAGACACCCTTTTCGAGCCATTGGGTCACATCGGATTGGTCAAAGCACATCAGACTTTTCGCAGCCTTCAAAGTGCGCTTTGCGATATTGTCCCGATTCGCTTGGACCTTCTGCAACGCAGTACCCAGCTGACCAAGAGGTGTTTCGTCATGCCAGGCCTTCATGCGCTGATCCTCTTGATTCATAACAGTATTATATCGCTTGTCAGGCTCAATATTTGCAACTGCTTCTTGATCATCAAACATCTTATTCAAGGCATAAGTATTATAGCCACCATTGACACCATGGAGGATCGCCAAGTTCCTGGTTCTGAACTCCTTCATTTCATTTTCGAACTGCCTTCTCCTGTCAAGCGCCGCTTCATAATTTTTTGTCAATTCCGCAGTGTCGATATTCTGCCATGCAGTTAACCGTTCCTGGTAGCGATCCTTTGCCTTATTATACTCCATCAGCTTGCCATAGTCGGTATCTTTGATGCCAAGCTTCCAGCCGAGCCAGGACAACCAACCAGGGTGCATATTCTCCGGCTGTTCCGGTGCTACAGGTTCCGGGGGGCGAGTATACTGAGCAGGAT
>DEPS01000129.1:0-1686 GCA_002358875.1 Lachnospiraceae bacterium UBA3386 | reverse complement strand
CTGTATTCCTCAACCGGTTTCGAGGTGGTAATGTTACCGGTTTCGTCCGTATATACCTGCTGCATAAACTTCGGACCTTTACCGGGTGCATTGATCATCAATGTACCGGCGCGGGACATATTATACAGATTACGAATGTCTTCGAGTCCCAGATCTGTCCCTGTCCTCAAATTATTCTCCAACCACTTCATGTGCTCATCGATAGGCACATACTCCGGCCGCTGGACCAGACACTTCGTTCCGTCATGGGGCATAAACGCATAAGTAGGATGGCCGACCTTGGCTCTCTCGTAATCTTCAGCATTATCCAAGGTGCCCCACTCTTCGATGGCGTAGTTTTTAATACGGCCTACGTCTTCTATCCGGTTGACATCAATGCTTGCTTTTTCAAGCACCTCCTGGGAAAATCTGGCATACCAATCCCGCAGTTGTTGTTCAGTCATATTCGTAGCTGGCATAAATTTTCTCCTTCCAATTCAATGTCAATTAAACCTTCTGTACCTTTTTCTTGCCCAGCTTATCCAATCCGAAGAAAAGATAACCTACAGCCACAAATGCCACCAGTAAAATCACGATCCACTTGATCACGCCGCCCGTGCCCTGGGTCTCCAGATTTACGAAGAAATAGGGATAGATCAGCGGAGTGGTGGTGCCGGGGATCAGAATGGATGTATCGAAACCCATGATCGCGGCTTGAATAAAGATGAAAATGACATAAGCAAGGGGGAAAGCGATAGATGCGATTGGATAATACCACTTGCAGTTCCTGCGCTCATAGAACAAAAACCAATCCGCAATGTACATAATGGGAAGAACCACATGGAAGCACAGACTGCTTACACGCCAGTTCAGTTGAGGATCACGGCCTTCTGCGCCTGCCAACAGAATGTTGAACACAAGGAAGGTCAGCAAAATGCCCAGCATACCGATAAACTTCAAAACAGGAGCAGTTGTCACATAGCTGTCTTCCTTCTTCTTTGCGGTCTGAATCAAAGAAGCCAGCATCACACCGATGCACAGGAAGTTGCTGAGATTAGTAAAGTGGACATAGAAATCCCACCGGATCATATTGATATCATCAAAGATACCCAAACATGCCACAAAGCCTACCAAGCCAAGGGTGCAGTAAATCGTTTGGAAAATCAATTGCGCGGTTCTGTTTTTAATCATAATCATTCTCCTTAACACTTCGTTGTTGGGTTGATTTAGCCCATTACAGGGCCTTCTGTTTTCGGAGCGGATATTTCGGGGACTACTCGCTCCACTGCCGGCTTCTGACCGGTGATCTGCTGCAGCAACTCACCACTATCCAGCCGCTGGACTACATTGCCGCCACGAATTGCCGATAAAAACGCCTGCTGCTGCTCCAATTGACTCGCAAGCTGTTCCGGCTGTGCATCCTTCGGCAGTTCCGATACTGTAGCAAGCTGGCCAACCAACACTCGGGATACCAGACCGGAAACGTTCTCCGCCGTCGCGGTTTCCAATTGCTTTTGCGCCGCCACACCCATCACCACTGCCTTCGCGCGGAGGATCACCTGTTGGATCAATCCCTCCGGTGCCCGAGGTTCAATGCAGGCCATTTGGATTTTCTGTTTGATTACATATTCCTCCATATATACACCTCAAACTCTAACAAATAAAACAGTATTCTGTTTCATGTCCTGTATATAAAAGCGTCTTATA
>DEPS01000013.1:9220-9366 GCA_002358875.1 Lachnospiraceae bacterium UBA3386 | reverse complement strand
CGGGCAAGCCTCATTTCTACCTGAAACCGCAGAAGCCTCTGTAATAGAGTGTCAATGCCCTATGTCGGGCAAGCCTCATTTCTACTTCCCATTTTACCACATCTTGATCAAATTCACCCTTTGGGTGTCAATGCCCTATGTCGGGC
>DEPS01000013.1:8826-9206 GCA_002358875.1 Lachnospiraceae bacterium UBA3386 | reverse complement strand
CGGGCAAGCCTCATTTCTACTGTCAAGTTCAAAAAGGACGAAGATGCCAGGAAATACGAGGTGTCAATGCCCTATGTCGGGCAAGCCTCATTTCTACCCAGCACGGAGGTCAACACGGAGGCCAGCACGGAGGTCAGTGTCAATGCCCTATGTCGGGCAAGCCTCATTTCTACGCAACTTCACCGGGAAGCGGTACCTATACCGTTGCTCTGTGTCAATGCCCTATGTCGGGCAAGCCTCATTTCTACTAAAGCTATCCATAGCTTGCAGGCTAACTGCTAATGTGTCAATGCCCTATGTCGGGCAAGCCTCATTTCTACATAATGGACTTGATCAGAACAGGAAACGGCGATGATAAGTGTCAATGCCCTATGTCGGGC
>DEPS01000013.1:0-8805 GCA_002358875.1 Lachnospiraceae bacterium UBA3386 | reverse complement strand
TCGGGCAAGCCTCATTTCTACACTATGGAATTGTACATCGAACTCCAAAAGCAATTCAGTGTCAATGCCCTATGTCGGGCAAGCCTCATTTCTACAAGGAGGTGCATTATGTACACACACGCCGCAACATTTGGTGTCAATGCCCTATGTCGGGCAAGCCTCATTTCTACCCTGCCTTTTTGAGAGGTCGCTTTGTCGCATATTTTATTTCGATATTGCGGCAAAATATGTAACTCGCGAATTTCTCTCATCCCCCACATGCAATTAAAAACCCGAATAACTATAGCTTTTTTCCACCACTTCGCATACGTATTCCAGCAAAAATGTGGATTTTTCCTCCACTTTCATAAAAATCTATCATCGGTAAAAAATGATGGTTTTGGGCCAAAATATTGTCTGATATTTTAAAATATTGCAGGTATTTAACTGAATATTCTGTAAACCAAGCAAAACAGGGGTCAAAAGTGGGCAGAAGGCAGATTGTATTTTTTTAGATACAATTTAGAGAGGCGTTCTACTCTTTTATTATAACCGTTCCAAAGTAATGCGCAACGCCATTTGTAAACAATTTTCTTTTTCTCTGTTATCGTTTTGCAGCCAAAAAATCAATAAAGCCAGGGATGTTTGCACGGATCGACATCCGCCCTCACATCCCCGGCTTTTGTTTTTCCCCGATTTCAGATGTGACTGGTTCATTACGGCCCGTCTCATACAGGATTTTAAAAAATCCCTTCATCATCGGGAACCGTAGCATACGGGTTTTAATGATCTTCGTACTCTATTGTCTGGAGGATATCCCGCTGTATTCGGATCCGTTCTTTTATTTCATTCAATATATATCCGTCCTCATCGTTCACAACTCTAACATAGGGGCCATATCCCATCAGTCGGACGAGGATTTCCTTCTCGTCAAATTTGGGATAATGGATCGTCATGGTATATTTTCCGGTATCTGAGTCATAGGTACATTGTTTCTCCCAGAGTGAGAATTCCGTCAAGATCCTGTCAGGAAGATTCCTGCTTCCCTGACAAAATTCTACAACAATGGATTTCATAGACGCTTTTATTGCCTTGTCAGTTATTTTCTGCTCTTCATGAAGATCGTACCCGGTATCCTGCATCTGCACGGCGCTGAGAATTCTTGGGACATTAATCTTCATGACCTGGTTTAATTTCCGGTTATAATACCACACACGGAAAACATTGTCTCTCCTGGAGTATTCAAGCCAGGATGGACTGCACACGACCTTTTTATTTTCACCTCTCCAGTTTTTATAACAGATGTGTATTTTTCTGCCGGACTGCATTGCCTCGTAGATGAGTCTGAGCAGGCGTATTTCTTCTGAGCTTCTGCCGGTACTATTGCCCTTGTTCTCAAAACGTGTTTTTAAGCCTTTGACATTATGACGGTCAAAATAATTGATATATTCCATATGAAAAGGCTTCGTCCGGTATGGAGTATGGTGAAAGACATTCTTCAATGCCTGTTCCCGTGTAGACGGTTTGACCCTTTCCCCGGCCGGCAACCCCAAAGAATTGTCCAGTAGATTGTCCGAGGGATAATCCAGCGGATGGTCCAAATAGCTGTGCAAATTTCTATCCGGCAGGCAGGATCTTTCTCCACACAGGCATTTCCGGAGTTTATCGGGCACACCGGATTTCAGCTGTTTTTCATCAAAAAACACTTCTGCCAAAGGATCCTGAAGAACGGTCAGGAGCCACCTGGCCTCAACTCCGGTAATCGGAAGGAAGTCATACAGATAATCCTTTCTCTTTGAAATAAAACGGGTCTTGCCGTCGCGGCCAATCAGTTCACGTTCCGTGATGTAATTAGTCAGTTCTTCTACGATGTCATGGATCCTTTCTTCCGGCAGGCTATCTTCGTCCCGGCTGTCTTCTTCCGCCTTATAAAACGGGCGGTTTTTACGAACCTCTTCTTCCAGAGCTCTCTTAAAGGCTGCTCTGGAACAGGCTTTTTTGCCGGAGCATCGCAAAAGGGCATTTCCTGCTGCGATCGCGTACTTGCTGAAAAATTCATTGAACAGTTCCTCATGGCCCTCGTGCCCAGGAGCTTTTATAGAGGACTTTACCTGGTTTTTTCCTCCTGTTCCTCTTTTTTCCCTGCTTTCTTCCACCAGATAACCGTAAAGAATTTCAGAATACTGATCTTTTTCCTGTTCTTCAGCGGCTTCACCGCTGATACCGAATCCTTCTTTATAGTAAAGCTTCCACATGCTTTCCACGTCTTCAGCAAGAGAAAAGCCATCCTCCCCGCCGTTGTCCGTCATACCCGGATCGCATCCATGTACCCGTCGGTAATAGCTTCTGATCCAGGTGCGGAATTCCTTTGTCGGGAAGCAGGTTCCTTTAATTTCAAACAGACCGTCTGCTTCGGAATCCTTCTGTCTTACGTCTGCCAGACTCCTCTTTTCCCGGGACATCCTGTTATGGATGTAATGCTCCTTTTCTGTATCATGCGAGACGAATATTTTATACGTCCGCAATCTGCTCTCCCACTGATCATCGACAATACATTCGCTTACTTCCATGCCCCATAAATAAGGGAGCATTTTTTTTGCCAGGGAAAGCTGCTTATATAGATCATCCGCCTTAATCGGAGGCAGTGTTTTGATAAACTTTGTTCGCTCTATCTTTTTCTTTTTATCTTTTTGAACTGTTTTTCTATAGAGCCGGACTGATACGGGGACCTTTGAATACATATCGATCTCATCGATGAATTCAATCCTCATGGATTTGATCTTCTTTTCCCAGATCTGATAGTAAAGAAGATATTCCCTCCCGTTTAGAACGCTGACGCGGATTTCCAGGGGAACCCCGAAATCCTCCATCTTTCTGAGGTTTGTGGCATGCGCATATTTCAGCCGGCAATAATATTCCTTTTCAATAGCGATCCACAGGTCGATCAGGTGGTAGTCGTACATCGGTTTCTGGATGTAATTGTGTTTAAACCGAAAGCATTCAGGCCGGCTTTTCTCCGGTCCCAGGGCAGGCAGGATTCGTTTTTCAAGCATCGTACCGACCGCCCCGAGAGGATAATAATCGGAGAAAAAGCGGCACATGGCCAGAATTGATTCCAGGATGCTGTTTATGTCACCTCCGTCTTCCTGTTTTGGGAATCCCGCTGCGGACCACACCAGATTTTCCATCGTCAGGGAGGATTTGTACCAGTAGTCCCTGCCGAAATCCAGGTTTCTCTGAGCATTCAGGCCGGGAACCCGGGAAAGCGCCGGGCAGTCCCTGCCGTAATCCGGGCTTCTCTGAGCATCCGCTTCGATAGATGTCTTTTTTTGACCATATTCCCCTGACAGATATCTGTCCCATTCCATGGAGGTCCAGATATCTCTTTCAGCAGGACTGTATTTCAGGTTCCCGATGAGTCCGAAGGCTCCCATTAAAGCCGTCCTGTTGCTGAGGTTTTTGAAAAGGAATCTCGGATCCCGGCCTCCCATTTTCGTCCAGCCTGTCCATATATAGAGCAGTCGGTTTACGCGGACAGGCCAGCTTCCAGTCTCCGTTTCGGGAAGGCCTTTTTCTGTCCATTCATTCCCTGAGTAGTCCCGGCTTTCTTTTTCCAACTCTTTCAGACGGTTTTGGATGATTGCATACTCTATCTCATTCTCGTCCACCAGTAGCTTTGGTCCGCTCCGGGTTTCAATCGTGCAGAGTTCTTCCTCGAGGGCGGGGAAGCCTTTAATCCCATCCCTGAGTCTGGATGCCGGATCAAGATCGAAAAGGCAGTTTATATAGTCTCCCCATTCATTTATATGGTGCAGGAAATACAGGTCATTGACATCGCGGCCGGCTTCCCTGTCCACCGTTTTGACGGTAATGCGGTTTCGTCCCTTATCTTCTTCGGAAAATGTCCATTTTTCCGAAAAAATATCGGCAAGAATCATCCACCGGGCCCGAAGCTGCTTTTTCCCCGTTTTAAACTGACTGTAGGATTTATAACCGTATGTGTAATAATCCCTGATCGTGTTTTTAAAGATCTCAACAAATTTCTTTGTCCCGACCAGCTCCCCGAAGGGTTTTTCTGAACTGTGCTTCCGTTTTTCAGCCATTCCGCATTCCCCATCCCTGTGCCAAATATGTAAATCAGGCATTCCCACAGTATGTACACCAGACGCTCCCCCAGCGTGTACATCAGGCATTCTCACAGCATGCTGTAAGCATCATTGCTGACCATGAGAAGCTCTGAGATACCCCTATTTTAACAGAACAAAAAGAAAATGTTTCTGTTTCCTTCCTCTTTTCAGGATTCTTTTTATCGATTCGCAAAAACATTAAATCCAGGACATAAAAATCCACGGATCTATATGGCTTTGTCCGGCATCAGATGCGGCAACTTTATTTTCTAACACGACATTTAGAGTTTTTCTGCAAAATAGTATCGTATATTCATCGATCAGGAAACAATGTCCAATATTACAGGAAGCAGGAACACCTTTAATGGGTCCTTCTGCAGGTCGAATCGTCTAAGTAAGCAGGTTTGTCAAACCGAAAGGAGAAGTTATGGAAGCTCATCTCATCGATATTATCCGTTTTGTCATCTGCATGCTGTCCCTTGTCACTGCTGCCGCAGTCATGATCCGGGCGGATGATAACAATGTCCTCAGGCGCATTGCACCCGTGACAGCCGCAGTCCCCATCTGCTTCAACATGCAGATCGGAGAAGTCGTATACCAGATCCTCTGCGCGATCCTTGAAGCCTTCTTGGCATCCATGGGACTATTGTTTATCGTGCTCGCAGGATTTGCGGTCGCGATTGCCCCTGTCATCATCATATGGCGCTGGCTTTTCGGTAAGTAGCAGAAATGCCGGTCATATTTTCTCAAAAGGAGGTTCTTATGTATTACAGCATTTCGCAAACTGTGGATATCATGCCGTATGTCTCCTGCATCGTGCTTCTCATCCTCCTTCTTGTTCTGGAGATCATAAATCGAAAGGAGAACCTGGTGGACGAGCCCTTTACAGAACCCGGCCGGGGCGGTTTTCTCCCGCCCCCTGGTGAAGGGTACGAGTACTATATCTCGGCGGATACGATCGTGTATATCCTTCATAAGTCAAAGAGGCAGTACAGGATTTACCTTATAAAAGGAAATGCTCCCAATGCCGCCATCAAGCATGACCGGTACGGAAGATATTTCAAGGTTCTCTGTGACGATTTTGCCGCGGCGGAAAGGATCATAGAGAAAGCCTTCGGGAAATCCCCGGTCAATTCGGAAGAATCGTAAAAGGAGGAAGAGATGTCGAACTATTTTGACAATCAGAAGAACTGGTCATGGAACACTTCGGACGGCCGCGTTACCGTTACCACGGACCACGGAAGCCATACTCATACGCTCGACGTCACAAATGTCCCTGTCAAGGATATGGCAGAACAGACAGGAAAAGTGATGGGCGATGCCCACCGCAGGGCTGCACACGACTTTAAGGAAAACAATGTTAAAGGAGAGAAACCTGCTATGAATAAAAGCAAAGCCTTTCGGGCAGAGCAAAAGTGCTCTAATGAAACGATTGCAAAGACCAATCAGGTGGGACGCAGTTTTGCGGCACGGGTCAATAAATCCTATGCGAAAAGTCTCATAAAGGATGACGGGGGAAAAGAGCGAGGGGATGATAGAACCGGACGGGAAAACGGAAACAAGGTCGGAGACTCCCAGGCAGTGAATGCCAAGAGCGCCAAAGCCGTCACCACAGCAAAAACGGGTCCCGTGCACAGCAACTCCGGTAAAACCGTATCCGGAAAAGGACATACATCTTCCAATTCCACGGGTCTTTCTGGGGGCGGACGTACCGGACCCGGGTATGGCATTTCGGGAGGAAAATCCGGAAGTACCGGGATGGGAGGCGGCAAAGGTAGCGGAAGCGGCCTTGGGGGACATGGCGGCAGCGGCGGACACGGCGGCTCTGGAGGATCCTCTGGTGGGCATGGTGGCGGCTCTGGAGGATCCTCTGGTGGGCATGGTGGCGGCTCCGGCGGTGCTGGTGGACACGGCGGCTCCGGCGGATCCTCTGGTGGGCATGGTGGCGGCTCCGGCGGATCCTCTGGTGGGCACGGCGGCTCTGGAGGGCATGGCGGACATGGCGGGCACTGAAGCCACGCCTCTGCAATTATTCTGCCAACACGGTTATTCTCAAAAAAAATTTGTCCCTTCGTACATGCCTGCTTTTCAGGAGAAAGATCCCTGAATCTCCATAATGCACAATACAAGCTACCGAGAATTACGGGAAAAACCAGAGAATTGTACAAAAACACTGCGCTTTAAGCGGGGAGGAAATCCATGAAAAAACTGATTGAAGGCAATGAGCTGCTGTTCCAGATTCCATCTAACACTTCTCCCGGCGTACCGCCCGTTGTGCAACTCCAGAACGGCCTCGTACTCGATGAAAAGAACTGCTGGAGTCAGCCCACGCTGATCCTTGGAAACATGGGAAGCGGAAAAACAACAATGATACACCGGTTTATGGACAGCATCCTCGAACATGCGGATCGCTGCGGTGATAACGTGGTGATCTTCTGCGCCAAACCGGACATGCTCCGCTATGCCCGCCCGGGGGATCCGGTGATCAGCATTAACAGCAGGGATCCTGCTTCGCAGTGGAATCTTTTCCGGGAAATAAAAAATGCCCCTGATCCGGAAATGGCTTCCAGGGAGATTGCCAACGATCTGTTCGCGGAGAGCCGCGAAAAGACCATGCAGATCTTCTTTCCGATGGCCGCTTCAGACCTTTTCCATGCGACGACGATGCACCTGTTCGAATACAGTGAGCAGACGGGGACGCCTGTCTCGAACAGCAATTTGAAGGAGTTCATTATTTCCACCCCCGTCCGGGGAGATGAAGAAGTCCCCGGCTGGATTGACCTGTCGGAGAGATTCCCGCGTTTCTACATGGCCCGCGATTATATAGGCGACGGAAGCGATCAGGGGAGAGGCTGCTTATCCGAAATACATATGATCCTGAATTCTGTGCTGATCGGGAGCTTCGCGGCGGAGGGCGGAACCTTTTCCGCGGCAGGAGCTCTTAAAAACGGGGGCGCACGCATCTTTCTTTACCATGACTACGCGAACGCAGGACACAGCACACTTACCGTTCTGCACATCCTTCTCGACATGCTCATGAAACAGGGCATGAGCCAGGACGCCCGACATAAGACATGGTTTTTTATGGACGAGGGTTCATTGCTTCCCAAAAGCAATGTGCTCACGGACGCGCTCAGCTTCGGGCGCGATCCCGGCGGGAACGGGAAGGGAGGCGTCCGCATCGTCATGGCGCTCCAATCCGCAAAACTGATGACAAGACAATACTCGCAGCAGGAGGCAGAGGTACTTCTCAGCCTGTTTCCAAACATCATCTCCCTGCGTGTGGCGGACGGCATGAGCCGTAGGATCGTTTCCGACCGCTATGGCAAAGCCCGCTTCCAGTACAGCTATGCCGGTATAGGTGACAGGATACATTATATCGATGCCCTGGAGGACGTTGTCAGCGATTACCACTTCTCAAAAATCACGAAAGAAGGCCAGGCGATCATCAGTATTCCCGGGATCAGTGAGCATCCTTTCTTCTACGACGGATATATTGATTCCAGGAAAAGCTGATCGTTTTCCATCATCAGGAGGGTATTTTTATGAAAAAAGCATTTTATAAGGCTGTCGGAATGCCCCTTTTCAGGCTCCCTGTCACAAAAAGCGACAGGGTAAACCGGGAGCGGCGCAATATTGCCGATCTTGGCACGGTCACCGCCTCGCGGGCTCTCTCCGAGGCGGGCATACGGCCGGACGCCCCTTTGACCATCTGCGGAAGGCAGGCGAAGGCGCTCCCAGTCCTCAGGCAGCTCGTCAGACAGTCTCCTCTCCCTTTCCTCCTGATCGGGTCGCGGCGGGATCTTTCGGATGAATCCTGCCTCCTTTCCCTTCCTCATGAGTGGACTGTCTCTTCTCCTTCTGCTGTCCTGCCTTCCGGAAACGGCATAATGGTTCTGCCTCCCGGGGCGCAGACCATGCTCTTCTTAAAGGAAAACCTGTCTGACTGGGACGGGCGCCTCGTCATCCTATGTCTTGGCAGCGGCCTGCAGGCGGATCAGGAGCTCCTGAATCTCCTGAACGGGCTGGGGAACTATATTATCCTTACCGAGTCCCTCTTCAGGAGTGTAAAAGGGGGCGGAGACTTAAAGCTTTCTCCCAGGGAGCTTCTTGCCGGCATGGAATACATCCTTATTTCCTCCATAGGATCAGCTGCCGGAGAGCTGATTTCCGTGCTCCCATATTTCGAAAGTGAAAAAGTCACCGATACGGAAGATATTTCCCTGCACAGACATTCTCTTCCCTTGGGCTATGGAGCCAAATTCCCCCAAAACGGGGGCGGGCTGCATCTGGGCCAGGCCAGGAGCCTGGAAACAAAGCCGATCCTTTCTCAGGACGAGCTTACCCGCATGCAGGACCAGAACATTATGCTCCTCTATAATGTGCGCCTGTCCCATACGTGGACGGCAAGGATATCCCTCTGATCAAATCTTTTCAGCGCTTTTTTTCCGCCTCATTGCGGCAACTTCTTTTTCTAACAGGATAATGAGACCTTTTCTAAGGATTGCTACTATAAAGGTATAGGCACCGAAAGGTGTTAAAAAACAAAATATACAGCATAAACAGGGAGGAAACAATGAAAGCAAGTATGAATGCGACCGTTGACTGATTGCCACATTTTGGGTACATCAACTAAAGCCCCCTTGAAAAAAAGGAAACTTTTCAAAATGCGCCAAATATAGTATAATCAGCTACAGCA
>DEPS01000051.1 GCA_002358875.1 Lachnospiraceae bacterium UBA3386 | reverse complement strand
TACTACAACATCGGTGATCGCGGCACCCGCAGTTTTGCGGCACTCCACGAGCTGTACGCCGGTGTTGGCCAGGTGGCCTTCGTCGCCAAAGAGCGTGTCGACGGTCGCTTGGTGCTTCCCGAAGCTGTGCAGGTGCTCCGGCTCAAGGGCACCCCGGCCCAGGGCTGATTATGGCAACTCCTGTGCCTGAGGTAGAGGTAATCAACACCTGTGTCTGATGCACAGGAAGAATAACTGAGCGCAACAATGCGCCCGGTAAAACGGGCATATCCGTCCATGGGAGAGGGGCTTATCTCCTGTGGGTGGATGCCCGTACATAACGGTTTTTACAGAGCAGTCGGAGGGCTTTCACGGCCCTCCCCTGTTCTTCATAAACCCACAAGATATGCACAAATACAGCCCTGAAAGATCGTGTAATTTATGGCTCATATAATCGTGGCTATTCTCCCTTTATGACGGTAACATCGACCTACAAAAAAGAGTAGCAACGCGCCAGAACGGCGCAAAAAAGAGAGGAGACCGAGCCACGACATACACCAACCTTACGAACGAGGAACTGGTCAGCATCATCCAGTCCGGTGAAGAAACTGCCTACGAACAGCTTTTCAGGAACCTTCGACCGGTGATCCTGCATGAGGCGGCCATGTACATTGACAAGATGGAAACCTACAGCCTGGAAGACCTGATCCAGGAATGCCACATCACCTGCTGGGAGGTCATTAGCCGGGGCAACTGGAGCGAGGACAGGGGCAAATTCAGCACCTACTTCGGTGGGGCCATCCGCAATAAGCTGATCCGCCTTTTTCGGGATTTTAACCTGAAAAACCTCGTCTGCATCGGAGAGCAGGAGGATTACCACGGGAACATCACCCGGATTTTGGTGGAATCCGATTACGCGAAGGAGTACAGGCGGAAGAAAGCGGAACAGCAGAAACGCTGGTACGAGAAGAAAAAAGCAGAACAAGCCATCATAAATCCTCCGAAGCCGAAGAAGCCTCCGATGACCAAAGAGGAGCGGAGCAGGAAGGTGATGGAGTACCAGAAAGCCTATTATGCAGCGCATCCTGACAAGCTGGCTGAAAGACGCGAGAAAAACCGGATCGCAGAGAAAGCCAGACGGGAGCGGAAGAAAGCCGAGAGGCTGGCAGAGCAGCAGAGGCTGGCAGCGGCAGCAACCGCATAAAACAAAAAGAACCGCTGATCATAAGCGGCGCGGACACCCCGGAAGGGGCTGTTCCTCGTACAGAGGAAATACGGTCTGCCTCTGTGAACATGAGATTGTCGCCGATGGGCGGCTGTTTTTGTTTTATGGGGATGATGGACGATATCTCTTTCATACCTGCCCGGTCGGGAGCTTTCCATGGGGCTGGATGGTTCCCATGCAGGCAGGGTTGATCCTATGTATCTTCTCTTCGTAATGGGCTTATAAGCCCATTATACACGCGCAGTCAAGGCGAGCGGATGGACGCAAATCAAACGGTATCAGAGCCGGAGTAGGTGCGGTGCTACCTATATAATATAGCGCCTGCCGGAGCGCCACTTGTCCATCCTGACCGGCTGTTCGGCGCACCCATTGTGCATATGGTAGAACCTCAGAAAAGCTGAAGAATCAGCCCTTATGACCGTTGACTTTACAGCCCTTTAGAGTGAGTAATACTGTACCGCCGGAGGTGTCAAAAAACAGCCACCGGACGGAAAAAACACAGCAGGCAGCGCCTGCGGAAAGGGGCAGACAATGTACATCAAGACCATGGAAAACAGAAAAGACCTGGTAAAGAGGATCGAGCAGCTGACAGGAGAAAGGGCGGTTTACACCCGGATGCCGGAATGCGCTTTTGAGATCGGCGAATTCAAGGTAGAGCGTTATGGAACCCTTGTGTTTACCGACGAAGCTGACACCGAAGTGATCGACACCCTGATGGCTGAAGGGATGATCAGACCCGACGAGCAGGAAGAAACCGAAGAGGACAATGCAGAACCTCAGGAGACGGAAGAACCGGAGCCGGTGGAAGTAAGCATTTCCCTGCCGATGGCAAACCATACGGCGGCAAGCCTGCGGAACCTGACCGCTATGATTCGGGCGAGAGGAAACCTCATCAGCAAAGCCACAGGAGGGCGGTTTTCCTGCACAGCGGAGCTGATGGAGGCGATTACTCCTGTGATCGACGTTCCGGCTTTCCTGACCGTTCTGAAGGAGAATTCCGGTGCCCTGGAAGGGCTGGAGTTCTCAGAGGATGTGGTCACCTTTACGGGCTTTCCCGAAACGGACCGGCCGGATCACATCCACACTTTTACCATTCTGGCATCCCTGATGAACAGGATGGCGCTTGAACAAAAGCACACGCTGGCAAGGCCGGTGACCGCAGAAAATGAGAAATACGGCCTGAGAATCTGGCTGATCCCACTCGGCATGAAGGGAGAAGAGTACAAAGAAGCCAGACGGATTTTGCTTGCACCGCTCTCCGGCAACGCAGCTTTTAAGGACGAAGCCATGCAGAACCGTTGGAAAGAAAAGCAGAAGGCGAAGAGGACTGTGAGCAACACAGTGGAAGAAGGTCTGATCGGTGCGGCGGAAAACACAGCGGTTGTCGAAACAGCGAACCCGTTTGAGACCACTGTGGTCAGCGGATTAGATGATGTGGAATGATAAGAAAAAACAGAAGGCAGCGCAGGGCTGCCGGGAAGGAGAAGAACGACCATGAAAAAGAAAGTCCAGATCGGCAGGAGCCGTATGGCGGAAGAGCTGGCGCGGCCTACATGGGAAGCGTCATCCAAGCCTGTGAGAGAGCACAAGAAGAAGGATGCCAAGCAGCCGCAGAAGGTGGAAACCATCTCATCCGCTCCTGCCTCCCAGAGAAAACTTCGCGCCGCCGCCTACGCCCGCGTCTCCACCGACCTCGATTCGCAGGAGACCTCCATCGAGAACCAGAGGGAGCATTACAAATCCTTCATAGCCTCCAATCCCGCCTGGGAGCTGGCGGGCATCTATGCGGAAAGCGGCGTCAGCGGCACGAAAGCGGACACGAGGCCGGAGCTGCAAAGGCTCATGCAGGACTGCGAAGCCGGGGCTGTGGATGTGATCGTCACAAAGTCCATCAGCCGTTTTGCCCGCAACACCTCGGAGTGCCTTTCGATGGTGAGAGAACTGACGAGCCTCGGCATACGGCTGATCTTCGAGAAGGAGAACATCGACACGGAAACGATGGAGTCGGAGTTCCTGTTAACGCTCCTGGCCGCCTTCGCGGAATCCGAGTCAGCCTCTATCTCCACCAACCAGAAGTGGGCGATCAGGAAACGCTTTCAGGCAGGTACCTACAAGGGCGGCAAGGTTCCCTACGGATACAGAAGAACGAAAAAAGGCTACATCATCCATCCTGCGGAAGCTGCCACGGTACGCAGGATTTTTTATGCGCTGGCTGACGGCAAGGGCACTCTGGTCATCGCAAGGGAACTGAACGAGGAGCGGATACCCACCTGGACGGAGAGCTACAAAGGCTTGGAGGCGCAGGGAAAGTGGCGGAGCAACAGCATCATCGCCATTGCAAAAAATGAGTTTTACACCGGGGACAGCCTCTACCAGAAGACCTTCATGGAAAACTACAAAAAGTGCGTGAACACGGGCCAGCTCGACCAGTACCTAAACGAAGCCGACCATCCCGCAATTATCGACCACGCGACCTTTGAACAGGCGAACGCGATGATAAAAAGCCACGGGGAGCGGCTCGGACGGCAGAAAGCCGTGAAAGACACGAAGCGGTATGTGTTCTCCGGCAGGCTCATCTGCGGTCTTTGCGGAGGGCACATGAGGCGAGGGAAGGGTGCGAGGGCATTTTACGCCTGCGAGAACCACATTCATAAACGAACCGTGATGGTGGAAGGGACGGAGGCTCCTTGTCCCATGCTCCCGGTGTTCGAGCAGGACGTGAAGAACGCCTTCGCCACGGTGCTGAACCGGCTGGCGGCAGACCCTTCCATCCTCGGGGTCTCTGATGACGGGGAAGCGGAACACGAACGTCTGGAAGCGCAGCTACAGTCCGTAAAGCGCAGGCAGTCAGTCCTCCACGACCGCGCTCTGGCGGACAGGTATACGGTTCAGCTTCGGGAGAAGAAAGCGGCGCTGGACAGTGAGGAGAAAACCGTCCTTGACGCACTGGCGAAGCTGGAGAAAAAGAACCCGGTCGATGACCTTAAAAGGGCTGTGGTCAAAAGAGGCGTGAGGGAGAGCTTCACGGAATCAGACGAGAAGCTGTTCAAAGCATTTGTAGACCACGCCGTCCTCTGGTCGAAGGAAAAAGCGCAGTTCCATTTCACCTGCGGACTGGTGGCGGAGGAGGATACGCACGTCGAGAAAGTTGGCAGGTCATACACCGATGTTCCGGTAAGGACGGAATTTGACGAGCAGAAAGGAGCATTCACATGGCAGTAAGAGTTATCAGAGCAAGAAATACAGACCCCGTGGTGACCATGCCCACACCGATCACGAAAGCGGCGGCCTACTGCCGCGTCTCCACGGACTCCGAGGAACAGGAAAGTTCCTACGAGGCGCAGGTCACGCACTACACAAATTTCATACAGTCCCATGACGGCTGGGAGCTGGCGGGAATATTTGCGGACGAGGGCTTAAGTGGAACCCAGGCGAAGACCAGACCGCAGTTCAATGCGCTCATCACTGCTTGTGAAGCTGGCGATGTCAACCTTGTGATCACCAAATCCATCAGCCGCTTCGCCCGCAAC
>DEPS01000126.1:4119-4310 GCA_002358875.1 Lachnospiraceae bacterium UBA3386 | reverse complement strand
AACTACCAGGATGTCCCCCAGAACATGATGTCTGCCATCGTGGAATCCAACCGCACGAGAAAAGACTTTATCGCCGAGCGCGTTCTGGAGATCGCCGGGACATTCAGGGGCAGTGACATCTGGTCCGAGGAAAGGGAGAAGAAGCAGAAGGATATCGTGGTGGGCGTCTACCGCCTGACCATGAAATCCAA
>DEPS01000126.1:3718-4034 GCA_002358875.1 Lachnospiraceae bacterium UBA3386 | reverse complement strand
TCAAGGCCAAGGGCGCGACCGTGGTGATCTACGAGCCGACGCTGGAAAACGGCACGACATTTTTTGGTTCTCTGGTCGTGAATGATCTGAAGAAATTCAAGAAGATGTGCGGATGCATCATCGCCAACCGCTACGATTCGGTCCTCGACGATGTGGAAGACAAGGTCTACACCAGGGATCTTTTCAGAAGGGATTGATCGGATTGACAGGCGCTGGCCGCGGGAAAAAAAGCAGCCCGCATTGGACTGCTTCGTTTGTCTCGTTTGGCGGTATGGCCGCAGGACATGACAGGCGGGGCCGGAGATTACCCGGGGCT
>DEPS01000126.1:0-3702 GCA_002358875.1 Lachnospiraceae bacterium UBA3386 | reverse complement strand
GCCTGCCATATCCTGCGGTATGGCGTGAAAAAATTTGTAAAAAAAAGACGCCCCGGAGGGCGGCTCCTGTCAGCCACATTTGTTGGCATGTAGTGGAAAAATTTGTAAAAAAAAACGCCCGCAAATAGCTGCCCATTCGCACCCGCGGCAGCACATATCCGAAAGGTCAGGAGATATGGGCGGAAGCCGGCCCCGGGAGAGATTTCCGGGACCGGTTTTTTTTCGCTTTTTCCATATTCCGGTGTTCCTTCTGCCAGAGGGATGGCCGGGAGCCGACTCCTGCTCCAGTGATTGCCTGAGGTTATGCTTTTCCAAAGGACAGTCTGCGGGAGGGCGCAGCGGAGAGGAGCTTTAGGCCCCGTTTATCGAAGGACGACATCTTCCTGGATGTACAGCCGCCGGGTGCGCAGCTGCGGGCAGTCGCTGCAGAAAGTCGGCATCTCCTGCAGGACTAAAACAGGCAAGGAGAAAACCGCAGTGAGAAGGGAGACGGTCTCCTCCGTTATTGCTGTCAGACAGCACACGTCGGTGCAATTTCAATCGTTTTTAGGCCGAAGACCGCTTCTAAGATGATCTTACGGACCCCGATTGTTAACTGATTTTTACCGTTTATGCTACAAATGGTTTACATTATCCAATAGGATAGTCGCAATATTACTTATTGTCAATATGATTTTGGGAAATGGTTAACAATAAGCCCGCATTAATTGTTCATTTTCAGGAACATCTTAAGCGGGGTGGTCCAATACAGGTATTTGCCATGATAATAGGGAAAGGTTATAATAAACTATTGCAGCTGTCATGTGGCCGGTGAGAGATAAGGGAAGAGTTATGGAAAAGGAACAGGGTCTGGAAGCCAGGAAAAAGCTGGCGCTGGAGGTGATCAGCCGTTTAAAGGCGGAATATCCGATCGCGGAGTGTACGCTTTCTTATGAGGATGCCTGGCAGCTTCTGGTGAGTGTGCGGCTTGCGGCGCAGTGCACGGATGAGCGGGTCGATAAGATCACTCCGCTTCTGTATGAGAAATTTCCTGATGTGGCGGCGCTTGCGGCGGCTGAGCCGGAGGAGATCGAAGAGATTGTGCGGCCCTGTGGTCTGGGGCGCAGCAAGGCCCGGGACATCAGTGCCTGCATGCGCGTCCTTCATGAAAAATATGACGATCATGTGCCTGAAACCTTTGAGGAGATCCTTGCTCTTCCGGGTGTCGGCAGAAAGAGCGCCAACCTGATCATGGGCGATGTCTTTGGAAAGCCCGCCATCGTCACCGACACGCACTGTATCCGCCTCTGCAATCTGATCGGTCTTGTCGATGACATGAAGGAGCCTGCCAGGGTAGAGCGCCAACTGTGGAAGATCATCCCTCCCAAGGAGGGAAATGATCTCTGCCACCGTTTTGTCCATCACGGGCGCGCGGTCTGCATTGCCAGAAGGCCCCAGTGCGCTGCCTGCTGCCTGAAGGATATCTGCAGGCATGGGAAGATAAAAGTGTGAAAAGACTATGAAGAGTAGTCTTATTATTATAGAAATCTATGTAGTATTACATTAAAATATAGTTAAGGAGAAAACTGTGAATTTTGAATGGGATGAAGAAAAAAACAGAATAAACAAACAGAAACACAGAATCTCATTTGAGACTGCGTCTTATGTGTTTGATGATCCATATTATATTGAAATGTATGATTTTGAACACAGTTTAGAAGAAGACAGATATATTGCAATTGGAAAAGTTGGGGATGTTCTTTTTGTTGTATTTACAGAAAGAAAAGAAACAATAAGAATAATATCTGCGAGACTTGCGACACCCATAGAGAGGAGAATTTATTATGATCAGGAAATTCAGTATTAAACCGGGTCAGAAGCCAACGCACGAACAGTTGAAAGAGGTTGAAGAGGCAAAAAATCACCCTGTTGTGTTCGATGAGGATTGCAGGGAACTTTCCCCTGCGATGCAGAAAGCTTTCAAGAGTGCTGTTATTTTGCGTAATCGAAGAAGGCAGGCATGAAGATTGAAAATTTTGTAACCGGGAAGATTTGTTTTTTTCGAAAATTGAAAAATGTCTGACAGAAAAACCTGTCTGCTTTGTCAGGCAGACAGGTTTTCGCATTAATTGTTTTTACAAGTAGAAAGAATTTATGGATAATTTACAGGATTTCCTTGAAGCCGACCGGGAGCGGGTCCTGACCGGCCTGAAAAGTGCTCAGACGCCGGAGGCGGCGCAGGCGGTTCTTGAGAAGGAGACTGACCGTCTGCTTCTGCAGTATAATGAGGAGTGTACGAGCGCCAGGATGCGGGATGCGGCGTCCGGTATGATGCAGGCACTCCGCAGCAGTGTGCCGCTTCTGGACAGTGCCGGGGAGGTGCGTGTCTGGAGGCGCGGCGAGGTGTCGGGCGGCTCTGCTTCGGGCGCCGTCGGCCGGACCGGAAGCGGTGTTGGCGGCACTGCAGGAGCAGGGCATGGCGCAAAGGGGGCGGGACTTTCCGGTATCCTTCTCTGTGTCGGTGCCGCGCTCTCTGCGGCGGCTTTTTTTGCACCGGCTCTTTTTACCGGCGGCATGGGTGCGCTTCCGTCGCTTTTTAAGGGGATCCTTCTGCCCCTGCTTGGGGGCGGCTGTCTTTATTCCGCCGGACGTATGGCGGGGAAAAATGCCAGGATCCGTATCGGAGGAAGCGCGGGATCTGAAGATCCGGAGGAGAGAATAGAGATCACGATCGATCCGGAAAAGCTCTGGAATTCCCTCCGCGGCGCCGTCATGGTGGTCGACCGCAATCTTGCGGCAGTGCAGGAAGCGGAAGAATTTGACCGCGGTAAGGAGCTCGCCGCGGTTTCCGGAGCAAAAGGAGTCTCTGCGGAGGAGATCGAGCTTTTTTCCGGGCTTCTGGAGCTTGCCAGGTCCGGCGCCTCCGGACAGGCGGGACAGATAAATGCCGGCGGCTCTGTGGATCCGGGGCTTTCCCAGATGGCTGAGGACATTCGCTATTATCTCCACAGAAAGAATGTGGAAGTCATTGAATGGTCAGAAAAGTATGCATCCTGGTTTGAGATACTTCCGGGACTGTCTAAAAGCACGGGAGGCCATGGAGAAGGGAAAGCCCTCACCATCCGGCCTGCCCTGGCCCAGAACGGCAGGCTGTTAAAAAAGGGGCTGGCGATCCGATAGGATGCATCGCCCCGGAAAGAAGCTGTCTGGACACAGGATTTCAGAAAACAGGAAAGAACATTTCGGAAAAGAAGATCTCGGAAAAAAGGATTTCAGGAAAGAAGATTTCTCTATGGAACGTTATTTCGGATTTGACCTGGGAGATGCGGAGAGCGCGGTCACATTTTTGAAAAAAAGCGGGCAGTCAGAGCCGGAGGTTGTGCCGGTAAGGGACGCGGGCAGTTTTATCACCGCCTATGCCAGGCTGAGGACGGGCGATCTGATGATCGGAGAGGAGGCCTGTTATACGCCGGACGCGGCGGAGAGGCATCTGCGCTTTAAGAGCAGGTTCCTGACGGATCCGGCGAGCGCCAGGGACATCAAGAGTTTCGCGGGAGGCGTGCTGGGTGAGCTGTATATGGCGGGAAGTCTGGTCAAGGGAGAGGACTGCTGTTTCTACATCGGCTGTCCCGCGGGCTGGAACCTGACCCACAGGGAGCGCTATAGGGAGATCTTTGAGGCGGCGGGCTATCCGCCGGTACGGATCGTCTCGGAGTCGCGCGC
>DEPS01000127.1 GCA_002358875.1 Lachnospiraceae bacterium UBA3386 | reverse complement strand
AAGGGAAAAGTCAACCTTGTAGTCACAAAGGACCTCTCCCGCCTTGGGAGGAACTACCTGGAGACAGGGTACCTGATCGAAACCTTCTTCCCCAAAAACGGCGTGCGCTATATCGCCATGAATGACGGGATCGACACGCTCCAGGACAACAACGATATCGCACCCTTCAAAAACATCCTGAATGAGATGTACAGCAAGGACATCTCCAAAAAGGTGCATTCCTCGTACCTCCTGAAGGCCCATAAGGGAGATTTTACCGGCTGTCTTGCGCCGTTCGGCTATAAGAAAGACCCGGAGGACAAAAACCACCTCCTGGTGGATGAGGAAACAGCCCCGGTCGTCCGCCTGATCTTCCGGTATGCGCTGGAGGGGCACGGGCCGAACTACATCCGGCGGAAGCTGGAAGCAGGACGCCATCCCTGCCCCACCTGGTGGAACCGGGTGAGGGGACTTCGGGATACCCGCACGAAGTGGGAAAAGAAGGACCCGGAGAATGGGAGGTTCATCTGGGATTTCTCCGTGATCAAGGACCTTCTGATGAACCCGGTCTATATGGGAGCCATCGCCTCCCAGAAGAAGGACTACCGCTTCAAGGTGGGCACCATACGGGAAAAGAGGCCGGAAGCGTGGATTGTGGTCGAGGGGCAGCACGAGGCAATCATAAGCCCGGAGGACTTTGCTATCGTGCAAAGCAAGCTGAAAAGCCGCCAGCGTCCCGGCCGGGACGGCGAGTACAGCCTGTTCGCAGGGCTGATCAAGTGCGGGGAATGCGGGAAGGCCCTGACGGTGCGCTATACCAACGCGAAGCATCCCCAGCGTATTTATGCCTGCAAGACCTACAACGCCTATGGAAAGACCTTCTGCACCCAGCACCGGGTGGAATACGACCTTCTCTATGAGGTCGTCCTCGGGAAGATCCGGGAATGCGCAAAGGCGGCGCTTGCGGACAGGGACAGGATCGCAAACCGCTTAAGCGATACCTGCGAAAGGGAACAGCAGGGAGCGCGGGACGCCCTGGAGCACGCCATCGACAAGGCCCAGGAGCGGGTTGAAGTCCTTGAAAAGATGGTGCTGCGCCTCTATGAGGACATGGCTGCCGGCAGGATCAGCGAGGACAACTTCAACCTCATGCTGGACAAAACGCAGGGGGAGCAGGAAACCCTCAAGACACGGATCGAAGAGAACCGCAGGAAGCTTGCGGAGGAGATCCGCCTGGAAGGCGATGCGAAGCAGTGGCTTGACGCGATCCGGAAATGCGCGGACATCACAGAGCTGGATGCCGCCACCCTGAACAGGCTGATCAGGGAAATCGTTGTCCATGAACACATCGACAGCGATAAAACAAGACACATTTCTATTGAAATACACTTCAATTTAAAACCTATACCGGAGTTCGCGCAGGTTACTTCTTAACCTGCCGCTTCGGCTACATATTTCAAAACTTGCTTCTCAATACGTGCTTTTGGTACGTAATCGAACTGATTTTTCCCACTAATTAGGAATAAAACAGCTGATGGCAGGCGGCGGTGTCGCCCTCATCGGAATCACTCTGGTTCCTCTGCTTTCCGGTCTGTTCGGCTGATCATTCCGGACGGCAGGCGCAAACCGGCCGGGCGGGAAGTTCCTGCCCGGTCCATTCTTTGGAAGGAGGTAAATTTTACCCTTGGATGCTATCTTGACGCAGATCGCGGATTGGCTCAAGGGGCTGCTCATAGACGGTATCATGAGCAATCTCTCCGGGATGTTTGATTCCGTCAACCAGCAGGTGTCGGACGTGGCGACGCAGGTGGGGACTACCCCGGCGAACTTCTCACCCGGAGTATTCGGTCTTGTGAGGAATGTCTCGGAATCGGTGATCATTCCCATTGCGGGCCTGATCCTCACGTTCATCGCCTGCTATGAGCTGATCCAGCTGATCATCGATCACAACAACCTTGCAAACTTTGAGACATGGATATTCTTCAAATGGGTATTCAAGACGTTCGTGGCAGTCATGCTGATCACGAACACATTCAACATTACGATGGCGATCTTTGATGTCGCCCAGCATGTGATAAATGCCGGCGCCGGCATTATCGGCGGCAATACCGCTATTGACGCCTCGGCACTGGAATCCATAGAGGAGACGCTGAAAGAGATGGAACTCGGGCCGCTCTTCGGACTGTTCCTGCAGTCCTTCGTGGTGCAGCTGTGTTCCCTGATCCTGTCGGTCCTGATCTTCGTCATTGTTTACGGACGAATGATCGAGATTTATCTCATGGTCAGCCTGGCACCGATCCCCTTCGCGACCTTCGGGAACCGAGAGCAGAGCCAGATCGGCCAGAATTACCTGCGGTCCCTCGCGGCCCTCGGCTTCCAGGGATTCCTGATCATGATCTGTATCGGGATCTACGCCGTGCTGGTCCAGACCGTCGCGTTCTCCGACGACATTATCGCATCCATCTGGGCAGTGATGGGCTATACCGTGCTGCTCTGCTTCACACTTTTCAAGACCGGGACTCTCGCCAAGAGCGTCTTCTCGGCGCACTGATCATGAGGAAGGAGGAACAACATGGCAGCCTATATCCTGTCCCGCGTGACCTCACAAAGGTCAAATCAAAAATACTGTTCAACCTGACCAAACGGCAGCTCATCTGCTTCGGGGCGGCGGCACTCATCGGTGTGCCGTCTTTTTTTCTGCTCAAAAAGCTGGGAAATGTCAGTCTGGCGGCTATGGGCATGATCGTCATCATGCTCCCGCTCTTTTTCCTGGCCATGTATGAGAGAGACGGGCAGCCCCTGGAGGTCATCGTGAAACACATCATAGAAACACGGTTTATCCGGCCGAAGATCCGGCCCTATCAGACAGACAACTATTACGTGATCCTGCACCGGCAGGCCATCGCACAAAAGGAGGTAGAAAAGATTGTTTTCCATTCTGAAAAAGCCGGAAAAGCGAAACGTAAAACTTCCGGCAAACCTGACAAAAAGCGAAAGAAAGCAGGTGCAGCGGATCGTCGATCAGGCAAGAAAAAATGACGGTGTGCCCCGCACGGCCCAGCAGTCGATCCCCTTTGACCGGATGTTTCCGGACGGGATCTGCCGTGTCGGGGACAACTATTACACCCGCACGGTCCAGTTTCAGGACATCAACTACCAGCTGGCCCAGCAGGAGGACAAGACGGCGATCTTTGAAGAATGGTGCAGCTTTCTGAATTTCTTCGACAGCTCAGTCCATTTCGAACTGTCCTTCGTCAACCTGGCGACGGATGCGGAGAGCTTTGAAAAGAGTATCCGGATCCC
Source organism: Lachnospiraceae bacterium UBA3386 (assembly GCA_002358875.1). Taxonomy (GTDB): domain Bacteria; phylum Bacillota; class Clostridia; order Lachnospirales; family Lachnospiraceae; genus CAG-791. Next base: position 4,157 of record DEPS01000127.1, on the reverse strand, counting down.
GCCGCAGCACGACGGCTACAATTCTGTCCGCGCCGAGTACTCCCAGATGCTGCGCACCCAGCTGGCACAGGGCAACAACGGCCTGACCAAGACCAAGTACCTGACCTTCGGGATCGAAGCCGATTCCATCAGACAGGCCAAGCCCCGCCTGGCCCACGTCATGAACGACATCCTGAACAACTTCAGGCAGCTGGGCGTCATGGCAAGGCCCTTAAACGGCAAGGAGCGCTTAAAGCTCATGCACGATATGTTCCACATGGGCGATCCGGAGGACAGGTTCCATTTTGACTGGAAATGGCTGGTGAAGTCCGGACTGTCCGTCAAGGACTTCATCGCGCCGACAGCCTTTGCCTTTCCCGGAAGCCGCATTTTCCAGATGGGAAATCTCTACGGCTCGATGAGCTATCTGGCCATCACGGCATCGGACCTCTCCGATCAGCTCTTAAAGGATTTCCTCGATATGGAATCCAGCGAGATCATCACCATGCACATCCAGTCAGTGGATCAGGCGGAAGCGATCAAGACCGTCAAGCACACGATCACGGAACTTGACCGTTCCAAGATAGAGGAACAGAAGAAAGCAGTTCGTTCCGGTTACGACATGGACATCATTCCTTCGGACCTGGCCACCTACGGCAAGGACGCGAAGGCACTTCTTCAGGAGCTGCAGAGCCAGAATGAGCGCATGTTCCTGATCACTTTTCTCATCATGAATACAGGAAGGACGAAGCAGGAACTGGAGACCAATGTCTTCCAGGCGTCCAGCATCGCCCAGAAACACAACTGCATGCTGAGAAGACTGGATTACCAGCAGGAAAACGGCCTGATGTCTTCCCTGCCTCTGGCAAGGAACCTCATTGAGATCCAGCGGGCGCTCACCACCAGCTCCACGGCGATCTTCGTGCCGTTCACCACTCAGGAACTCTTCCAGAACGGGAAGGAAGCCCTGTATTACGGACTGAACGCCCTTTCCAACAACCTGATCATGGTCGACCGCAAGGCCTTAAAGAACCCGAACGGGCTGATCCTCGGAACGCCCGGTTCCGGTAAATCCTTCTCTGCCAAGCGTGAGATCGCCAATGCCTTCCTGGTGACGGATGACGATATCATCATCTGCGATCCGGAGGCTGAGTACACGGCGCTGGTCCAGCGGTTCGACGGACAGGTCATTCACATTTCCCCGACCAGTTCGCAGTATATCAACCCGATGGACATCAATGCGAACTACTCTGAGGAGGACAACCCCATCGCCCTCAAGGCCGATTTCATCCTGTCGTTGTGCGAGCTCATCGTCGGCGGAAAGGAAGGCCTGCAGCCGGTGGAAAAGACGGTCATAGACCGGTGCGTCCATCACATTTACCAGAGCTATTTCAATGATCCGAGGCCGGAGAACATGCCGCTTCTGCAGGACCTTTATGAGGCACTGCTTGAGCAGGAGGAAAAGGAAGCCCACCATGTGGCGACTGCCCTTGAGATCTACGTCAAGGGATCCCTGAACCTCTTCAACCACCGGACCAACGTCGATATCCAGAACCGTCTGGTCTGCTATGACATCAAGGAGCTCGGCAAGCAGCTGAAAAAGATCGGCATGCTGATCGTGCAGGACCAGGTCTGGGGCCGCGTCACGGAGAACCGCTCCGCCGGAAGATCCACCCGCTACTATATGGACGAATTCCACCTGCTTTTGAAGGAGGAACAGACGGCGGCATATTCCGTCGAGATCTGGAAGCGCTTCCGTAAATGGGGCGGTATTCCGACCGGCATCACCCAGAACGTAAAGGACCTGCTGTCCAGCCATGAAGTCGAGAACATTTTTGAAAACTCCGATTTCATTTATATGCTGAACCAGGCAGCCGGCGACCGGGCGATCCTCGCCAAGCAGCTGAACATTTCCCCGCACCAGCTCTCCTACGTTACCCATTCCGGTGAAGGTGAAGGGCTGCTCTTCTACGGAAATGTCATTCTGCCCTTCGTGGACCGCTTCCCGACGGATCTGGAGCTCTACCGGATCATGACCACCAAGCTCACGGAGATCACGGGATCCAGGGAGGAATAACAGCATATGAAGAACAAGACGACCCGGGTCAGGTTCTCGAAGGAGGATCTGGCCCTTGATGATGTCCAAAAGGCCGCCGAAAAGGCAGAAAAAGCGGCCGATAAAGCGGACAGGGCAAAGGCGAGGCTGCCCTCGCAGAAAAAGGCAGCCTCAAAGCTGCGGGCAAAGAAGATATCCGCTGAAGCAGAATCGGCCAAGCTCCGGTTCGGAACAGCCGAGGTATCTCCCGTGAATCTGGAAGGCCCGAAAAGGCCGCTTTCAGCCGTGCACAAAGCCGGTATGGCGGTGTCTGCCTCGGCCCATGCAAAGACTGCCGAATATGAAAATGACAATGTCGGCGTCGAGGCGCTGAACGAGACCGAAGGCATGGCGGAGACCACGGGCAGGACCGTGCAGAACATGCACTACAGCCGGAAGCTCCGCCAGTATGAGAAGGCGGAGAAGCTGGAGGCAAAAGCCGACAGAGCCAACATTGACGCTATGGCTGAGAAGGCCAAAGCGGAAGATCCGGCATCTTCCACCAATCCGGTCTCCAGATGGCGTCAGAAGCAGGCCATCAAACAGGAATATGCCGCGGCAAAGGCAGGAAGATCCGCCGGGACGGCAGCCGGAAGCAGTACAGCCGGCGGAACCCGCAGCGCGGAAGGCGCGGCGCAGGCAACTGAAAGAGGATTCGCGGGAATAAAGAAAAAGGCAAAGGATCTTAGCGAGAAAGCATTCATTGCAGTGAAGGAGAACCCGCACATCATTCTGATCGGCGGGATCCTGGCGATCATCGTGCTGGTCATCAGCAGTTCCCTTTCTTCCTGTTCCGCTATGCTTTCCGGAAGCGGAAACGTCGTGCTTGCCACATCATTTACTGCGACCGATGAGGATATCCGGGGGGCGGAGGCTGACTACTGTGCGCTGGAAGCGGAGCTTCGTGAAAGGATCCTGAAAATCCAGGAGGAGAATCCGGATTACGACGAATATGAAATCGACACCGGTGAGATCAACCACAACCCCTATGAGCTGGCGGCTTTCCTGACTGTTCTTTATGAGGATTACACGAGGGAGGAAGTCCAGCGGACGCTCCGGGAGATCTTTGAGGCGCAGTATGAATACTCTACCAGTCACCGGACAGAAACGGTGACGGAGACAAAGCAGGTGCGCGTCGGGGAATCCCTCGGACAGGTCGTTACGAGCGGCTACTGCAACTGCCCGATCTGCTGCGGCAGATGGTCCGGCGGTCCGACGGCCAGCGGCGTATATCCGACGGCAGATCATACCATCGCCGTGGATGCCAATAACCCATTCGTGCCGATGGGGACGAAAGTCATCATGAACGGCACGGAATACACCGTGGAGGACACCGGCAACTTCGACCGCTACGGCGTGCAGTTCGACGTCTACTACGACGATCACTGGACCGCGACGCTTCACGGGCACAAGACCTGGGAGGCTTATGTAGCGGATGACAACGGATCCAATGTTGTCGAAGTTACGAAGACCGAGACAAAACGGATCCTGACCGTCGAAGTCACAAACCACACCTTAAACAGCGTCGTGGAAGCCTGGGGCCTGACCGACGACCAGCTGGAACGCTACCGGATCCTGGTGGCGCAGAGAGGCAACCGGGACTATCTGTTCGCGGACAACATTTACGCCAATCCTTCGGAAGTCCTTCATTATGACATTCCGGGAGAGGCGCTCTCCGACGTCCGCTTTGCCCGCATGGTAAATGAAGCCGAAAAATATCTTGGCTATCCCTATGTCTGGGGCGGCGCGAGCCCGTCCACCAGCTTTGACTGCTCAGGCTTTGTCAGCTGGGTCATCAACCACTGCGGAAATGGATGGAATTACGGAAGACTGACGGCGGAAGGGCTGAGAAATGTCTGCGCCATCATTCCAAGCTCCGAGGCAAAGCCGGGCGACCTGATCTTTTTCCAGGGGACCTACGATACCAGCGGCGCATCGCATGTCGGCATTTACGTCGGGAACAACATGATGATCCACTGCGGCGACCCGATTTCCTACACGAATTTGAATTCAAGTTACTGGCAGACCCATTTCTACGCGTATGGTCGTCTGCCCTAAAGAAGGAGAGTGAACATCAATGAAT
>DEPS01000172.1 GCA_002358875.1 Lachnospiraceae bacterium UBA3386 | reverse complement strand
GCATACTTGCCTTCCTTAGCCATCAGCTGGGCGCTGGTGCCGGCGCTGCGGACCATCTGGCCGCCCTTGCCGGGCTTGAGCTCAACGTTGTGTACCTGGGTACCAACGGGGATCACGGACAGGGGCAGGCAGTTGCCGACCCTGATCTCGGCCTCGGGTCCGTTCATGACGGTCATGCCGTCTGTCAGGCCCTGGGGAGCCAGGATGTAAGACTTTACGCCGTCCGCGTAGCAGATCAGAGCGATGTTGGCGGTCCTGTTGGGATCGTACTCAATGCCGATGACCTTGGCGGGGATGCCGTCCTTGATCCTTCTGAAATCGACCAGTCTGTATTTTCTCCTGTTGCCGCCGCCGTGATGCCTGACGGTGATCCGGCCCTGGTTGTTCCTGCCCGCATTCTTCTTGAGGGAGGCGACCAGAGATTTCTCAGGGGTCTTCTTTGTGATCTCGGAGAAATCGGAACCTGTCATGTTGCGTCTTGACGGGGTATAAGCGGTATACTTTTTAATTCCCATGATTGGTTCTCCTATTCATAATGATTTGCACCGCATATCGTCCGATGCTGGAAAGCTCCGGCCGGACGCTTCTTAAAAAACATCCTTTGCCGAAAGCCCCCGGACATGTGATCAAAGTCCCGTGAAGACTTCGATGTCCTTGCTGTCGGGAGTAAGCTTGACGATGGCCTTTTTGGTCTTTGCCGTGAAGCCGACCTTCATGCCTCTTCTCTTTTTCCTGCCGTCAGCGTTGAGGGTATTGACCTTCTCGACCTTCGTGCCCTCAAAGAGGCGCTCTACTGCGGTCTTGATCTGATATTTATTCGCATCGGGATGGACAAGGAAGGTATACTTCTTATCTGCCATCATATCCATGCTCTTCTCCGTGATGACGGGCTTTAACAGAATGTCGTAATATTCGAGCGTTGCCATTATGCGTACACCTCCTCGATCTTTGCGACGGCATCCTTTGTGAGGACCAGCGTCTGGGCGTTCATCACGTCGTAGACGTTCATCTCGGATGTCTGGGTTGTCTTCGTACCGGGCAGGTTCCTCGCGGAAAGGATCACGTTCTGATCCATCTCGCCAAGAACAAACAGAGCCTTGCCGGCGATCTTCAGGTTGTCAACGACCTGCGCGAATGCCTTCGTCTTGATCTCGTCAAGCTTGAGCTCGTCGAGGACGATCAGTTTGCCTTCCTGCAGGCGGTCCGTCAGAGCGGACTTAAGAGCAGCTCTCTTTTCCTTCTTGTTCATCTTGAAGGAATAGTCGCGCGGGACGGGCGCAAACACAACGCCGCCGCCCTTCCACTGGGGAGCTCTCGTTGAACCCTGGCGCGCATGGCCGGTGCCCTTCTGTCTCCAGGGCTTTCTGCCTCCTCCGGAGACCTCGCCGCGGGTCTTGGCCTTCTGTGTGCCCTGGCGCTTGTTGGCCAGATGCTGCACGACTGCCATGTGGATCAGATTCTCATTAACTTCGACGCCGAAGATCGCGTCGGAGAGGTCGATCTTGCCGACCTCCTGTCCCTGCATATTTAAAACAGATACGTTCGCCATCTGTGTTCCTCCTTTCTATTGACCACAGGACCTTGATCAGGCATCCGCCTTCGTGGTCTCTTTGATGGTCACAAGGCCCTTCCTGGGTCCGGGAATCGCGCCCTTGACAAGGAGCAGATTCTTTTCCGCGTCTACGCGGACAACTTCCAGGTTCCTGACGGTAACCTTGACGGAACCCATGTGTCCGGGCATTCCCTTGCCCTTGAAAACCCTGCTGGGATCGGAACTCGATCCGTTGGAGCCCTGATGGCGGTGGAACTTGGAGCCATGCCCCATGGGACCTCTGTGCTGGCCGTGACGCTTGATGGCGCCCTGGAAGCCCTTGCCCTTGGAAATGGCAGTCGCGTCGATCTTGTCGCCCGCCGCGAAAATGTCGGCTTTGATCTCATCGCCGAGCTTGTATTCGGAAGCATTCTCAAAAAGGAACTCGCTGACATGCTTCTTTACGGAAACGCCGGCCTTGTCGAAGTGGCCCTTCATGGCCTTGCCTACGCCGTGGCGGTGGGCAATTTCTTTCTTGCCGTTCTTGTCGACGGTGGTGATGCGCTCTTTCGCCTCGCCGTAGCCGACCTGGACAGCCTCATAGCCGTCGTTCTCGATCGTCTTGACCTGTGTGACCACGCAGGGGCCCGCCTCAAGGACAGTCACAGGAATCAGGGTGCCGTCCTCCTGGAAAACCTGGGTCATACCGATCTTGGTTGCCATAATCGCTTTCTTCATTCTTACCTCTTTTCTGCCGCCTTTTCCTTACGGCGGCGAATTTTTCTACAGCGGACATCGGCCTGTCCACAGTGCGCAGCGGCATCCTGCGCGGACTGTTTTCTTTATATATATACGGAAGTATCATCCCGCATATATGTCTTTTCCTGAAGGTCTGCTGTCTGGCCCTCAGGGGGACTTGCTGCTCCGCTCCGGACGTGGTACCGGGCGGGATGTCATACTAGTAGAGGTTACACAGCCTCCGGCCCGCACAGCCATTTAAAAAATTGCGGAAAGCCGGATTATTTACCAACCGCGCACGGAGAGCGCGGCAGGATGCATGGATCATTTTGTCTTCATCTTGATGTCGATGTAGACACCTGCGGGCATCTCCAGTCTCTGAAGGGCATCCACAGTCTTCTGGGTGGGTGTGATGATGTCGATCAGGCGCTTGTGAGTGCGCTGCTCGAACTGCTCACGAGAATCCTTATATTTATGTACGGCGCGGAGAATCGTCACAACTTCCTTCTTTGTGGGAAGCGGAACGGGACCCGAAACCTGCGATCCGTTTTTCTTAACAGTCTCGATGATCTTCTTTGCGGAAGCATCCACGAGCTGATGATCATACGCCTTCAATGTGATTCTCATAACCTGATTTGCCATAAAAAAAGTCGCCTCCTTTTCGCACTTTTTGCTAAGTACGACAAGCGGTGACTGTACACTATCCCGTGTGTGTCGCGGTTTTTTAAAAATAAAAACCGTGCTCTCACACGTCGTTTCTGCCCTGGCAGCATTACTGTTAAACAGCATTGTGCTGTCGAACAGCTAAGCTGTTCTGCAGACTATTCATGGTACAGTGACTTGTCGTCAGATTTTTGAGCTCCCCTCCAAATGGCCTGTGGAAGGGACTCCAGACATTCGCTCCACGGAAAACCTGCCGGAAACCGGCAGCAACCTCACGCTTCACAGCTATCATGTCACAGCAATGTGTATATTACCACGCATTCAGGACTTAATGCAAGCAGTTTTTTTCCAAATCCTCTGTTTTTTTCACAATTATTGTATTTAAACAAATACATTTCCAGCCACACCCCATCCAGCCCGCCTGCATCCTTCTCCTTTAGAAGAACTCCCCCTCCAGGAAAAGAACTCCCCCTCGAGGAAAAGAATACCTCCTCCCCCTTTAGGGGAAGAATACCGCCTTCCTCTTTAGGAGCTCTTTTTGCTGTGCGGGTGACAATCAGAACCGGAAGACAATGTGTCTCTGAAGACATGCTTATTCCAGGCGCGTAGATGCACTTGGCGGGGTCTGGATAAAGAACGGGTCAGATGCCCGTCCCTCAAGGACGGGCATCTGGCGTCCACCTGTCTGAGCATTTTTGCATCAGGCAAAAATGCGAGTTTGGACGCTGCCCGTTCGAAAT
>DEPS01000140.1 GCA_002358875.1 Lachnospiraceae bacterium UBA3386 | reverse complement strand
GCCTTCATGGCCAGACACTTCATGCCTTCCTGCTGTACCAGACGGGCATCCAGACGCTGGGTAACGCGGAAGCCGATCTGGCCGGTGGCAGCATACAGCTCGTTCAGACGCTGGATGGAGCGGCCTTCGCGGTCAGCGATCCAGTAGCTGGAGAAGTCACCGAACAGAATGGGCTTCTTACCTGCACCAATCAGGGGCATGTGGTAAGAGGTTTCGTAGTTATAGCCCAGCAGGGTGTTGGGCTGACCCGCCTGCAGGCCGGGCTGCCAGAGGAACTGGCCGTTGCCGTCCTTCAGCTTGCGGATGAACGCCAGGGTGCTGTCGGCAGTGATGAAGGCCGCATTGGTGCGGTACGGGCGCTTCAGCTTGTAGATCAGGTCGAGCACTTCGTCGGCTGTAGGGCTGTTGCCCGCCGTGGTCACACCGATCTCACCGCCGCCGGTGGCCGCCAGAATGCCCAGGGGCTTCTTATTGCCGTCACCGATGACGAAAGCAGATTCCTCCGCAGCTGCGATTGCGGCACCGAAAGACCGGATCAGGAAGCCCTCAAGATCATAGGCGTTATCGGCCAGAAGTTCCTCGGAAACCTTGACGGCAACGGAGAGCTTCCAGGCATCCAGGATCACTTGGTTGAAAGTCGCGTCGGAGAATACCAGTTCGCCGTTTTCCTCCACCCAGGAGGCCGCAGGCTTGCTCGCCGCCACATTGATCTTACGCTCACCGCTGGTCTGGATCACAGTGCCGAGAGCACGGATCACATTCTCCTGCTCCAGCTTTTCAATCAGACGCTGATCCCATTCAGCGGGAACGAGGTAGCCGCCCGCGCTGTCCGTGCCTTCCATGAGCACATTGGAGACAGTGCGGAAGTTGCTGCGCAGAGCCTTCAGCATCGCGCCTTTATACGCGTCAGATGCCCTTCCGGTCTTCTGGTCAAGGCCGTGTCCGGGAGTATTTGTCAGCGGCGTGCCGACAGGGCGGGCCAGTTCCTCATCGATCTGTCTGGCGCGCTCCATACGCTCGATCTCCCTGCCGATGTTCACGACATCCGCTTCCATACGCTCGTAGGTGGCTGCGTCCTCAGCGGACAGGGTTCCGTTCTCGGTGCGGTGCCCGTCCAGGAATGCCTTAGCCTGCTCCCATGCACGGTTACGGTTTTCGCACAGTTCGTTGATGGTGAAATTCTTACTCATAGACTTAACTCACTTTCTGCCCATTGGTGTGTTGGGCGCACAAAATGAATCCCGAATCATTCCGGGCATGAAAAAAGCTCCGCGTTAAACGGAGCTGTGACGACTGGCCCGGATCTGAAGCATGATGACTGCCTCATATCTGAGCCGGATATAAAGAACGGCAGCGGGTGGGGCTTCACCGACTACCGGGCTTTATCTGTAGCTATTTTGTTTTTTATGCTTATCGTTTTCTCTACTCCAAGCAGAGATTTTTGATGGCTGCAGTGATGGTCCTGTTACTGCTTTAGCCGTTCAAGACGCTCATATAGCGGCCTCACGGGGATAAAGCCGGGACTGGGCGTGCCATCTGCGGGATCCGCATGGTTGCTACATCCGACATGATCAACACGATCCGAACCATAAGGACCGGCAGTGTGGCCAGTTGCAGCCAGCTTGTTCACCAGAGCAGCATCTACAGCTTTCTGAGAGAACAGGACCGGCGATGCCGCATTCATGACCGGTGTATTCTCACGCTCCAAAATTCCATCGGCAAAGCCCAGCTCCATAACTTTATGGCAGTCCATCCACGTTTCCTCCGACATCATTTTTGCCAGTGTCTTCCGGTCAAGCCCGGTCTTGATCTCATAGGCATCAATGATGCTGTCCTTTACTGCTGTGAGCATTTCGATTGCCTTCTCCATCTCCGCCGTATTGCCGACTGCCGCCGTCATGGGATCGTGAATCATCATACACGCCGTGGGAGCCATCAGGATTTCCGTCCCGGCCATGGCAATCACTGATGCAGCGGATGCCGCGATGCCGTCAATCTTCACGGTCACGGGATACGGATAATCGACCAGCATGGTATAAATCTGCGAAGCCGCCACGCAGTCGCCGCCATAGCTGTTCAGCCACACGGTGACGGGTCCGCTTCCTGCTTCCAGTTCCTTCCGGAAAGCCTCCGGCGTAAGGTCATCCTCAAACCAGGACTCTTCCGCTATCGTGCCGTACAGATACAGCTCCCGCGTGTCGCCATCGTCCTTCCAGTTCCAGAAATGGTGAACGACGGCTTTATTATTCTCCGCTCCCCTGGACTGCCTCTTATCCGGCATCCTGTTTCTTGCCCTTTTGCTCATTTCTCCTTCTCCTTCCCGTCAGTGTCACCTGACTCTTTCACATATGCCGCACCGACCATGGATAGGGGGAGCATTGCACCCTGCACCATGTAGGTATTGCCGCCCTTCTCCTCCGGAATCAGGTCGAATCCTTCAAGGCGTCTTACATCGTTGGGACACATGAAGCCGTTGTTGATGCCGACTGCGTAGCCCTCCATCCGGCTCTTATAGTCACCGCGCAGAAGCCCGTCCACATTGAAGCGGATGGAATACTGTTTCTTTTCCTCCCGGCTGAGGAGCGAACGCGAGAGGCTCTGCTCCCAGCGGATGATCCATGGTGTCAGGCTGTACATCACGAAATCAATACCTTGATGCTCTATATTCGAATACGTGCTTCTCGACAGATCCTGTACCAGATGCGGAGGAACACGGAAGATGCGGCAGATTTCCTCTACGCTGAATTTCCGTGTTTCCAGAAGCTGTGAATCCTGCGGCGACAGAGATATCGGCTTGAACGTGGTTCCCTGCTCCAGCACAGCGACCTTCCCGGCATTACGGGTCCCACCGAACGCTTCATTCCATGACTGACGGAGAAGGTCGGGATTCTTGATAAGCGTCGGCGTTTCGAGGATACCCATCGGGGCCGCGCCGTTGGCATAGTATTTGGAACTGTATTCGTCGGCGGCGAGACCAGCGCCCACCGCATTCCGGCAGGCGACGATAGGACTCATACCAACCAGACCGTCAAAGCTCAGTCCGGGAATGTGCAGCACATCGGCGGCATCAAGGATCACGGTGTTCTGCTCCATGGTCGGCGGCTCCGCATCATATCTGGTGTAGCGGTAAAACAGCCGCCCGGTCTTTTCATCTCGCTCCACTCTCATACGGTTCGGCATCAGCGGGTACAGTGCCACAACCTCGCCGCGGCCGTTACGCAGGATCTGCGCGTAGGCATTGCCATAAAGAAGCAGATGTGCCATCAGGGTCTCCCGCAGCGTGTAGCTGCTCATCTCCGGGTTTGGCTCGTCATGGAGCAGGAAGAACAGCGGGTGATCCTCTGCTTTCTCCTGATTGCCGTTTTCACCGCGCACATACACATGCAGCGGCAGACTTGCGATAGACTCGCTGAGGACGCGCACACAGGCATACACAGCGGCCATCTGCATGGCAGTGCTCTCCGTCACCGGCTTTCCGGCGGCGCTCTGTCCGAAGAAGAAACGCGGGCCGGTTCCGGCGGCGCGGTTATCCGCCCGTGCTTTGAAGATACTCTGAAAAATACTCATATCTTTCCTTTCTGCCGTCCCATGACGGCTGATTGGTGTTTTTGCCTTGTGTCCGCACCGTCTGACAGCACTGCGTTTATCTGCTAACATGCCGTCGCAGGGTACTTGACAAGGGTGTTATAATGGGCTTAAAAAGCCCATTAGGGTTGAAAAAAGCCGTCGGTCGGCGGCTAAGGTGTATACTCAAATAAGCAATATACCTCGATGCTCATACACAGATTCAGTCTGTGTATTTTCATTTCTGATGGCTCTGTCCAGTGCCATGACCAGGGCAACGGCGAGGTCTACCTTTTCGGTGGCCTTGGCTTTGCTGATCTTGATGTTGCCCGCCGGATCGGTCTGTACAACGCAGTTATCCATGCACCAGCGCAGCACCGGATGGCCGCCGTGGGCAAGTTTCTGTTCCAGCGTCAGCTTGTACAGTTCCTTCGTCGGCGCGGACATATCCTTGAACCCCTGCCCAAAGGGAACCACCGTCATGCCTTCATCACTGAGATGCTGTATCAGCATCTGGGCGTTCCAGCGGTCATACGCGATCTCACGGATGTCGTAATGCTCCCGCAGTTCCATAATCATGGCTTCGATGGCTTCGTAGTCAACGACATTGCCCTCGGTGGCGAGGATGAAACCCTGCTTACGCCATAGGTCATAGTTCACATGATCGCGCCGGGAACGCTGATCTATCGTCTCCTCCGGCACCCATGCAAAGGGCAGGATGTAATAGGGTTCATCTGACATCAGCGGTGGGAACACGAGCACGAGAGCGGTAAGGTCTTGTGTAGAGGACAGATCAATCCCGGCGTAGCATGGACGGCCACGAAGCATCTCCGCATCTACAGCAGCCGTGCATTTGTCCCACTTCTCCATCGGCATCCAACGCACAGCCTGTTTCGTCCAGATATTGAGGCGCAGGGTCTTGAACACATTCTCCTCGGACGGATTCTGCTTCGCTGATTCGCAGGCTTCCCGGATGGCTGATTCCTGGAATGTGACGCCCATAGAGGGATTCGCTTTCTTCCACACTTTCGGATCAGTCCAGTCATCCTCCGGGTCGGCGGCGTACACAACCGGGTAGATCGTGGGATCGGTCTTGCGACCATCGATGATATCCTTCGCCTTCTGGAACAGTTCATAACCGATGGAATGAATGTTGTCACCCGCCGTAGAAATAATGAACTGAAGCGGCTGCTTTCGTGCATCGCCGCTACCCTTGGTCAGGACATTGTAGAGGTCAGGGTTCTTCTGGACGTGAATCTCATCCACGATTACTCCATGCGCGGAAACACCGTGGGCGCGGTCAGCATCAGAAGACAACACCTGATAGAAGCTATTGGTCGGCAGAAAGACGATGCGTTTTCGGCTGTCCAAAATCTTGCACCGCTTCTTCAGCGCCGGAGAAAGCCGGATCATATCGGCAGCCACGTTAAAAACCAAACTTGCCATCTGCCGGTCCGCCGCCGCGCCGTAGATTTCCGCTCTCTGTTCGTGATCAGCGCAGAGAAGATACAGCGCGATGGCGGCTGCAAGCTCGGTTTTGCCCGCCTTCTTGGGCGTGAACACGATCGCCTGTTTGAACTGCCTGGTGCCGTCCTCTTTCACAACGCCCATCAGATCACGAACGATTCTGTCCTGCCAGTTCAGCAGTTTGAATGGTCTGTCAAAAAATTCGCCTTTCGTGTGCTTCAACGATTCGATAAAGAGCACGGCGCGCTCTGCTTTTTCCTTGTCATAATGACTGGTCGGCAGCATGAACCGTGTCGGCTCATACACATATGCCTGCGCAGTCTGTTTTTCTTCCATAACGGATCATACCTCCTT
>DEPS01000165.1 GCA_002358875.1 Lachnospiraceae bacterium UBA3386 | reverse complement strand
ACGTCCTCTGGGACGCCCGCAGGTCCGCGGCCGGTTAAATATAAGGAATCTATTCAGGGCTGCATTTCTGTCTTGTTCTCATATTTGATTGGAAGTGTAAGACGGCTCATGCAGGGCATGAAACCGTTTTTTACCGCTTGAATCGCTGTGAAAATCTTATATTTTCAAGCGCTTTCGTGAAGCAGCTTATCTAAGATATCACATGTTCAAGGCTTTGTCAACAACTTTTTTCAAATCTTTTTGATTTTTTTGTTTTTCATCAGAAGATCCGAAGTTGTCTGCCGCTCTTTTTCAGCGGCGAGTCATATACTATCACAGCCACATGGGCATTGCAAGCACTTTTTTCCTTTTTTTTATTTCCGCACATCTCGAAGAAACTGTGTGTATTTATCAGACTTTTCAAACACTTTCTAAAAAATATATAAAACGGTATTTTCAAATAAACCTGGGGAAGAATCCTTCGCCAAGGGAATTGATACCGCTCGTGATCAGACGGCCTATGCTCTGGCGGAGCTTGTTCTTTTCCTCTCCGCTCATATTCCGGTAAGCGCGGACAAGCTCATGGATACTGTGAAACTGGTCCCCCGTGATTTCGGAGACATTCTCAGCGCCGGTGCCCTCAAGCAGAGAAAAGACGATATCGACGAACTCTTTGCGCTCTTCCATGGACATTCCGCCGATCCAGGCATCCAGGGATTTTCCCAGAAGGATGCTGCTCTCCGCAAGGCCGGGCGCCCTTTGAAAGCGGTTCCGCAGGACGACCCAGCTCAGGGCGTCGTGCTGCCAGATACCCTTCTGCGTACTTTGGACTACAAGGGGGTTCTCAGTGTTCTCCAGCAAAAGCCCGAATACGGACTCCTCGGGTAGAATGCTCTTTACCCTGGGAAGAATCTCCCTGTACCCGTCAGATTCCGTCACTTCCCTCAAAAACCCAGGGCCGTCATTTGAATAGACCCTTTGTATCCTGTCTCTGACAGCTTTCGTGCAGAAGGCAGCTGCAAAAACAGAAAAATTTCCTCCCTTGGAATGTCCTCCGACACGCAGCGGGATTTTTTCCGCAGTATTAAAATATTTTGTCAGATATTCCGCCGCACTCCTCTGTCCCTCTGTCTTATCCAGGAAACTGAAGCTGAAATCTTCTTTCCATCCTACGATCGTATCATCAGTTCCCCGAAATGCCACATAAACAGCCCCATCATCCAGAAAACAGGTAACAGCAGCCATCTGCTCATTTCTTTCCCGCGAGATCTGATTGACATATCCTCCAAGCCTCATATTTCCGAAACGGGCACCGCTGCACAGTTTTCTCAGGATCATCGGAGCGCGCCGGTACAGCGTTCCGCTTTTCTTTACTTCCTCTTCTGTATGCAGCTGCCAGAAACGCTCACATACTTCCATGATAGACACAGAGGGAAGCATGCTTTCAGCCGAAAGAATGTCGGCCGCAGGTATGTTTTCATGAACCGGCTCTGGCACGATCCCGCTAAAATCCACATATGCCAGCTCTGAAAGGACAAGATTGTCAACCTCATTAAAGGGATCCACAGTAAAAGGCACATCCCCTCTCCAGTCCAGATAATCAAACAAATTTCCCATGATCTCTCCTGTTTCTGTAAGCTGTTATCTTATAAAGTCGGTTATCCGCTTTTTTCTGACATACAGACACTTCAAGGTCTGTTTTTACTTTCAAAAAAGACGCCCCCCGGCTCATGCCGGAAGGCGTCCCCTATGAATGTCATCAAAATACCGTTTACAGGATATTCCTGCCTGAACACGGATCCGCATCCAGACGTGAATGTTCAGACATTCATTTCAACTCGGGTATGAGTCCGGATTCAAAACTGAATCACTTAAAAATACCTGTCGAGAAGACCCTTGAAGCCCTGGCCGTGCCTTGCTTCGTCACGCGCCATCTCATGAATGCTGTCATGAAGAGCATCGAGACCCATCTCTTTGCACTTCTTGGCGAATTTGGTCTTGCCTGCGCAGGCGCCGTTCTCAGCCGCGACTCTGGCTTCGAGATTAGCCTTTGTGGAAGCGGAAACGACCTCGCCAAGCATCTCGGCATAACGGGAAGCGTGATCAGCCTCCTCGAAAGCAGCCTGACGATAGAAAGCACCGACTTCAGGATAGCCCTGGCGGATGGCAGCTCTGGACATAGCCAGATACATGCCGACCTCGGAACACTCGCCCGCAAATTCAGCGCGCAGGAAATCCTTCATCTCTTCGTCAAGGTCGGATGCGATGCCGATCACGTGCTCGGAAGCCCAGGTAAGCTCTGCAGTCTCATCGACGGGCTCAAATTTGGATTTGGGCTGCTTGCAGATGGGGCACTTCCAGTCCGCCGGAAGATCCGCGAATTTTACGCCTTCTTTTTCCTCGTCATAGACATGCCCGCATACGCTGCATTTGTATTTCATAGTTTCTCCTTTCTCTAAAGAATTTGAAATGGTACTGAAACAAAAAAAATAGAAAATGCATCAACTGCCTGCAGTTCCTTCAATAAGAAAATCCTGTAAAACTATTGGCTAAACCGGCTGCTCCGTCCGGGGACGCCGGTCCGGGAACATTATCCATCCCCTTTAGTCTGTTACTGAGGAACCATAAACATAAATAAATTATGCCTTGTGCGGCACTAATTAGTCAATGCTAACAAACACAGGGTTATATTATACAAACATTAAAAGATTATAAATAAACGACCTCGATTTCTCTTCTTATCAACCCCCTGAGCAGAGCATATAGCATCCAAAGAGGCCCGCTCTCAGAAAGGCGCGGCCCGGTTCCTTCCGAATTGCGCACACAGGCCTCGCGCATGACCAGATCGTCCTTTTGGGGAAGAAGCTTTTTAATAATATCCTCCGGCAAAAACCGCAGGATTCCTGTTTCCAAATCCTCAAAATCTTGTCCGCCGCCAAAAATACAGCCGATCATGCCCTTGATCAGATCGCTTTCCGCGGGAGAGAGTATCCGTTCATATTCCTCGTCTTCGCCAAGAAACTCCGTGCCGACTGTTTCATCCTGATGTCTGATCTTTCCGTTTTCAAACAGAAAGATCTTCTCAGGACGGCGTGCGGGGTAGGCGGCCGGAGAGAGTATGAACGAGATGGATGAAATGTTTAAAGGCCTGTCGTCTAAGCGGGGGATGCTGATCCGCAGGGGTTCATTTTCGGGAAGCAGGAGGTTCTTTATCCGGTTTTCTATAGCCTCCTTCCAGCCGGGAAGCCTCTCAAGCTGCTGTTTCCAGTCCTCACAGGGCAGCTTTTCCAGAATTTCCATTTCCAGCGGGGAAGCTGTAAAGCCGTGGTTTTTTGCCATGCGAAGATAACGGTGTATGAAATAATGGCCTACCTTTTTGCTCGACATATCATAATAATACGAAAGCCCTCCGCTCGTTGCGTTATCGACGCAATAGTAGACAAAGCCGGTAAAAAGATCGATCTCCAGGCTCCTTACAAATTCCTCTTCCTTTTTCTCCAGGACAGCCAGGCATCTTCTGCTTCGCCTGCCTGCCGGGATCCTGTAGGAGCCCTTTTCATCCTCAACATACAGATAGCCCCTGATCACTTCTGCAGACATGAAGTTCCTCCCCTTTAGAGTTTCAGTGATATTCAGGCATCCAGTCTCTGTGAGCCTCAAAAAGCTCATCGCACATGGAGACAATGTCATCAATAGAAAGCTCCGCACAGGTGTGCGGATCGAGCATGACGGCCTGGTAGACAGCGTCCCTGCTGCGGGTGCGGGCGGCTTCGATGGCCATAAGCTGAACATTTATGTTGGTACGGTTCAATGCTGCGCACTGCTCCGGCAGATCGCCGATGACAGTGGGCTGGATCCCGCTGCGGTCGACAAGGCAGGGGACCTCCACACAGGCATTCTGAGGAAGGTTGGTGATAAGGCCCCTGTTCAAAACGTTGCCCCCGATCTTTGCGGGTATGTTCGTCTCCATGGCCTCCATGATGCGGCTGGCATATTCCCTGGAACGCTCGTGGGAAAGAGTGGGATTTTTGGTCAGTTCATGTCCCCGCTCCTTCCACTCCTCGATCTGGCGGATGCAGCGGCGGGGATACTCGTCCAGAGGAATATTGAAATGATCGATCAGCTCCGGATAGGAGCTCTTGATGAAATAAGGCGTATACTCCGCGTTGTGCTCGCTGGACTCCGTGATGTAGTATCCGAACCTCAGCATGAGCTCGAGACGCACCATATCGTTGTGCCGGCCCGTCTTTTTGTACAGGTCGTACTCCTCGCGCAGCTTTTTCTCCCAGTGGGCTGACACCTGCTCGCCGCTCGTCATCATCATGGCCCTGCGCTCTTCAAAGGTACCGATGTCAAGCTTGCCGGCGTTATACAGACGGGCGCGGCGTTTGATCTCGGGATAGAGATCCTCTCCATTTCTTTTACACTCTAAAAGCCAGGCCTGATGGTTGATTCCTGCGATCAGGCACTCTACCTGATCATCGTAACCCATGCCAAGCTCGTTCAAAAGCGTAGGCGCACAGACCTGGACACTGTGACACAGACCGACTGTTTTTACATTGGTAAGGCGCAGCATAGCCCCGGTCAGCATGGCCATGGGATTTGTGTAATTCAAAAGCCAGGCGTCAGGGCAGACCTCTTCCATATCCCGGGCAAAGTCCAGCATGACCGGTATCGTTCTGAGCGCACGGAAAACACCGCCCACACCCAGTGTGTCCGCGATCGTCTGGCGAAGACCGTATTTTTTAGGGATCTCGAAGTCTATGATCGTACAGGGATCATATCCTCCGACCTGGATGGCATTGACGACATAGTCTGCGCCGCGAAGCGCTTCTTTTCGCGCCTCTACGCCAAGATACTCTCTGATCCTTGCCTTTGACCCGTTGTTGCGGTTGATCGCCCCGAGCATGGCTCCGGACTCCCGAAGCCTCACGGGATCAATGTCGTAGAGCGCGATCTCGCTGTCCTCCAGCGCCGGCGTCATCATGCAGTCTCCCAGTACGTTTTTCGCAAAAACGGTTGATCCTGCTCCTAAAAATGTAATTTTTGGCATCTTATTTCCCCCTGTGCGGACCAGGAGACGGTTTTTTCCCCGCTTTTATGGTCCACTGACTAAAACCCTTTCAACACATCCTGTTTCCTCACTGCCCCGGATTTTCAGCAGTAATACAGCCTTTTTACGCCGTTTTTCACATCAGGCAGACAACAGGCCCTTTTACTGCTCAACACCGATCGTATCAAGGATCTGAGATAACAGATCCTTCGATTCCTTTGCGCTCAGCGCTTCCTCCGGGATCACGATCTCTTCGATCTCATCATAGCGCGTGATCGTCATGTCGACCGCACACTTGCTTATTGTCACGTTAATACCGCTAAACATGGTGTTTTCCAGAGAATCTTTCAGCGTCTTCGAAAGAGCCTCTCCTCCGATCGTACTGCAGTCCATAACGATCCGGGCCGGAAGCTTTGTTTCTTTATAAATGTAGACCGTCACAGGGATCTGTACATTTTCCCATTCCACTTTCTCAGGATCAAAAGGGAGATCATCCTCATTAACGAGATCCGTGTCGATCACATCCTTTAAGAAAACACCGTCAGCCACACAGTTCATCTGCCAGGCTTCTTTTCCGTCGACCTCTACCGTTTCTTCCATCAACTCCGCGGTCAGCTTCTCTTCAGAGATACCTTTTACAATAACAATGCCCGCGCCCATAGGATTGCCGGATGTCCCGGATGCTTTCTTTTCCTTTGTCTTCTTTGTCCAGTTCATGTTCGCAAGTCTTGCGTAAGTGACGCTGTTCTCCTTTTCCCCGTCATCAGTAAAAAACTCAGCACTGGCCTTATTCTTTTTTCCAAGCACTTCAATTTCAGCATCCACAAAGCCCTTTGTTTTCAGGGGACCCCGGACTGCTTCCATGTCAATATCAAATTTCAGGCCGACGTCCATTCCAATATTGAGGGGAGCGTATTCTATTTTTCCGTCCATATCGATCACCATCCCGACCTGGGCGGAATTCACTTTTTTCACGTTTTCCATCGCGGTCCTGGACAAAGAGACCGCCGTCAGGGTGGAGACCCTGCCGCCTGACAGCTTCAGCACAGCGACGGCTGCTCCGATCACTATTACAAGTATTACAACTGCAATTACAGCTTTTATCCTGCCGCTGTCAGATCTTAACTTTTTTACTGAAAACATATTCTCTCCTTATGTTTCTTTCCGCGCATCATTATGTTATAATCTGTAACTATTCAGCCAAAAAAGCCCGCTTTTGCGGCAGCCCGCTCTTTTTCACAGCGGGCAGTGCTGAGCATACAGGACTGAGAAAGGCCAGGCTTTCATCAATCGATTTCAGACTGTATGTATTCCTGATTGTATACGATGAATCGCCCCGTGTCTACATGGAGAAAGGATAGTAATCATATGAAAAAAACAAAAGTGTATATCGACGGACAGAGCGGCACAACGGGACTGCAGATCTTCGACCGGATCGGCGCGAGGGACGATCTGGAGCTGATGCGGATCGACGAGGACAAGCGGCATGACATGGAAGAACGCCGCAGATTTTTGAACGCAGCGGACATTGTCTTCCTCTGCCTTCCCGACGAGGGAGCCCGCGAAGCTGTCTCCCTGATCGATAACCCCGATGTAAGGGTGATCGACGCCTCAACTGCACACCGTACCAACGATGGATGGACCTACGGCTTCCCGGAGCTCTCTCCCGACCAGCGAAAGGCCATTTCCAAAAGCCGCCGGGTCGCAAACCCCGGCTGCCACGCAACAGGTTTTATTTCCTGCGCCGCCCCTCTTATCCGGACAGGTGTGGTCCCTGCCGATTATCCCTTTTCCTGCTTCTCCCTGACCGGCTATTCAGGCGGCGGAAAGAAGATGATCGCGTCCTATGAGTCCCCCGACAAGGCACAGGCCCTGTACGCACCGGGAATCTACGGCCTGACACTTAAGCACAAGCACCTGCCGGAGATGCAGAAGGTATGCGGTCTCACCTTCGCTCCCGCCTTCCTTCCTGTGGTAGATGACTACTATAAGGGCATGGCCACAACGATCATGCTCCACAGCCGCCTGCTCCCCGGAAGGCTGTCCGCCCCGGAGATATGTAAAAAGCTGCAGGAATACTATCAGAACGAACACTTTGTGGAAGTTCTGCCTTTCGGACAGAATGCTTCCACGATCTACGCCGCCGAGCTCGCCGGTACGAACCGCCTGAAGATCGTCGTATGCGGAAATGACGAACAGGCCTCGGTCACCGCCCTTTTCGATAATCTCGGCAAGGGGGCTTCCGGAGCTGCCGTGCAGAACATGAACATTATGCTGGGAATCGACGAAGCCACAGGATTGGAATAAGAACATCCGCAAAGCCGCAGCCATGGTATAACGTTTATCTGCAGGGCTTATGAATCAAAACTGAAGACTTACTTAAAACCAGAACCGGCCGGTAACTCTCTACCGGCCGGTCACTTCGCTTTAGAGATGGCAGATATTCTTATTTCTTTATGACCGGTCAGTATCCGCGTCAGCAGTGCCCTGCGCATGGCCTGCGCCAGCTCTTCTTCGGTACATTTCTTCAGGTATCCATGGTCATTAAGACAGTAAAATGTATCTTCCTCCAACACATAAGTATAGGACAGAATAGTCCGGCCGACATGCGAGAGATAATACCTGTTCTGCTCCAGCTGTTTCCTGATCCGGTCTTCTTCGATGGCTCCGCTCTTGAGCTCTATGTTGAGGACACAATCTCTGTTCTCTGATAATTTGAGAAGATCAAATTCTTTACCGATATGTTCGATGGTATAGGAAAACCAGAATCCGTCAAAGTATGAGATCCAGTCATCGGACGCTTCCCTCATAGCATCTCCTGCTTCCGCCGTCCCCGCATCTTTTGAGAAGCACTCTGCAAGGTTATCCACCAAAGCACACAGAGTGAGCGCCTCATGCGGACTTAAGCCCTTCTGCCACGTGCGCCCGCAGAGCGTCTGTGCCATCCTCGAAAAATCTTCTATTTCCCTGACTCTTGTAAGAGTATACAGATTCATTGCTTTCATAAATGCACTCCTTGTTTTATTTCCAGACATCAGTGTTGCTCAGGCCGATATTGGATTCGCGGAAAACGGGGTCCAGCCCCTTTTCCTTCTGCTTTTCATAATCTTCAAGGGTACGGAAAGCAATCCCTCCCAAAAGAAGAATGGCCGCAATATTGACCACTGCCTCCAGGCCCATAGTGATATCGGCAAGGCTCCAGGCCACATCCAGACTGTTGCCCGCGCCGATAAACACCATGACTGCCGCACAGATGCGGAATATGGTCATGGCTGTTTTGTTCTTTGTAATAAAAAGAATATTAGCCTCTGCATAAAAATAGTTGCCGATGATCGAGGTAAAGGCAAAAAGGCATACGATGACCGTCACAAAGTGGATTCCGACGGGGCCTATAACGTGGGCGACGCACTGCTGCAGCAGCGGAATCCCCGAATATCCGCTTCCATCCCAGTCTCCTGTGAGAAGGATCAAAAACACCGTCGTGGAACAGATCAGCAGCGTGTCAATATAGACGGAAATGATCTGGGCAAG
>DEPS01000050.1:18151-18797 GCA_002358875.1 Lachnospiraceae bacterium UBA3386 | reverse complement strand
TCAGCGCGATTTTTTAAACTTTCCCCATCTGCACAAAAAACGCGCCATACAATTCTTCTTGCATGGCGCCCTGATGAATCTGATTTCTGCAATCTACTTCTGCCTGTTTTTCCTTCAGAGTCATTTCTCCTCTTTAAAGACAGTCTCCCCTTCGTAAATAAGGCCCAGTTTTTCGCGGGCTATCTCCTCGATATAGGAATCTGTTTCCGTATAACGCCGGTATTCCTCTATGTCCGCAGCGCGTTGTTCCTCGGAGGCGAGTTCCTTGCGGACCTCTTCAATCCTGGCGTTGTTTTCCCTCAGATGGCGTCCGAGAGACCAGACATTAATGCTGACGGCCGCCACCAGGATCACGACGACCGCAACTGCAAGGACCAGACTGATGCTCTTCTTCTGCCCGTCCTGGCTGAACACATTCCTCTCCGGTTCCTTCTTTTTCATTTTTCTTTTTCCACGACTCCTGTATGGTACGGTCCTGTCCGTCCGGGAAGCTATGCGTCCGCTGCGGCGGATCTGCCCCCTTTCCCCGGAAACGGACCTTTGGGCGCGCTCAGAGCGGCCGGCGCTCACTGAGCCGGACCTTTTGACGCTCTCAGAACGGCCGGCACTCACTGAGCCGGACCTTTGGGTGCGCTCAGAGCGGCCG
>DEPS01000050.1:6275-18063 GCA_002358875.1 Lachnospiraceae bacterium UBA3386 | reverse complement strand
CGCCCCGGACACTCCTTTTGGCACGTGGCGCTTTCCCGCTTTCCGCGGGTTTTCCGGCTCTCTTGTCCATAAAAACTGGTCCTTTCTTTTCCGGAAAAAGCCTGGGGGCTTCCAGAACCGGTCAGCAGAACCGGAAAAGGTCCTGTACTTCTTCCTTGCGGACATTGTCACGGACCTGAAGCACCTCAGCTTTTGTCTCCCTGTCTCCAAAAGAAATGACAATGATGTCTCCGGGCCTGACTTCCGCGCTGGCACGGGCCACTTTCCCGTTGAGTGTCACACGTCCGTTATCACATGCCTCATTCGCCACGGTTCTCCGCTTGATCAGCCTCGTCACCTTCAGATATTTATCCAGTCTCATAACATTACTCTCAGCCGTTAATGGCCTCCTTAAAAGACTTTCCGGCCTTGAATTTGGGAGTCCTGGTCGCAGGAATCTGGATCACTTCGCCGGTAAAGGGATTGCGTCCCTCACGTGCGGCGCGCTCACCTGCCTCAAAAGTCCCAAAACCGGTCAGCTGTACCTTTTCCCCGTTTTTAAGAGCCTCAATCACTGTCTCTGTAAAAGCCTTGTAAAACAGAGCTGCATCCTTTTCCGAAAGCTCTGTCTTTTCAACGATCTTCACTATCACGTCTTTTCTAATCATGTTATCTCCTTAAATTGTCCTGTTTTCCTGCTGAATTATAAAAAATAAAGGCTGATAATTCGTTACTGCTCACAGTGTACCGAATTCGAGGTGTTTTCACATTTGCGCAGCATATGTTGCGTTTCCTCAGCGCAAAATCCCGAGTTGAGCGGCGAAAAACTTATCAGCCGCCATGACGGCCGGTTTTTTTATTTTATCGTTTAATTCCTGTCATTGTCAACTTGATCGGAATGCATCACTCTTTGACCGGCAGCAGTATTTTTCCATCAGATAGTTTTTTTCATTGTGCGCCGGTTCTTCCAGCACATCCGCCAGCATGGCACGGAGCACCCTGCCGATCTCCTTTCCCTCGGTCATTCCCGCCGCGATGAGGTCACTCCCGTTGACCGCAAGGGTGCGGAGCGAGAGGCAGTCCCCTTCCTTAAGGATCCCGTCGTACAGGCTCCTGAGGTTCTCCAGATATCCTAGCTTTTCGCTCCTCCTGTAGGCGCTCTGGGCAAGGACATCAGCTTCCTGCACTTCAAGATAAGAGGAAAACAGGTCCCCGCCGATCTTCGTCACTGCCCTTCGCACGGAAGGCTTTGTGAGTCCCGGCCTGAAGTCATGGTAGCGGATGAGCTGTACGACGTCCCTGCGGGTATCATTGTCCAGCTTGAGACGGCGCAGCACCTGTTCCGCGATCTGCGCACTGACATCGGGATGCCCGTGAAAATGATCGACACCGTTTTTATCCGTGGTCCTGCACGCCGGCTTTCCGAAATCATGCATCAGCATGGCCGCCCTGAGGACCCTGTCAGCGCGAATCAGCTGCATGGCCCGGACGGAATGCTCTCCCACCGTATACATATGATGGGGATTGTGCTGATCCGTCTCCATGCATCGGTCAAATTCCGGAAGGACGACAGCGGTGATCCCGCATTGATAGGCCATGATGATCTTTTCAGGATGGGGCGAGACAAGCGTTTTCTCCAGTTCCGAAGCGATCCTCTCGGCGCTGATCCTTTCGAGCGTGGGCGCGAGCTGCTTCATGGCTGCCAGAGTTCCGGCCTCCACCTCATAGCCGAGCTGGGCCGCGAACCGGACTGCCCTCATGATGCGGAGCGCGTCCTCCTCAAAGCGCTTTTGGGGATCGCCGACCGCGCGGATGACACCCCTTTCAAGATCCTCAAGCCCTTCAAAATAATCCTGAAGTCCCGCCGATTCACTGTAGGCCATGGCGTTGATCGTAAAATCCCTGCGCAGAAGGTCTTCCCTCAGGTTTGCCGTAAAGGTCACCCCGCTGGGATGCCTTCCGTCCAGATATTCACCGTCTATACGGTATGTCGTCACCTCATACTGATTTCCGCCTGCCGGGATCGTCACTGTCCCGTGCTTGAGGCCTGTATCGATCGTTCGGCGGAAAAGCGCCTTGACCTGTCCGGGAAGGGCCGATGTCGTGATGTCCCAGTCATGGGGAGTTTTCCCAAGAAGACTGTCCCTCACGCATCCGCCGACCACAAATGCCTCATAGCCGTTATCCTCGAGCACGCGAAGGATCCGTCCCGCTTCCGGAGGGATATTTATCTGTATTTTTTTCAAAACTCATACCCCATGCCGCAGCGCGCAAGCGCGATTTTTTTAACTTACCCCTCAGGTATATGTATCAGAGCCCCTGCGGATACAGGGGCTCCGGACAGCTACGTACAGTGTGACGATCAATAGCTCTTGCCCCAGTAGACCATCTTCTTCGCGGGCTTTCCGCAGCAGACGCAGGTCTGAGCGATCTCCTCCTGTTCGAAGGGGATGCAGCGGCTGGTCACACCGAATTTTTCCTTGATCTCCTCTTCGCAGGCGAGCTCGCCGCACCACATGGCCTTGACGAAGCCCGTCTTCTCCGCAAAGATCTTCTCGAATTCCTCGCGGGAGGACGCACAGTAGGTATGCTCCTCGAGGTGCTTCTTTGCGCGCTCGTACATATCCTTCTGGATCTGGTCCAGAAGCTCGCCGACGCGGGCTGCCAGATCATCGAGGGCACACTCCTCCTTTGCGCCGGTATCCCTGCGGGCGATGATGCATTTCCCGTTTGCGAGATCGCGGGGACCGATCTCGACACGGAGCGGGAAGCCGCGCATTTCCTGATCCGCAAACTTGAAGCCCGGGCTCTTATCACTGTCGTCCACTTTTACGCGGAAGGCGCCAAGTGCTTCCTTAAGCTCAAAGGCCTTCTCAAGGACGCCCGCCTTGCGCTGCTGGATCGGGATGATGACGACCTGGGTGGGAGCGATGCGGGGAGGCAGGACCAGACCTGAATTGTCGCCGTGCACCATGATCAGGGCGCCGATGATCCTCGTGGACAGTCCCCATGAGGTCTGGAAGGCGTATTTCTGTTTGTTGTCCTTATCGGTGAACTGGATGCCGTAGGCCTTTGCAAAATCATCACCGAAGTCGTGGCTGGTGCCGGACTGCAGGGCTCTGCCGTCATGCATCAGGGCTTCGATCGTGTAGGTCGCGACAGCGCCGGCAAATTTTTCCTTGTCGGTCTTTCTTCCCTTTATGGTGGGGATGGCAAGATCCTCCGCGCAGAAATCCGCATAAACCCGGAGCATCTGCTGGGTCCTGGCCTCCGCTTCCTCAGCGGACGAATGAACTGTGTGTCCTTCCTGCCACATGAATTCACGGGACCTCAGGAAAGGCCTGGTCTCCTTCTCCCAGCGCACAACGCTGCACCACTGATTGTAGATCTTGGGCAGGTCGCGGTAGGACTGGATCTCTCCGCTGTAAAAATCGCTGAACAGGGACTCTGATGTAGGACGTACACAGGCGCGCTCATCCAGTTCCTCGGATCCTCCGTATGTGACCCATGCGACTTCCGGCGCAAACCCTTCGACCAGATCCTTCTCCCTGCTGAGCAGACGCTCCGGAATGAGCAGGGGAAGATAGACATTTTCAACCCCGACCGCTTTGAAGCGGGCATCCAGATGTTTCTGGACCGCTTCCCAGATCGCGTAGCCCGCAGGCTTATAGACCATGAATCCCTTGAGATTTGAATAAGAAATCAGGCCTGCCTTGATGCATACGTCTGTATACCATTGTGTAAAATCTTCATCCATCGCCGTGATCTCGGCGACAAGCTTCTTCTGTTCCGCCACGCTGCCTCCTCCTTTTTTTGAAACGGTTATCCCCGCAATTCCGCGCAGACTATGTATTCTCCGAACCTTCAGGATTTTTATGTATCTCCCGAACCTTCAGAACCCTCTGTACCTTCCGAACTCTCAGTCCCCTCTGTACCTTCTTCCGTTTCTTCCTCCTGTTCAGGGATTTTCGAAACCTGAAGGTAAACCGTCACTGACGACACGTTCTCATCCGGCAGGTAGAGGCCGTCCGGCAGGTATTTTTTGACATTAATCCTTTTATGAATATTGATGCTGACCGGTTCTGACGCGATGTCCTGTGCCGGTATCTCGATGAAATCGGTCTGGCGCAGGATGCCTGCCGCGCCGACGACCGAAATCGTGGCCGGCTCCGCCGTCGGTCCCGATACCAGCTCATAGCCGTCCGCGATCGGCACCTCCTGGCCGCAGGTGACGGTAATATCCTTTTTCTGATAAATCGTAGCCGCCACCTTTACGGAAGAAATGTTCAGACGAAGCTTATAGTTGTTCATTTCCTCCGATGAAATCGCATTTCCTTCCTTGTCGTACAGGACGATTTCAGGATAGGAATTTATATTTCTCTCCGCTCCGTCAATATCCACCTTGACGGCCGCGCGCTCCACATTTTCCACATAGGACATCGGTCCGGAGAGATTTACCTGGTTCTGTTCCGCCACGGCATCCATAAGGAAATATCCGTCTGCCACAGTTCCTTCCGTGTCCACATCGATCGAAAGGGATTTTGTCTGCAGGGGCTCGACCCGCAGAAAGACATGGGAAATGCTCCCCGTGATCCTCTCGACACTGCTGCTGTATTTATCCGTCGTCAGGATGATCCTGATGGAACCGTCGTCCTCCATCTCGCGGGCGTCCGCCGTCGCGATGACATTTTTTGCCTCAAGCTTGTCAATGACAGAACGCTTCGCCTGCAGAGTCACGACCGGGATCACGTCCGTGTTATCAAGAACCGTATACACGTCACCCCGGTTTTCGATCACCTCCCCGTGCTGAATCTGCACACTGACGTTATTGACAGTCATGCGGATGGCGGGATCACTGAAATAGTTGATCATATACCAGATCGCCACAGCCAGGATCAGGGAAATGATCTTCAGCCGCAGGTTTGGCCCCAGATTCCGGATACGCTTAAACATCCGCGCCTCCTTTCTTTCCCGCAGGAACCAAAGGAGCCGCCCCGGAAGCTCCTGTCCCGTCGGCTTTCTTTGCGCCCGGTCCGGAGGTCAGCTTTTCTTCCGCTGCGGACGGATCTCCAGCCTCCTCCCCGGAAGCTTTCTGCGTCTTCTGGTTTTTATCCTGGGAAGAACTGCCTTTCTTCATCCAGCGCGCATACTTCCCGATCTCTCCGAGCGGAGAACGAGGGGCATTTCTCGCGGCTTCTTCCTGTGAAAGCTTGTTCTGCAGAAGGATAAGAGCCTCCTTAAGTTCCTCCGGTGTCACATGGTTCCAGAGTCGGCCCTTATAGGTATAACTCAGATGACCCGTCTCCTCGGACACGACCAGCGTCAGGGCATCCGTCTCCTCGGAAATTCCTACGGCAGCGCGGTGCCTTGTCCCCAGATCCTTGTCCAGCCTGGTGGAAGACAGCGGAAGATAGCTTGTCGCCGAGACGATGCGGTTTCCTTTGATGATGACCGCTCCGTCATGAAGAGGGGTGTTTTTTTCAAAAATATTGATGAGCAGCTGGCTTGAAAGAATGGCATCGATCTCGATACCGGAGCGCACCCACTCAAGAAGCGGCGTCGTCTGCTCAATGACGATCAGTGCTCCTGTCCTGACACGGCCCATAACGGTACAGGCTCTCACCAGTTCATTGATGGTCCTGTCCGAAAAGCGCCCCTCTTCTGTTTTGCCCGGATCCATGCGGAAGAGGGAGCTCAGAAAATCCTTCCGCCCCAGTTCCTCCATGGCACTGCGAAGTTCAGGCTGCAGAATGATGATGAGCGCTGTGACCGCTATTCCCGCGATATGCTGGAAAAACCACAGAATTGTGGTCATGTTTAAAAAAGCTGCCGCAAGAGCGACCGCAACGATCACTGCGATGCCCTTCATCAGCTGCCACGCACGGGTATTCTGGAACCATAGAAGGATATGGTAGGTTAGAAAAGCAATAATCAGAATTTCGAAAAAATCTGTCCAGCGCAAATCCGGGATACGAAGCCGTGAAATGATGTCGCTGAAATAATAAAGCCCGGGTATGTTCAAGGGTTACTCTCTCTCTGCCCTGCCTTCCTCAGGCCGGCTGAACTGTTCCGGATCCGAAACTGGCACCGGAACCATTGTTTTCGGAACTGCCCTTACATAATAGTAATAATCCTCGTCCTCGAACTGAACACTCTCGATGCGAAGATAATCAACATTGAAGACAAAGAAACGGACGATCTGGCCAAGCACAAAAGCTGCCGCGATTCCGAAAAGCACTTTTGTAAGATCAATATTTGTATCAAAACGCATGTCGCCGATCAGCAGGACTGCCAGCTCCGCGACACAGCCGGCCGCGATCGCAGCCGTCCAGGCATGTTCGATCATAAGATGGCGCAGAAAGCAGACGATAATGACCGCCAGAGC
Organism: Lachnospiraceae bacterium UBA3386; assembly: GCA_002358875.1. GTDB lineage: Bacteria > Bacillota > Clostridia > Lachnospirales > Lachnospiraceae > CAG-791. Next base: position 11,699 of record DEPS01000050.1, on the reverse strand, counting down.
CAGTGCCGCCGCAAGAATGATCATCGGTCTGTCATGCATCATGCCGTCAATGAGGCTCCTGAAATTGGCGATCAGCATCTCGCCCGCGGGCATGGCGCCCGCCCCGGCGGCACTGAGCCCGGGAAGGCTCTCTTCCACTAAAAGCACGAATTTTGTGAACAAAAGACCGAATACGACCGGCACTGCCGCGCCCGGCCCGAATAAAAGCCCCGCCAGGATCGGAACAGCGTACTGCAGGTTCAATGTGCAGGCAGCCGGCATCAGAAGCATTATGATAACATCCTCCGGTGCAAACCTGAAATATATCAGGATGCACAGCAGAATAAGCACAGCGCAGACAGCTGTCGCCACAAGCGACAGACTGTACAGATCCCAGATCATGACCAGCGCCAGAATCCCGGCGCAGGCCGATGTCGGCAGAATAGTGCAGACAAGGGCCAGGATCACATTCAGCAGCGTGCTTCCCAGCGCGGCATTCTCAGGTCCGTGAGAGCCAAGATGAGCGCGCAGAAAGAACAGAACGCTCAGGGCCACTGCAAACCGGAAGACCGGTATGATCAGGTATTCCTGCTTTTTATAAAACTGTATGATGTTCTCTCTGAACTGGTATAATCCCTTACGATCGTCCATTTTGCCTCCATCCGAACACGGAGCAAGCGGCAAAATGCAGGCATTCATGCCGCTTTTTCTTTATTTCTACGGTAATACACAGACCGACATGCGGCCACAAATGCCTCGTGTGCCCGTCAGTAGATCCTTCTGAGCTCGTCAAGATCCTGTTCGTACATTCTCCTCCTGTTTGAGAAGGCGATGCTCCTCCTGCTGTAGATCAAAAAGGAGACAAGCAGGAAAATCAGCATAAAGACCAGGTAGGACTTCACGGCGAACTTAATGAGAGGACCGATGGTGTCCTCGTACACGGAAAAGAAGATCTGCTCAAAATAATATCCGCAGTAGACTGCCGCGCAGATCCCCCACGCAATTGTCCCTGCAATAAAAGAACCGATCATTCCAGCGAAAATATAATCATTCCGGAAATAATTTGCCGTCCTGCGGTCACGCACCCCTGTGCCCTTTTCATAGACCGACATCCGGGTCATCAGGCGGATCTTCCTTTCGTCCAACATCGCGTTTTCCCTTCTGCGGCAGCCCGCCGAATCTGCTGCTCTGCTGCCGGCGCAGCTTCCGTAGTCACCTGTCAGGTTTTTCCGGATTCCGCTGCATTCCGGCATTAACAAATGCTGCCGGGCACAGCTTCCGCAATCGCCTGATCAAATATCACACAGGATCCACTCCCGTGGCAAGCGCCATAAAGCAGACCGAACGGGCGCCCTGTCTGTACAGCGCGTCCGAGCAGGCATCGATCGTCGCCCCGGTCGTATAGATATCATCGATAAGCATAATCGTTTTTAATTCTACATCATTTCCAAAAGCCTGAAAAGCCTTTTTCAAATTATTTTGACGCTCGGAAAAGCTCATTTTTTTAAGCGGAGGGGTCTCCGCCACACGCTTCAGGACATCCGCGCGGACAGGGATACCTGTATAATCCGAGATCTCCCGTGCGAGGATCAGAGCCTGATTATAACCTCTTTTTTCGAGCCTCCTGCGCGAAAGCGGCACCGGCACAAGCATGTCAGGAATCGGGAACGCCGCACGGCCCCGGCCGGCCGAAGTGAGCTCCAACAGCCTCTGGGCCATGCATTTCCCATACCAGGCTCCGTATTCACGCCGTCCGTTGTATTTAAACCTGAAAATACCGCCAGCCACGCTGTGATATGTAAAGACGGCACATCCCCTCTCAAAAAGATGCACATACGTCCTGCAGTCCAGACACAGTCCGTCTGTCTCCCTTCCCGGATCCTGTAAAAAACCGCCTGCTCCGCCGTAAAGGTCTGTGTACTCCCCCGGCGGCATGACGCCCGAATCCCGGCGCTGCAGAGCCCCCCGGTCTGCAGTAAAACAGGCCCGGGGATCTTCCGGCGGCATAATACCGGACCCCCAGCGCTGCAGAGATTTCCCGCACCTCCGGCAGACAGGCTCCCGCACCCATTCTGCCATCGGGGCGCATTCCGGACAGACCAGAGCTCCGAAGGGCCGGACAGGCCGGTCGCAGACCGGGCATCTGCGCGGAAATACCAGATCAGCCGCGACGCCTGCCGCCGCCCTGACCAGGGGCATCGACTTCACCCGGGGCGCTGCCCTCATCCGGGATAAGAGTTTTCCGTCCACTATACCTCTCCCCTTTTCTCCCACTCACTCCAAAACACTTTGTCGTCCGGTCAAAAGCATACAGGAAAATTGCAAAATTTTAACACCACTTCTCCGACGCCTCCAGAATCCTGTCCCTGAGTCCGGTATAGCGCTGCGAGCGGCGCACGTTGGCGATCATTCTGTCAACGGCGCTGCGGCTTCCGACCAGGACAACGGCCTTTTTGGCCCTTGTGACTGCCGTATACAAAAGGTTTCGGTTGAACAGGGCGGAGGGTCCGGCAAGAATCGGCAGGATGACGGCGGGATATTCCGACCCCTGCGACTTGTGAACTGTGACGGCATAGGCCAGATCCAGGTCCTCCAGCCCGGAAAAGGGATATTCCACGGTGCGCGATTCGTCAAAGCACACTGTCATGGTTTCGCTTTTGGAATCAATCTCCATGATCTTCCCGAAATCACCGTTAAAAATGCCCGTTCCGCGGTCAATGGGCATGCCGTAATTTCCCCGGACCTCCCACTCCAGACTGTAGTTGTTGCGGGTCTGCATGACCTTGTCCCCCTCCCGGAAGACGATCTCCCGGAATTTATACTCCTCCCTTCCTTTCCGGGGAGGATTAAGGACGCTCTGCAGGACCATGTTGAGCTGCTCCACCCCCAGGCTTCCCCGCCGCATCGGCGTCAGGACCTGGATATCCTCAGCCCTGCAGCCCACATATTTGGGGAGCTTCTCCCGGATCAGAAGAACCGTGTGCTTGTAGATCACGGGAATCTGATCCCTCTCAAGGAAAAAGAAATCCCTGCTCCTGTTGTCCATGGCCAGGGAGCTTCCCTGCAGGATCCTGTGGGCATTCATGACGATATCGCTCTCGGTCGCCTGCCTGAATACATGTTGCAGCATGATCGTGTGAAAGGCGCCGGAATCGATCAGGTCCTGCAACACGCATCCGGGTCCCACACTGGGGAGCTGGTTGACGTCGCCGACCATGATCAGACGGGCTCCGGGAGGCACGGCCCTGAGCAGGGAGTGGAAAAGATTCATATCCACCATGGACATCTCGTCTATAATGACGACATCCGCCTCGAGCGGGTTATCCTCATCCCGCTCAAAAACAGAATAATTTTTTCCGGCCCGGTCTTCCTTACCGCCTCCCGCCCCTCTGTCTTTTGCCCAAATGCCTCCCGCTTCTCCGTTTGCAGGCGTTCCTGCGGAAAAAGTGAAGGAATCCTCAGCCCAGCTGTCCAGGATCTTTCCGTCTTCATCCTTGTCGACGCTCCTTACGCCCAGCATGCGGTGTATGGTCATCGCCGGATACCCCGTCGCCTCGGACATCCTCCTGGATGCCCGCCCCGTCGGAGCAGCAAGCAGGACATTCAGGTCTTCCTCCATAAAAAAACGTATGATCGTGTTGATCGTCGTCGTCTTTCCGGTTCCAGGCCCGCCCGTGATGATCAGGACGGCGTTGGCCGCTGCCGCCATCACCGCCTCTCTCTGGAGAGGATCAAGGCTGATATCCTCCTCCTTTTCCAGGCGGGCGATCTTTTTCTCCATCTCCCGCAGCGACTCGCTGTCCCCGCTCGTCCTTCGGATCTGGGCGTCCAGGTCCAACAGCCGGTGGGCGATCTCCTGCTCCCGGCGGTAGACGCCCGTCAGGTAGACCTCGACGCGGGTACATGGCAAATCCTGCGTATCCAGTCCCGAAAAAGGCTCTGAAGAAGCAATGTACTCTCCTGCTGACACAGGATACAGGGCCTCTCGATCCCTCCCGGGTAAACCTTCATACTGACGATGCAGACCTTTCTCAGAAAAACCATCGTACTGCCAATGCAGGTTTTCCTCAGGTGTACCGCCATGCCTTACATCCCGGCCTTCACCAGGCTTTAAGTCAAACTGTGCGTCCATAGTCTCTGTTCCGGGGATATTCCCCGTCTCCACGGAACGGGCAGTCCTGTGCAGGATCCGGAGCCTGCGCTCCACAGCCAGGTTTTCCAGCTGGATGATGATCTCCTCAGCAGGAAGGCCCAGGAGCTGCCTGCTCCTCTGCACAAGCTCGTCCTCCGGCAGGAAGCTGTGCCCCTCCCCCGAAGCTGTAAACAGGACAAACAGGATCCCGCTGCGGATGCGGTATTCCGAATCTGCCCGTATGCCGATCCTCTTTGCGATCTCGTCCGCCGTCGCAAAGCCGATTCCCCGGATCTCCTCCGCCAGCCGGTAGGGATTGGTCCTGAGCACCTCATAGGTCCCCATGCCGTAGGCCTTCCAGATCCGCACGGCATGGGCGCTCCCGATCCCGTACTTCTGCAGAAAAACCATGGCATCCCGCAGGTCCTTTTTCTCCGTCATCTGGGCGCCGATCTCCCTGGCCATGCGGAGGCTGATGCCCTTTATCTGCGCCAGTCTCTCAGGTTCCTCCTCCATCACACGGAAGGTATCATCCCCGAATTTCTTTACGATCTTCGCCGCCAGGGCCTGCCTGATCCCCTTGATGCTGCCGGATGCCAGATATCTGTACACGGCCTCTGCATCCTCCGGGGCGATCACACTATAGGACCGCGCCTTCAGCTGGTCTCCGTACACGGGATGCGTCACATAGTCTCCCTCCACGACGCAGCTTTCCCCCTCACTGATGGAAGCCGGATAGCCGACGCAGGTAATGACCTGGCCGACTTCCTCCTCCGGTTCGGGACCTGCGCCCCGGCTGCCGGAAGTCCCGCTGCCTTTTTCTTCTGCGGAGGCGGCATCTGTCTTTGTCAGAGTCACATCAAAGACCGTATATCCGTTTTCTTCATTTCGATAGACGATATGCGAAACATATCCTATAATCTCAGCCATTTTTCAAAGATTCTTAATGCCTCAATATTCTGTAACTAAGAGTTTTTTCTTTGTACATGTATGCTTTCAGGGATCAATGCCCAAATTTTGTCCGAATTGGCAGAATCAAGATATCTTGCCGGCAGTTTTCTTTTTGAGTATGCCAAAACAGTATTTTTTGTTTTTTCTGTTAAAAGATCTGTAAAAAACCGTTCCCACGAAAGATATTTCTCTGAAAGGATGTATTTCTCAGGATTCCGAAGTATTTCTCGTATTTCCAGATCATGGACAATCCCGGAGCGCAGGATAAGATACTCAAAAGACTCTTCTGCCCAGATGCAGATTTCATGATTCACATTTTCAGCAGATTTTATAATGCTTCTGATAAAGGCACCTGCACCGGC
>DEPS01000050.1:0-6153 GCA_002358875.1 Lachnospiraceae bacterium UBA3386 | reverse complement strand
ACTGCGGGATACAGCGGTTATAGAGATTGTGATAAACCCTGTCCATGGTATGAAAAACCCGAGTGTCATTCGTATTGCTACGGGCAGAATGCAAGTCATATATTTCCTCCACGCTGTAAGGAAGCATGGAGAGGCTTTCACGGGTAATCAGGACAAAATAACATGAAGAATTCTTCACGATCTCCGCAAATTCCTTTGATGTCATATAAGAAGCGCCTTCGTCCACGATAATGATGGAATTCGCATAGGAGGATATCAGCTTCAGGTCAGTCTCTCTGTCCGCAATTGGAAAAGCATAAACCGGGACATCAGCGTTTACCTTAATAAAGCCCCTGCCTTCCGAAATCCGATACCGGTTCAGCATTTTAACTATTGTGGACTTTCCCGTAGCGCTGTCCCCGGTAATGACTGTAATATTTCGTTTCAAAACCAGTCTGTAATGAACCCGTTTGTCATATATTTCCACATCGTGAACGCCCTTCATAGCCCTGCCTCCAGACAAGCATCTACATAATCATGATAATTTGTCACATGCCGACCCGTATTCAAGATCATCATGTCAAAAGGCTCGCCATCCTGAAAATCGATGATATATCCAAGTCGTATTGTCAGATCTTTAAGAGCGCTTATCCTCTGGATCCATTTCGCACAGTTGTCTCCACAGTTCGTCGCGTCCTGCATATATTCGTCATCAAAAAGCATGCAGATCAGGGCCTTGACCCCACCCGAAAGCTCGCTCGGGGCAATCGGCCCCAGAACCGGACTTTCAATCAGGTGGGGCCCCCTGATTTCGGACTTGTCCACATCCAGGACCATTTCCTTTACCATGGGGTCCAGAAGCCACTCATCCTCATATCCGCTGTCAAAGAACACGTCGATATTCTTGATCAGATTGTCCTTCTGCACGTCTCCCGCCCATATGTTTAACATTTCTATTTCTCCTCATCACAGATGTGCGTTTTCTCAAATCTGTTCTCGACTATCCCCTTGCACAGGCAGCGTTAAAAGCTCTATGGATTCTGAAAGGCAAAACCCTGCAGCTGCAGCTTCACCTCCGCGCCGACAGGCCGCGTTTTACTTCTGCAGCATTTTATTGATGTAGTAGCCCGTATAGGAATCGTGCCTTTGCGCGATCTCCTCGGGGGTGCCGCAGGCCACGACAGTTCCGCCCCCGTCGCCGCCCTCGGGTCCCATATCGATGATATAGTCCGCCGTCTTGATGACGTCGAGGTTGTGCTCTATGACGACGGCGGTGTTTCCGCCCTCCACCAGCTCCCTGAGGATGTCCGTGAGCTTGGCGACGTCGTCAAAATGAAGGCCCGTAGTGGGCTCGTCGAGGATGTAAATGGTCTTTCCGGTGCTCCTGCGGGAGAGCTCCGCAGCCAGCTTTATGCGCTGGGCTTCTCCGCCGGACAGCTCCGTGGAGGGCTGACCGAGCTTAACATAGCCCAGGCCGACATCGTACAGGGTCTGGATCTTGCGGCGGATGGCCGGTATGTTCTCAAAAAATTCCAGAGCCTCTTCGACGGTCATTTCCAGGACATCGGAAATGTTCTTTCCCCTGTAGCGGACCTCCAGGGTCTCTCTGTTGTAGCGCTTCCCGTGGCAGACCTCGCAGGGGACGTAGACGTCCGGAAGGAAGTGCATCTCTATTTTTATGATGCCGTCGCCGGCACAGGCCTCGCAGCGTCCTCCCTTTACGTTGAAGGAGAAACGACCCTTGGCATATCCTCTGGCCCGGGCATCCTGGGTGCCGGCAAACAGGGCGCGGATCAGGTCAAATACGCCGGTGTAGGTGGCCGGATTCGAGCGCGGGGTGCGGCCGATGGGCGACTGGTCGATATTGATGACCTTGTCGAGCTGGTCCGCCCCCTCCAGGGCGTCGTGGGCGCCGGGTATGGTCCTCGCGCGGTTGAGATCCCTGGCCAGCCTCTTGTAGAGGATCTCATTTACCAGTGAGCTCTTGCCTGAGCCGGAGACCCCGGTGACGACGGTCAGCACGCCGGTCGGTATGTCTACATCGATGTGCTTTAAGTTGTTGACGCAGGCACCCTTGAGATGGAGCCAGCCGGTGGGCTGCCTTCGCTCTGCGGGAACAGGGATGGATTTTTTTCCGGACAGGTACTGGCCGGTGACGGATTCCGGCACCGCCATGATCTCCTCCGCCGTGCCGCAGGCGACGATCTCGCCGCCCCGGGAGCCGGCCCCGGGGCCGATGTCAACAATATAGTCCGCGGCGCGCATGGTATCCTCGTCGTGCTCGACGACGATCACCGTGTTCCACAGATCACGCAGGTTCTTGAGGGTGTGGAGGAGCTTGTCGTTGTCCCGCTGATGCAGTCCGATACTGGGTTCGTCCAGGATATAGCAGACCCCGACCAGGCCGGACCCGATCTGGGTCGCCAGGCGGATACGCTGGGCCTCCCCGCCGGACAGGGTCGCTGTGGCCCTGGCCAGAGTGAGGTAATCCAGGCCCACATCGTTCAAAAACCGCACACGGGCGCGGATCTCCTTGAGGATCTGCTTTCCGATCAGCTCCTGGGTCCTGGAAAGCTGCAGGCCGTCCAGAAACTCCTGCAGTCTTTTTACGGAAAAACAGGTCAGGTCATAAATATTCACTCCGCCCACTGTTACGGCAAGGGATTCCTTTTTCAGGCGCTTTCCGCCGCAGGTCTCGCAGGGCGTGATCTGCATGAAGCTCTCATATTCCGTCCGCATGGTCTCCGAAGCGGTCTCCCGGTAGCGGCGGCGCGTGTTTTCCAGAAGACCTTCAAATACGGTCGGATAGACGCCGCGGCCCCGCTGGCCCTCGTAGTGCACGTCCACACTTCTGTCCGCCCCGAACATGAGCATCTTCTGGACATCCCCGGACAGGTCCTTCCAGGGCGTCGAGAGCGAAAAACCGTATTCCTTTGCAAGAGCGATCAGGATCGCGTTGGCGAAGCTCCCCTTCTGGGTGCAGGACTGCCAGCCGATCACAGCGATCGCCCCTTCTTCGATCGAGAGTCTTTCGTCCGGGACGATAAGACGGGGGTCGAACTCCATGCGGTATCCAAGACCCGCGCAGTCCGGGCAGGCTCCGAAGGGGTTATTGAAGGAAAAGCTGCGCGGCTCGATCTCCGGGATGCTGACTCCGCAGTCCGGGCAGGCAAAGCTCTGGGAAAACTGCAAAAGCTCACCGCCCACGACATCCGCCTGCACGAGGCCGTCGGAAAGCGAGAGGGCGTTCTCCACGGAATCCGTCATCCTCCGCTCCGTGCCGGGCCGGATGACCAGGCGATCCACCACGATCTCAATGTTATGCTTTATATTTTTATCCAGAGTGATGTCCTCGGAGACATCATAGAGATTTCCGTCGACACGCAGGCGGACATAGCCTGCCTTCCTGGCCCGGTCGATCACCTTCTCGTGGCGGCCCTTGCGCCCACGGACGACCGGCGCCAGGATCTGGACCCTGGTCCCCTCCGGCAGCTCCATCAGGCGGTCCACCATCTGATCAACGCTCTGCTTTTTGATCTCCCTGCCGCAGGACGGGCAGTGGGGGATGCCGACGCGGGCATAGAGCAGACGGAAATAATCGTAGATCTCCGTCACGGTGCCGACCGTGGAGCGGGGGTTGCGGTTGGTCGACTTCTGGTCGATGGAGATTGCCGGCGATAAGCCGTCAATGCTCTCCACGTCCGGCTTCTCCATCTGTCCCAGGAACTGGCGGGCATAGGAAGAGAGCGACTCCATATAGCGCCGCTGTCCTTCTGCGTAGATGGTATCAAAGGCCAGAGAGGATTTTCCCGACCCGGAAAGCCCGGTCAGAACGACAAGCTGATTTCTCGGGATCGAGACGTCGATCCCCTTCAGATTGTGCTCGTTGGCCCCCCGGATCCGTATGCAGTCATCCGCATAAATTTTCTTGCGCCGCTCCGCGTCGACCTCCCGCTGGGCGAGGGCCTTCTGTTCATTTTCAGCCAGTCCCGGCCAGTAGTCGGGTTTTTGCATTTTCACGGGCGCCGCAGACGCGGTGTTCTCAGTCGTATTGGACATAAAGTATTTTCCTTTTTTTAAGCGTGGCTGGGGGCTGCCCCATTGTCATGGAAACGTCACGGGGTCGTCCTCATGAAGCTTCACCTCACAAACAGTTCCAACAGCACGGTCACATGGTTATTTTCTGAAAGCAGCATAGGACGATTCTTCTTCATTCCCGCGCATGAACATTTACGGAATCTCTGCGTATACGCTTTTCTTCTTTGCCATAGGCTATAAATACAAAGATATCAAAAGCCGTTGCGCAAAAACAGAGGACGAAAACAAACAGGCTGGATGTTATTGCCACGAATGCAAAAAACATCGTCACCATTGCCATGACAGCAAAAAACAATCGATATGAGGAAAGCCGGTGAAGCATCTCCTGATGGCAGCTGTCAATAGCTCCTCTCCATTCTGCTCTCTGCTCCCTCGAACACTTCGAGAAATTATTATAATATTCCTTCCTGATCCACGGTTCATAGTCCAAATACAGTTCCTTCCATGCTTTGCGCCTGAGCCCGTCTTTGTTCAGGAAGCGGGCCTTTGTTGAAGGATAGTCATAACTGACATCATCGCCAATCTTCTTCGCGGATTCAGAAGCGTTGTCTTCGTAGATGTACTTGCTCCCGCAATGTTCGCAAATCCAGTAATTCCCTTTTCTGCGCAGTGACGGGCTGCCGCAGTTGCTGCATTTGATTTCTATCATCTTCGTCTCTCACCCCGCTTCGCGGCGCGTCCCGCGGCGCGCTCCGCGCTGCGGACTTCTTTGCGTCCCTCCGCGCTGTTTTCGATCTCCAGCAGATGCTTTTTGAGCTCGACCATGCGGTCGCGCAGTTCTGCGGCGGCCTCGAAATTGAGGTCGGCGGCTGCCCGGCGCATCTGCTTCTCGACGTCGGCGACGAGCTTCGTGAGCTCCTTCGCGTCCATGGACTCGGGGTCCTTCTCAAAGCGCGCTTCTTCTTTGGATATCTCTTTCGAAATGGAAATCAGGTCGCGGACTGCCTTTCGGATGGTCTGCGGGGTGATGCCGTGGTCCTCATTATATTTCTGCTGGAGGGCGCGGCGGCGGGCAGTCTCGTCGATAGCCCTGCGCATGGACCCGGTCATATTGTCGGCATACATGATGACATGGCCGTCGGCATTTCTGGCAGCGCGGCCGATGGTCTGGATCAGGGATGTCTCGGACCGGAGGAAGCCCTCCTTGTCGGCGTCGAGGATGGCGACAAGGGATATTTCCGGTATGTCAAGGCCCTCCCGCAGCAGATTGATGCCGACCAGGACATCAAAGACGTCCAGGCGCATGTCTCGGATGATCCTCGCGCGGTCAAGAGTGTCGATGTCGGAATGGAGATATTTAACGCGTATGCCCGCCTCCGCCAGGTATTCGGTCAGGTCCTCCGCCATTTTCTTGGTCAGGGTCGTCACCAGGACCTTATTCTTTTTCTCCGTCTCTTTTCGGATCTCACCGATCAGGTCGTCGATCTGGCCCTCGACCGGGCGGACATCGATCTTTGGATCCAGCAGGCCAGTCGGGCGGATGACCTGTTCCGCCCGCAGAAGCTCGTGCTCCTCCTCATAGGGACCCGGGGTCGCGGAGACGAAAAGCATCTGATCGATGTGGTTCTCGAACTCCTGAAATTCCAGAGGGCGGTTGTCCAGGGCGGAGGGGAGGCGGAAGCCGTACCGCACCAGAGTCTCCTTACGCGACCGGTCGCCGCGGTACATGGCCCCGATCTGCGGGATCGTCATATGGGACTCATCGATGATGATCAGAAAATCGTCATTGAAGAAATCCATGAGGGTCATGGGCGGTTCGCCTGCCTTCATGAAATTCAGATGCCGTGAATAATTTTCGATGCCGGAGCAGAAGCCGGTCTCCCGCATCATCTCCACGTCGAAATTCGTCCTCTCCGCTATGCGCTGGGCCTCGAGCAGCATGTCCTCCCCCTTGAAGAACTTCACCCTGTCCTTCAGCTCCTCCTCGATATTGTCGCAGGCGGCGTTGATCTTCTCCTGGGGGACGACATAGTGGGAAGCCGGGTAGATCATCACATGCTCCAGCTGGCGCTGGACCCGGCCTGTCAGCTGGTCCACTTCGCAGATCCGGTCGATCTCGTCGCCGAACCACTCGAT
>DEPS01000033.1:2850-3101 GCA_002358875.1 Lachnospiraceae bacterium UBA3386 | reverse complement strand
AAAGAGCGTCAGATAGAGGCGGAAGAAGAAAAGAGATCGCAGCTGATACAGGAAGCGCACAGCAAAATTGCAGACGGTGAGGAAGCATATGTATCCCTTCCCCTGAATTACTTTTATAAGAGCGTTGGCTTCCCTGTCCACCGGAAACATCCGATGGACCCTATCGTTCTCGCATGCGGCAACCTTGGAGCAAATATTGTGTACCAGGCTGCGGAGGATTATATCACGACGCTTCGGATGCTATGGAGCGG
>DEPS01000033.1:1110-2775 GCA_002358875.1 Lachnospiraceae bacterium UBA3386 | reverse complement strand
GTCCGTAAATGGCAGCTGGAGACCTACATGGGATCCAGAAGGAAAGATCATGGCCAAACCGAAGAAGAATGAAACTTATCTGAATGTTTGTATAAAGACTCCGATTTAAGAAGGCTTGCAGCAATGTGCGAGGACGCCGGACAAAGCAAGACTGCCGCTGTGGAGAGAGCACTGACGGCGTCCGAAACGGTTTCTTCGGCCAGGTGATTAACATCACCACCGACAACCTTTCCGTATCCACTTATGTTGAAGCAGAGGATACCCGGGAAAAGGTAGATATTGTTAAGCTGAACGCTGAGATCCGGGAGATTGTCGCGAGAGAGCAGGTTCTCCGCGATGAGATTGACAAGATCATCGCCGAGATCGAGGGAGGTAAAACGGATGGGCAGTAAACTGATAAAAACCGATGAAACCTACCGAAGTCGGATCCGGGAGGTCAGCAGCCGCTTTCGTAAAAGCCAGATCAAGGCGGCTGTGAAAGTGAACGAAGAAATGCTGCGGTTTTACTGGTCTTTGGGGAGAGATCTGTCCGAAAGAAAAGCTGTCACCGGCATCGGAAACGGATTTTACAGTCTTGTCAGCAAAGATCTACAGGATTTGCTGTCGGATGTGAAGTCATTCTCACCCACAAACCTTAAATATATGCAGTATTTCTATGAATTATATTCCAGTCCGCAAGCTGTGGACTTTGCCGTGGATCATCCCAGTCCACAAGTTGTGGACTCATCGGATATACTCTTTTCTATTCCGTGGGGGCATCATCGTTGTATTATCGACAAATGTAAAGGTAATTCGGAGAAAGCCTTGTTTTATGTCCGAAAGACCATAGAAAACAACTGGTCCAGAGCAGTCCTTTTGAACTTTCTTGGCACGAATCTGTTCGAGCGGCAGGGGAGGGCGGTTACAAATTTTAAAACGACGCTGCCTGCCGTGAAGAGTGATCTGGCACAGGCTATCACGAAAGATCCATATAATTTTGACTTCCTGACCATCCGGGAAAAATACGATGAGGAAGAGCTCAAGGACGCTTTGATGAATAATATCACTCGTTTCCTTCTGGAACTCGGGAATGGATTCGCCTTTGTGGGCCGTGAAGTGCGCCTTGAAATCGGCGAAACCGAAAATTTTATGGATATGCTCTTCTACAACATCAAGCTGCATTGTTATGTTGTTGTGGAAGTAAAAGTCAAGGAATTTGATTCCAAAGACATGGGACAGCTTGGGACATATATGGTGGCGGTCAATCATCAGATAAAGGGTGAAGCAGATGGCCCGACGCTTGGCCTTATCATTTGCCGTTCGAAGGATAATGTAAAGGCAAGGTATGCATTAGAGGCAAGCAGCCAGCCCATGGGGATATCGGAATATGATATCAACACATTCCTGCCGGAGGAGTATAAAGGCAGCATGCCTACGATCGAAGAGATCGAGGCAGAACTCTCCGATCCGGAAGGAGGGCAGGATGCATAAGCAGACCGCTTTTACAGTGGTCTGCGAAACACATGGATTTCGCCGTCTTTCAGGACGGAATTGACAAAGTAAAGGCTGTTATTGTCCCGCTCCGGGTAGTCGGTGTGGATCCCGAAGCCTGGCCAGCGGGTCTCCGTGCGCTCCTGCATGTGTGAGAGGAGAGTGCGGCAGACAGTCAGGCGGTCGCGCAGCTCA
>DEPS01000033.1:878-1069 GCA_002358875.1 Lachnospiraceae bacterium UBA3386 | reverse complement strand
ACGCGGTACAGATCTTCGGGATCTTCCACGGTAACAGTGTCTGCGAGCACTGTCAGCTGAGCAATCTTTTCCCGGGCGATCTTAAGCTGTCCTGTGTTATAGCGGTAGCCGGTCCTGATGCCGCCTGCATATTCGTCCATCACCTTCTGCATGGCTTCCTCCAGGGCGAAGACATCGAAGAGGGGCTTTTG
>DEPS01000033.1:330-707 GCA_002358875.1 Lachnospiraceae bacterium UBA3386 | reverse complement strand
TTTTCATAATCTGAAAATACTGCTTCAGTCTGTGCGCCAAGGTCTTCCCATTCCGGAAGAAATTCCGGGCCTGTCTTACCTGTTGCGGCGAGGTCCCCGAGGATCGTCCCGGCGGCGATTCTGCCCTCCGCCATCGCGCCGGTGACGAATTTTTTCGGGGAGCCGCCGGCGACATCTCCTGCGGCGTACAGGCCTGGCAGGGTGGTGCGCCGTCCGGCGTCGATCCAGTAGCCGCTGCCGGTGTGGCCGCCCACGATATAGGGCTCCGTACCTTCGACTTCGACATTCTGGATCGAGGGAAGGCGGCCGCTCTCGATCCACCTAAGGGTCTGGGCGGGCGCCATGTTAAGGTATGCTTTCAGAAGGTCCTGATCCTG
>DEPS01000033.1:0-229 GCA_002358875.1 Lachnospiraceae bacterium UBA3386 | reverse complement strand
TGGTCGCCCCATAGGCGCGGCCGGAAGTAGAAAGACCGTATTTCTGCTCGAATATCTCTCCTTTGGCATTGATCTCCCGGGCGCCGACTCCCAGAGCGATGGTGCCTGTGGGAGCGATCGTGTCCTTGCACCGCTGCGCGACAAAGCGCATCTCAAAGCTGGTCATCTCAGCCCCTGCGCGGATCCCCATGGCGTATCCGGCTCCGGTATTGAATGGAGGATACCACAT
>DEPS01000089.1:7086-14501 GCA_002358875.1 Lachnospiraceae bacterium UBA3386 | reverse complement strand
CAGTCGCCTTCCAGGGAGTTCTCGTAGTTCTCTTCGGTCCGCCGGACGTGGAAGCAGGCCGCGGCTCCGCTGACCTTATTTTCGTCATTGTGGTCCAGGCCTTTTATATAAGTCCTGGCATGGACCCACACATCTATATCAGCCGTCACGCTGTTCAGATAAGCCAGGGAGAGAGTGACGCATGTCCCGTCATCGGAAACCGTATACTGCTCGTCTTCTTCCAGCGGCTGATCCACTCCATCCTCAATGGCGCTGACCGCCACATCGATCTCCAGGTTATCCTGCCAGTCATCGCCCAGCCTGTCTGTGTTCAGGACTAAGGAAGGGGCCTCTTCAGCATCCGTATAGACCGTTTTGTAATCGTCTCTGAACCAGGTCAGTTCATCCCCGTCCGTCAGGTTCCATTGGGCATAGTTTACCCCGAATGTATCCTGATCAAGCCCATCCTGGCCATGGACAGTCCCGTTGTGGTCGCGATAGGAAAAACGGGCAGTGGCGCGAAAATCCGAAAAGCCCGCCGAGACGCGGCGGATTTTGACCCTGATCTCGTTGGTCCCGCCGTCTTCCACCGCGGACAGCCATGATCCGCCGGCCTGGCCGGAGGGATCGATCCGGTTTCCGTCCTTGTCCGTGACCCGCAGGACATTTTCGTCATATTCAAAGGCCCAGGAGACGTTGTATCCGTAACGCATCCCGCCGTTTTCATTTGCAAAGTAATAGGAATAATACAGGATGGAGAGAGGCAGTTCGACCTCCTCCCCCAGCCGGATCTGTTCCATTTCAAGCGGCGTGATCTCGAAATACTCGTCCCGCAGCTGGATGCCTTCAATTTCACCACTTGTCCTCTCGATCGGAGCGCCGTTTTCCTCTCCGTCATAGAGCGTCGCCCTCACCTTAATGGTATAGTGGAAGGCGTCCGGATCCTGATCACAGACCTGTGCATTCGGTTCTCCGCTGAAAGCGAGCGTTGCCGTCGGGTAATCCCCGATCTGGCCTTCAATCCCGTTTTTAAAAGAAATCATCCCGTCATCATTGCCGTCCACGATTTCCCATTTATAGAGGAAGCCTTCTCTGGCAATATCCGCCCCGTCAATCCGGCAGGCATCCGCCGCCAGGGTGATCTCCTGCCCGGGGAAAGCGATCATTTTCCCGTCCACGGAAGAAACCCCTATATGGTATTCAACTGTCTCGCCGTCCGCCATGGCATTTTCGGACTCCTCCTCAAGAGCTTCCTCCTGCGAGGTCACCTCCCGGGGGGCAGCCCCTTCCCTGGGAGCCTCCCCCTCCTGCCCGGCATCGGAGGTATCCGTGTCCTCTATGACGCCGTCCTCAGAAGTGCTGCCGGCACCATCAGCCGGGACCTCATCACCCGCGCCCTGCGAGTCTTCCGCCCCATCGCGCCCGCTCTCCGCTTCCTCCTCTGCGCCCCGGGAATCCTCATCCTCAAGGATCTGCCCGTCGTCCTGACCTGCCTGCGGCCCATCAGAGACCTGTGCGCCGTCACCGGCCTGCGAGCCATCACCGGCCTGTACGCCGTCTTCTCCCTGCGCACTTTCTCCAGCCTGCGCGTCATCCTCAGAGATCCCTGAACCCTCCGGATCTGTCTGACCGCCGCCTTCCTGTACGGAATCCACCGGATCTTCTTCCACATCGCCCGCCAGAGTCCCGCCGGCGTCCTCCTGCTCTGCTTCCTCTTCCAGCGTATCCTCCGCCAGAACCTCTGTCCCCATTTTGTCTTGCGCATAGACGATGGATGACGACAGAGGAAGGGCAGTGAAAACAAGGATGCAGGAAAGCAGCAAACTGAATGCCCTCTTACTCCACATTTTTTCTTCCTCCTTTTTTAAGCCTAAGTACCACTACTTCAGAATTACTTTCTGTTTACGGTCATCAGGTGACCGGATGCTGTGCGTTCCACCGTATGGTCAACATGAAAAAACGTCTATTTTCATTATAACAAAAAAAGAGCGCTTCTTTGCGATTTTTTACGAAAAAACGTAAATCGCCAAAGAGCGCTCTATTAATCCTTTTTTTATCCGCACTGAAGCAAAAAAGGGCTTACGGAGCAGGCTGCATATGCCCTGTCAGCAGCTCCTCTTAATCGCACTGCACGACCAGGAACTTCTGCCTTCCACGCAAAACCCTGCCCGGTCTTCCTGATCAGCAGTTCCTCTTGATCGCGCCTCGCAGGATCTGTGTCATCTCATCGATATGGGATTTCTCAGTGATGAGGGCGGGCACGAAGCGCAGGATATTGGGGCCGGCGTTGATCATAATGAGGCCGTGCTCCATGGCGTCCGCGATAATGGGTCCCACGGGCCGGTCAAAGACGAGGCCCTGCATGAAGCCTGTTCCGCGCCGCTCCGTGATACAGTCAAATTCCGCTGCGAGACCGTCGAGAGCCTGCGTGAGATAAGGCGCTGTCTCCCGGACATGGTTCACGATATCCAGCTTCTCGAACTGGTCGAGAACGGCGCACACCGCCGCGCAGGCGAAGGGGTTTCCGCCGTAGGTCGTGCCGTGGTCGCCCGCAGTCAGGGAGCTCTGTCCCACCTCCTCTGTCAGGAGGAAGGCTCCGACGGGCACGCCGCAGCCGAGCGCCTTGGCGCAGGTCATGATGTCGGGGCGCACGCCGTAGCGGTGCCAGGCGAACATGGACCCGGTGCGCCCCATGCCGCACTGGATCTCGTCAAAAATAAGAAGGATCCCCTTTTCATCACAGAGCGCCCGAAGACCCTTTAAAAACGCCTCCGAGGCGGGCCTGAGGCCGCCCTCGCCCTGAACAAGCTCGACGATGACCGCGCAGGTATCTTCCGTGACAAGCTTCTTTACACTGTCAAGGTCATTGAGATGCGCGAACTTCACATCGCAGGGCATCTGCCCGAAGGGCTCCCTGTAGTGAGGATTTCCCGTGACAGACAGCGCCCCGTAGGTACGCCCGTGGAAGGAGCTTTCCATGGCGATCACCTGATGGCGGGCCTTCCCGTCCTTAAGCCAGGCATGCTTCATGGCCGCCTTCAGCGCCCCCTCGACCGCCTCAGCCCCGCTGTTTGTAAAAAAGACCCGGTTCATTCCGGACGCCTTTTTGAGCTTTGCCGCCGCCATGATGGCCGGCTCATTATAAAAATAGTTGGATGTATGAAGGATCTTATCGATCTGGGCCTTGAGTGCGTCATCATACTCCTTATTGCCGTAGCCCAGGGCAAATACTGCGATCCCGGCCATGAAATCCAGATACTTCTTTCCGTTCACATCATAGAGATACATGCCCTCGCCCCGGTCCAGAACGACCTGATAGCGGTTATATGTATGGAGCAGGTCCCTCTCCGCCTGCTCGATCATCAGCTGCATTTTATTGTCTGCCATAATCCTCTCCTGTAAAGCGCCTGTTTTTCTGAAAATATGCTGTAGCCGTCTTTCTCCGCGTCCCTCTGGGATTGAGCCCCGAAGGAGCGGTTCATACCCTGAAAAAGCGGATGAGTAAAGCCTTCCCCCAGAAGGTGAAGGAACCCCTCCCTTGGGGATGGGCCCTTTTGGGGCGGATGAGGTGTCATATACATGAGCTTTCCGGCTCCTCAATACCCTCTGTCCGCGTTGTAGTCGCCTCTGTAGAAAACGGTCCCGACGCCTCTGTCGGTAAAGATCTCAAGCAGGATGCAGTGGGGGATGCGTCCGTCGAGGATATGGACTCTGTGGACGCCGCCTCTTACCGCGTCGGTGCAGTTGGCGAGCTTGGGGAGCATGCCGCCGCCCACGATGCCGTCCCTGACAAGCTCATCGGCCTCTTCTATATTGATGCGGCTGATGAGGGAGTTCTGGTCATCGAGATTTCGCAGAACACCCGTAATATCCGTCAGATACACAAGCTTGTCCGCGCAGACGGCACGTGCGATGGCGCTGGCCGCCTCGTCCGCATTGATATTGTAGGTATTGAACTCCTCGTCCATTCCCAAAGGCGCGACGATGGGAAGATAATCCTTTTCCAGCATGTCATAAAGGATCTTGGGGTCCACGTCCGTGACCTCGCCGACAAAACCGATGTCCTGACCGCCGGAATATTTTTTCTTCACCGTCAGAAGATTCCCGTCCTTGCCGCTGATGCCCACTGCGCGGATACCCAGCTCCGCCACCATTGAGACAAGCTTCTTGGACACGCTTCCCAGAACCATCTCCGCGATCTCGCAGGTCTCAGCATCCGTCACGCGAAGGCCGTTCACAAACTTGGCCTCCTTGCCGCTCTTCTTCACCCAGCTGCTGATGGCCTTGCCCCCACCGTGGACGATAATGGGCTTAAAGCCTACCAGCTTCAAAAGCGCCACATCCTGGATCACGCTGCGCTGCAGGGTCTCATCGCTCATCGCGCTGCCGCCATACTTGACGACGATGATCTTGCGGTTGAATTTCTGTATATAAGGAAGCGCCTCAATGAGGACGTGGGCCTTCTGCTGTGCCTCCATCTGTTCTCTGTTTAAATACGGTTCCACTTTTTTCCTGCCTTTCCTGATATTCTTTTCCGGGGCGACAAGCCTTTACTCAGCTCCGGTAATCCGCATTGATCTTTACATAATCATAAGTCAGGTCACAGCCCCATGCGGTGGCACTGGCTTCTCCCATATGGAACTGGGCGAGGATCGTTACTTTTTCCTTTTTCAAAAGCTCCGTGGCCTCTTCTTCGCTGTAATCCGCCGCCGCGCCGTCCGTGAAGATCAGCATTTTCCCGGCGCTGCCGGCTGCGTCCGAATCTCCCGCAGACTGATCTGCATCGATGAAGTACAGCTGAAGGTCGTTGGGGTCAAAGTCGACGCCGGCATAGCCCAGGGCGCACAGGATGCGTCCCCAGTTGGCGTCACTCCCGTAGACAGCCGCCTTGGTAAGGCTGGATGTAATGACGGATTTTGCCAGGATCCGGGCGTGTTCAACCGTATCCATGCCCTGCACGGTGACTTCCAGGAGCTTTGTCGCGCCCTCTCCGTCGCCCGCCATCTGCATGGCCAGATCCCTGCAGACCAGATGCAAAGCAGTATAAAGAGCCTCATAGTCTTCCCCTGCCGCCTCTGTGATCTTCGCGTTTCCCGCCTCTCCGTTGGCGAGGACGAGCAGGGTATCATTGGTGGAGGTATCTCCGTCGACAGAGATCATATTGAAGGTCTCGTCCACGATGGCACTGACCGCCTTCTGCAGGACTGCCGCCTCGACGGCCGCGTCGGTCGTCACATATCCCAGCATGGTGCACATGTTGGGATGGATCATCCCCGACCCCTTGGACATGCCGCCGACCGTGACGGTCTTTCCGCCGATCTCTACAGTACAGGCGCACTCCTTCTTGTGGGTGTCGGTCGTCATAATGGCCTTCGCCGCATCCGTCCCGTGCTCAAGGCTTTGTCCCAGCGCGGGCACCAGAGCCTCCACCCCGGCGCAGATCCGGTCAATGGGAAGCTGGAAACCGATTACGCCTGTCGATCCGACCAGGACGGAATCCGCCGGGATATTAAGCGCAGCCCCGGCAGCCTGAGCCGTCTGCCGGCAGTAGTCAAGGCCTTCCTGACCGGTGCAGGCATTTGCGATCCCGGAATTTACGACAACCGCGTGGACGGGCTTTTGGGCCTGCACAAGCTCACGGTCCCAGATGACCGGCGCAGCCTTCACCACATTTTTCGTAAATGTCCCGGCCGCCGCACAGGGAGATTTGCTGTAGATCATCGCCATGTCCGTCCGGCCCTTGTATTTGATCTGAGCAGCCGCGGCCGCCGCCTGAAAACCCTTTGCGGCTGTCACACCGCCTTCTATAATTACAGGATTACTTCCCATATCTGTCTATTTCTCCTGATATTCCACGAACTTAGTGATATTTTCTTTATTCAGCACGAACTGATAATAATTGCAGTCTTCCCTGCAGGTCCAGCCGATCTGCTTCCAGAAAGCATTCCCGACGTCATTTCTCGTAAAGGCGATCAGTGTAACGCGGTTGATGCGCTCCCTCCGCAGGGCATTCATGCAATAGCCGACCATCTGGCGGCCGATCCCCTGCCTTCGGAATTTTCTCGCAACGCAGACATGATAGAGGCACCCCTGACGTCCGTCGCTTCCGCAGAGGATCGCTCCGACGATCTTCTCCCCGCACACAGCCACAACGCTGGTCGTGGGATTGCGCTTTAAAAACCGCTCCACCTCTTCTCTTGAATCATCTATACTGCGGATCCCGAACCCGTGGATGGTCATCCACAGCCGGTGCACCTGCTCATAATCCTCGATCAGCATCGCCCGGATGCGGATCTGTGTCGGAACTGTTTTTCCGGCCATAAGTCACCTCGAAAGCGCCTGTCCCGGCGCTGTTTTATGATTTTTTATTTTTCGTTATCCTGTTCCCGTCACCAATCCGGCTCCATCCCAGGCTGAACAGCTGCTTACATTATATTTATATCCAGCCGTGCTTGCAAGGCGGGACAAGATTAAGAAAATGAACGTTTTCAACTATACACCAGTTATGCGGGCATGTCCAGTGCGTTTTGGCTTGTTTTCATAATATTTGTATATTATCGCGTATTATTCGCATATTTGTAAATATTATACAACTAAATATGTATATTTATTCATTGTTTTTTGCATTTTCAGGCTTGCATTAAGACATTTCATGATGTATAGTAAATGACATCGCCGCGGGCCGACCGCCTGCAGGCGCGAAAAAAGCACATTATACTGGTTCTTTTTGCATTTCGCAGTTATTTGTCCCGTAAAGCTCACTTTTTTGCGGGAAACACAAGAAATCGCTGATGAACCATTATCTTTCACATTTTCTTAAAGTCTAATACATGCAGGAGGTAACCTTTCATGAGCAGCATCAACGAAAACAGCACGAACGAAAAAGTCATTCTCGCCTACAGCGGCGGCCTCGACACGACGGCCATCATTCCCTGGCTGAAGGAAAACTACGGTTTTGACGTCATCTGCGTCTGCATCGACTGCGGGCAGGAGGAGGAGCTTGACCACCTCGAGGAACGTGCCAAATACTGCGGCGCCTCCAAGCTCTATATCCTGGATGTCTGCGACGAATTCGCGGATGAGTACATCGTCCCCTGCGTTCAGGCTCATGCCGTCTATGAAAACAAATATCTCCTTGGCACTTCCATGGCGCGTCCCCTGATCGCCAAGAAGCTCGTTGAGATCGCCCGCAAGGAAGGCGCGACCACGATCTGCCACGGCGCGACCGGCAAGGGCAACGACCAGATCCGTTTCGAGCTGGGCATCAAGGCCCTGGCCCCCGATCTGAAGATCATCGCCGCCTGGAGAAGCCCCAAGTGGACCATGGATTCCCGCGAGTCCGAGATCGCCTACTGCAAGGCCCACGGCATCGAGCTTCCCTTCTCCGCCGACAGCAGCTACAGCCGCGACCGCAACCTCTGGCACATCAGCCACGA
>DEPS01000089.1:0-7039 GCA_002358875.1 Lachnospiraceae bacterium UBA3386 | reverse complement strand
GGCCTCGAGCTCGAGGATCCTTCTCTTGAGCCCAACTATGACCACCTTCTGGTCCTGAGCAAGACCCCCATGAAGGCTCCCGACGAGATCACCTACGTGACCCTGACCTTCGAAGCGGGCGTCCCCAAGACCATCAACGGCAAGGCCATGAAGGTCGCCGACATCATCCGTGAACTCAACCGCCTCGGCGGCGAGAACGGCATCGGCATCATCGACATCGTCGAGAACCGCGTCGTCGGCATGAAGTCCCGCGGCGTCTACGAGACCCCCGGCGGCACCATCCTCATGGAAGCCCACCAGCAGCTCGAAGAACTCATCCTCGACCGCGACACCTACGCCGTCAAGGACGAGATCGGCCACAAATTTGCCTCCCTCGTCTACGAAGGCAAATGGTTCTCCCCTCTTCGCGAGGCGGAACAGGCCTTCATCGAGTCCACCCAGAAGTACGTCACCGGCGAAGTGAAAATGGGCCTCTACAAAGGCAACATCATCAAAGCCGGCACGACCTCTCCCTACTCCCTCTACAGCGAGAGCCTGGCCTCCTTCACCACCGGCGACCTCTATGACCACCACGACGCCGAAGGCTTCATCACCCTCTTCGGCCTCTCCACCAAGATCCGCGGCATGAAGATGCAGGCAGCCGGCCTTCTTTGAACTTGAGCAGAACCTTCTTTGAACTGGAGAAGGACCTTCTTTGAATTGGAGCAGAACCTGCTTTGAACCGGAGCAGGACCTGCTTTGAACCGAAGCAGAACAGGAAAGATATAATCAAAAACATGAAGCCGGGGCAGCGATCCTTCGCAGTCCCGGCTGTTTTTATGAAAATATCCCGACCCTTTTTCTGAAGATTTCACTTGTACATCCATCAGGGAACGAGTAAAATGTGTAAAAGCAAAAACGGCTTTCATCCCCGGAGGAATCATGCATGTTCGCACGAATCATTCTTATTATATATTTGCTCCTCATTAACTTTCTCGGGATCGCGTCCATGGCTTCCGACAAGATCCGCGCCATGGAACGCCGCTACCGCATCCCGGAGTCCGTTCTCCTTCTGATCAGCATCATCGGAGGGAGCATCGGATCCATCGCAGGGATGCTGCTCTTCCGTCATAAGATCCGCAGGGCAAAATTCAGGATTGGACTTCCCGTGATCCTCATCCTCCAGATCGCCCTGATCGTACTTTTGAACCATTTATTTGTATCCATCGAATTCATCTGAACGACAGGCAGAGCATACAGAGCATAATGCTTTCCCCCGGTCAGCATTCGCAGATTTGTGATAAAGGATCTTTGGTCATCACAATGGTCTGAATTATAACTTGACAGCACGGTAACAAAGATGATTTCACTGAAATGATCCGAAATATAACTCGATAACACGGTAACAAACATGATATCACTGAAAATCCAAAGCCTGGGCAGTTTCATGTCCGGACTTTTTTCAAAAAACACCTTCGACTCCTTCCTCCTCTCAGAGGGCATGCTGCAGATGGGCGTCACCTGGCAGGTCAACGGAAAGCTGAATCAGGCTTTTTTTGACAAGGAGGAATGGGAGGACAAGGAACAGCGGCCCTACGAATACGCGCGCTGGAGCGATATACGCCCCTCCCTCCGCGAACTGATCCGCGGAAAAAAGGCGCCTGTCTGTTTTCAGTTCGTGCTGCATTTAAAGCCGGAATATATGAAGTCCATTCTGGAAAAAGAAGGCGACAGCGAGCTTTTGTCCTGTGTCGGGGCCTTTGTGCTGACTGTCCGCTACCGGGACGGCCAGGCAAGCCTTCTCACCGGAATTTCCATGAAAAGCTTCACCATGAACAAAAACGCTGACCGGCTATGGGACACGACAGTCCGGAAATTCCTGCAGAAACGGGATATTTCCTTTGAGGAATTCACCTGAATGAGGAATTCACCTGAAGATATCTTTAACAGGTTTTTCAGGGATTTCTCCAGGAATTCCCTTCCGGGATTTCATTTGAAGATTTCCTTAAAAGTTTTTTGTAGAATTCAACTGAGCAGGTAACAAAGGATTCACAGGATTCACGAATACACCGTAACCTTTTCGGGAAAGGAGTGAAAATGAGGCATATTCTGACACCACTCGACTTCACAACGCGCGAGCTCGACACTCTGTTTGACCTGGCGCAGGACATCGAGAAGAACCGCGCTAAATACGCCAATGCCTGCCATGGAAAAAAACTGGCGACCCTCTTCTATGAGCCCTCTACCCGCACACGCCTGTCGACGGAAACTGCCATGCTTAATCTGGGCGGCAGCACAATGGGCTTTTCTGATGCGTCCAATTCCTCCGTATCCAAGGGCGAGAGCGTCGCGGACACGATCCGCACCGTCTCCTGCTTCGCGGACATCGCCGCGATCCGCCACCCCAAGGAAGGCGCCGCAATGGTCGCCTCTCAGGTCTCCGGAATCCCCATCATCAACTGCGGGGACGGCGGACACCAGCACCCTACCCAGACTCTGACTGACATGATGACCATCCGCTCCCTCAAGGGCCACCTGAACAACATGACCATCGGCCTGTGCGGCGATCTCAAATTCGGCCGCACCGTACACTCCCTCGTCAACGCAATGTCCCGCTATGAAGGGATCCGCTTCATGTTTATCTCTCCCCCGGAGCTGAAAATTCCCGACTACATCACCGACATGCTCGACTCAAAGGGAATAAAAGGCGAGGAATTCGTCAAGCTTGAAGACGTCATCGGCCGCCTCGATATCCTCTACATGACCCGCGTCCAGCGCGAGCGCTTCTTCAACGAAGAGGATTATATACGCCTGAAGGATTTCTATATTCTCACCCGCCGGATCATGCGCAGGGCCAAAAACGACATGTTCGTTCTGCACCCCCTGCCCCGCGTAAACGAGATCTCCGTCAAGGTCGACAGCGACCCCCGCGCCGCCTATTTCAAACAGGTCCAGTACGGCGTCTACGTCCGCATGGCCCTCATCCTGATGCTTTTGGGCATCCACGTCCGCGACGACGGCACCACCTGGGAAGGACCTTATTGAATCAGTTTCCCACAGCGCCGGTCCGACAACCCGGCATCCGCGTCCGGGGCGACGGCACCACCCGGGAAGGACCTTACTGAATCAGTTTCCGCTTCAGACATCCGTCATAAAATGGAGGAAAAAACCTATGCTGAATGTTGGAAAAATTGAAAATGGCATCGTGCTTGACCATATCCACGCGGGGCTCGGCATGTCCATCTACCACCACCTGGAACTCAACCGCGTCGACTGCCCGGTCGCCATCATCAAAAACGCCCGAAGCAATGCCATGGGCAAAAAAGACATCCTCAAGATCGAAACAGATGCCGCGAACATCAACCTGGATGTGGTCGCCTTTATCGACCCTGACGTCACTGTGAACATCATCAAGCACGGCGAGCTCGTCGCAAAGAAAAAGCTCCCTATCCCGGCTGAAGTCCGCAACGTCATCAAATGCAACAACCCCCGCTGCATCACCACCGTCGAGCAGGGCGTTCAGCACATCTTCTACCTGGATCCCCGCCGCAAGATCTACCGCTGCCGCTACTGTGATGAACAGTACACCGAACAGGAAAACGACTGGTGACAGATTACGGGTGAGCAATACACTGAACAGGAAAGCGACTGGTGACAGACTACTGGGTAGTTTTTCCGGAGGTATACGGGTGACAAGACCTGACCGACCAGCAAGGGCTGCCTGGTCCGAATGGCATGAAACGCCCTGCTGACAATACCTGAAGGGACTATTTCTCAATCTAATAAAATTCTGACTGTACAGCTGGAGCGCTTCGGCGCCTGCAACCGTACAGGTCGAAATAATTGAAAAAAATATGAACAGATTTGATCATGAACCTGAACTTCATGAACTGGAAATCTCCGCCGGGGACCTGATGGATCTCCCCGGCGGCAGCTATCTCGCCGTCGACATGCGCGATGAGACAGAATGCTCATACGGAATGATGGAGGGCGCCGTCCGGATCCCGGAGGACGCCCTCTTTCTTGCTGCTTCTGAGGCCGAAACTTTTTCCCCGAATTTTACTCCTGAAACTGTTTCCGCCATCCGCCGCCTGCAGTCAGCCCTGCACGAAAACATCCCGGTTATCCTGTACTGCAAATACGGACGCATCAGCCTGGACGCCGCGGAAACCCTCCGCAGCCATGGCTGGAATGCAAAAAGCCTTGAAGGCGGCTACGGCAGATGGGTCCTCGAGAGCAGCCGCCGTCTTGCCCAGGACGAGACACGCAGAGGCGAGATCGAAAAGGGACTTCGCAAAAAATTCAAGCGAGACCTCATCGGCCGGTTTGAAAAAGCTGTCGTCCAATACCAGCTGGTTGAGGAAGGCGACCGCATTGCCGTCTGCATTTCAGGAGGCAAGGACTCCATGCTGATGGCAAAGCTCTTCCAGGAGCTCAAACGGCACAACAAGTTTCCCTTCTCCCTCGTCTTTTTGTGCATGGATCCCGGCTACAACGAGGCGAACCGGCAGATCATAGAAAACAACGCCCGGCTCCTCGGCATACCTATCGAATTTTTCAACACCGAGATCTTCGACGCCGTCTACACAATAGAAAAATCCCCCTGCTACCTCTGCGCCCGCATGCGCCGCGGCTACCTCTACCGCTTCGCTAAGGAAAGGGGCTGCAACAAGATCGCACTGGGCCACCACTACGACGACGTCATTGAGACTATCCTCATGGGCATGCTCTACTCCGGCCAGTACCAGGCCATGATGCCAAAACTCCGCAGCACCAATTTCGAAGGAATGGAGCTCATCCGCCCCATGTACCTCATCCGCGAGGCCGACATCCTCCGCTGGCGCGACCACAACGGCCTCCGCTTCCTCCAGTGCGCCTGCAAA
Organism: Lachnospiraceae bacterium UBA3386; assembly: GCA_002358875.1. Lineage (GTDB taxonomy): Bacteria > Bacillota > Clostridia > Lachnospirales > Lachnospiraceae > CAG-791. The sequence continues at coordinate 2,177 of DEPS01000089.1, read as the reverse complement.
TTCACAGAAAACTGCTCCAGCTGCGCCGACGACGGCACCTCCGTCTCCAAACGCCTGGAAACCAAAAAACTCATCGCCGAACTTGGAAAAACCAACCCGCAGATCGCCCAGAACCTCTTTAAAGCGACCGAAAACGTCGTCCTGAACAAGGTCCTTGGCTACAAGATCCACGGAGAAAAGCACAGCTTCCTGGAGGACTACTGAAACAGGGGACGGTTCCCCGGTCCGCCTTCCGCAGCGGAGCCGGGGCAGCAGCTAAGGTGAAACAGGGGACGGTTCCAGGCCTGAGAAGGAACCGGGTTCAGTCCGGATTTATGATTGGAGAAACGGTAATGCCACACAGAGTTTTCATTAGTTATAAGTCGGAAGAACATTTGCACGCACAGTGGGTGCGGGAGAGACTCGAAGCTGCAGGTTTATCCTGTTGGATGGCACCGGAATCCATTCCAGGTGGATCTAACTATGCGATACAGATCCCACAAGCAATAAAAGTTTGTGATGTCTTTGTTATTATTTTGTCTAAAAGAGTACAGGTTTCAAGGTGGTTACCCAAGGAACTGGATCAGGCAATCAATGCGGGAAAAGTGGTAATGCCCTTCTTCATAGAGCCCTGCCCACTCCGCGAGGATTTTAGTTTTTATCTGGCGAATATCCAGCGGTATGAAGCATGGAAGGATAGAGAAGGCGCTATTTCAAAGATGATCCGGGATATACTGATGGTCGAGAATAAACTCGGCGCAATACCTGAAAGAACTGCAGCAAAAGACATCGATATAAGTACTGACAAGAGACGTAAAAGAAAGCCTGAGTTTTCTGCACTACATGCTGCGATAACTCTGGTTGCAGTTATTATTGTTGCCTTTATCCTTGTGTGGGTAAGCAGGCAGGGGAAGAAAACCACTTCAGGCAATATTGCTTCCAGTGCGAAGGATTCGGCTTCATCGGAAGCTGATATAATGATTGGAACAGAAGAACTGCCAGAAGACTCTTTGATTGAATGGAGAGACTCAAATCTGGAGCAGGCTGTAAAGAAATACCTTGGTATTTCAGGAATAATGACAGTAAAGCAGGCTGCAGAGGTAAAAAAGCTCAAGCTAAAATCTGCGGAGATAAGTGACATCACCGCTTTGCAGTTTTTCAGCGGGCTGGAAGAACTGTATTTAAATGACAATCAAATCAGTGATTTATCCCCTGTATCGGGGCTTCGGAATCTGTATTTGCTTAATGCAGAAAGTAACCGTATATCAGATATATCCTGTTTATCGAATATGACCAGGCTTCAAAGGATCGATTTGTGTGACAATCAGATAGAAGAAATAGACGGCTTTGAAAAGCTTACTCACCTGACAGTTCTGGATATACGTCGGAATCAGATCGGTAATATCCATTCTCTAGAGAATCTGACGGATATAAAGGAACTGTATATCAGCAACAACCGAATTTCTGATATTTCATCGATTGCGGGTATGAAGAAACTCACTTATTTATCAGCAAGTTATAACCGCATTGAGGATATCAGTGTACTGAGCGATAAAACTGATCTTACCGTGCTGGTGTTAAACAACAACAAAATCACGGATATCAGCGTGCTCAGAAATCTCAAAAAAATCAATCATCTGAAAATTCGCGGAAATCAGATAGAAGACACTTCACCGTTGGATGAATACCCTGAAACCAACTATCTGGATATTACTCTCCAGAAGTATTAAACTGTACCCCCTGATGCCGCCTATTTTCGGCTGCATCGGGGGTTTATTATTTCAGGGCCTTCCTCAATACTCAGGTTTATATTACCCTTCTCTTCCTATTCTTCGAAAATAAGCATCGCTGTTTTCCGGACATTTTCCCTGTCGATCTCACGAATGTTCGAAGGTTCTTTTCCCGGGCGAATCTGCTTCATGATAAAGCCGTAATCTTTTTGCAGGCCGGAAGGTTCCGGATCAGCTTCCCCCCTCTTCAAATTTGTTAATGCGATTTTTCAATAAGTTAACCAATATTTATTTTATGTTAACACACAAAATGATAAGATTCTACATATAAAGAAACGAAAACGAAAGAAGCCTGATCATATCTATTTGAAAAACTGCACATGAAAGCAGCACATTACAACTGTATTTAATTACATATCCATTGTTTCCTGCCCCGGAGCCGGATGCCTGTATCCGGCAGCCGTTCCA
>DEPS01000039.1 GCA_002358875.1 Lachnospiraceae bacterium UBA3386 | reverse complement strand
TCATCAATGTCGTTTACTATAAATGAAATTGCGTTTAAAAATCCGGAGAGGAGACTGCCTGAACGAAATCCAGTAACCGTTTAACTCGGGTTTTTGCGCTGGGATGCGCGCAAAAAAATCTCGAATTCGGTGCCCCGTGAACAGTAAGCTGTAACCCGATCAGGCAACAAGAAGTTCCTCACGGTGCGCTTGTAAAAAAACATATTAAAAGGTACACTTTTCTCTGGCAGTAAAAAGATAAACTGTCCTCGCTGCAAAAAAGGCGGGATCGTCGAGTGAAGCGGTGCGAAGAAGAGCATTTTCTGCCCCTGATGCAGCGGCAGAAAGAAGATGGAGGAAATGATGAGCGTGCTGTTTAAAAGCGAAAGATTTGAATTTATCCTGAAAACTGCGGAAGGGGAGGAAGGATCCTCTGCGCAGATCGTACGTCGTCCTTTACAGGGTGGGGAGGAGACCGTGCTGTTTGATTACAGGTGGCCTGCCCAGCTGTCGGTCACGGTGGAGGCGGGAGAAGCTTTTCTCAGAGAAGACGGAGTCCTTTGCTGGCAGCTGAATGTGACTTCGCATCATGTGAAACAGATGGCAATGGGAGAATTTACGGAGACGGAGTATTTTGAAGTTATAAGTCCGTTCGGAAATGCGGAAGACCTGGTCTGCAGGACGGTCGATATTGTCAGAAAGACAAGGTTTGCGATCGCGGAGCGCCATCTCAAGCATCTGCCGCACCAGACTTATCCGGCCGTGGACGGCCGCCAGGGGCCTTACGGGCATCCGGAATGAAAAGCATCCGGATAGAAAAACATTACGGGTGAAAATATCCGAAGTGAAAGCATCCTAAGTGAAACATCCTAAGTGAAACATCCGAAGTAAAAGCGTCCGAAGTGAAAGCGTCCGAAGTGAAAGCATCCGGAGAAAAAGCATTCGGGTGGAAACATCCCCTCTTAACAGCTCAGAGAGGCTGAATGGATGATTTGATTATTTCTGACGGGAGCATCAGGGAGAAGTGCCCGGGGAGGACAGTGGAGAATATGACAGGCGGGACACAAATTTTTATCATCACCGGAAAGGGAGGAGTCGGGAAAACGACGGTTTCGGCGGTACATGCGGTGCGCTCGGCGGGCGAGGGGAGGAAGACGCTGCTGGTCAGCGCTGATATGGCCCATAACCTGGGGGATATTTTCGGAATGAGTGCAGGCGGGCATGTGCAGGAGGCGGCACCGGGTCTGTTCCTTCTGGAACTGGATCCCTATCTGCTGATGCAGGAGGAGTATCCCCGGCTCAACAGGTCGCTTGCGGAGCTGTTTGGAAGCTCGGGCGCGGCGCTGGGAAAGGCCGGTGAGGGCTTTATGATCCCCGGTTTTGAGAATCTGTTTTCTCTTATGAAAATCAGGGATCTGTGTCTTGGCGGGGAATATGACCGGATCATCGTGGACTGCGCGCCCACGGGAGAGACTCTTTCGCTCCTCAAGCTCCCGGAGCTTTTGACCTGGTATGTGGAAAAATTTTCTCCGGTCGGCAGGATGATCACAAGGATCCTGACGCCGGCGGCAAAGCTGCGGTATCAGATCAGTCTTCCTGATAACGCGGCAATGGATGAGCTCGGGCAGTTCTTTTCAGAGCTGGTCAGTCTGCAGGAGATGCTCAAGGATCCGGAGATATGCAGGGTGCGGCTGGTCTGTATTCCGGAGAGGATGGTCGTGGAGGAGACAAAGCGGAGCTATATGTATCTGAATCTCTACCATTATCCCGTAGATGCGGTATTTATTAACAGGATCCTGCCTGAAAATACCGGCAGCAGCTTTATGGACGGATGGCATAGCATACAGCAGGGATATCTCAAGGAGCTGGAAAGTGTGTTTGCGGAGCTTTCCGTCACAAAGATACCCTGGTATTCATCGGAAGTCCGGGGAATGGAAGCGGTGGAGCAGATCTGCCGGGGGGCGCTGTCGGATCCGGATCTTTTTGAAAAAGAAGTGCGGACCGACAATGAGGTCTATGAGCCGGTCGAAGGCGGATACTGTCTCAGGATACGGATCCCGGGAGCGCTTCCGGAGGATGTGGAGGTATTCAAAAGGGAGACGGACGTGGATATAAGGATCAGAAATTACGTGCGCAGCATTCCTCTGCCGGGCGTCCTGCGGGGAGCCCGGATGGCGTCGGAAAAAGTGGAGGACGGATGTCTCTATATCCGGTTCGAGGTCGAAAGAGGACAGGATTAGAAAACCTGTAGCATACAGGAAAGCAGCACATAGATTATGTAATGGTCTTTTCAGGACAGCTGCCGGGGGGATTCATTTTAAGCGCCTGTTTCCGTTCCTTGTTGCGCCTGCGCAGGTCCTTGAAGAAGCGCTGGAGGATCTCTATGCATTCCTCCCGCATGACATCACGGGTGATCTCTGTCTGGTGGTTGAAATCGGGATTCTGCAGGATATTCAGGAGGGTCCCGCCGCAGCCGGATTTGGGGCTGTCCGTTCCGATCACGACGCGGTCTATCCGGGACTGGACGATCGCTCCCGCGCACATCTGGCAGGGCTCCAGGGTACAGTAAAGGGTACAGCCCTCAAGGCGCCAGTCGCCGGTTTTTTTGCAGGCTTTTCTGATACAGGTGATCTCCGCGTGCGCCAGCGTTGTCTTGTCGGTATTTCGTCGATTGTAACCCCTCGCGATGATCTTTCCCTCACAGACGATGACAGCTCCGATCGGGACTTCGCCGAGGGCGATCGCTTTTTCCGCCTGCTTAAGAGCTGCTTTCATGAAACGGAGATCTGTTTTTTGGGCATTTATTTCCTGCACAGGTGCGGGATTTGCTTTTGCGGCATTTGCGTCCTGCATGAGGTCTGTATTCTCCTTTGTGGCGCATATATAGGGCGCTGTATATTTGATAAAGTGCCGGACCGGCAGTAAAACGCAAGGCCGGTCAGGGGGAAGGCTCTTTTTCTATAAACCAGACATTGAGATCAGTCACGGGTTCGGGGACGCCGTCGACGTTTCCGACTTCACTGTACTGCCAGAAGGTAAAACGGTAGGGGGATTCGGGAATCTGGTTGTAGTCTGCATACCAGATGACGGCGTCATCCAGGCGCGACATGTCAAGGATGTCGGTCTCTGTGGAGCTGTTTGCGTAAATGGCGGGGGTATACCCCGCTTTTTCTATTTTCCGGCAGAAGGCAAGGGCATTTTCCGTGAACTGTTCGTTGGAGACATAGTTGATGCGAGCGTCATGTTCCGGCTGGATCTCCGGATCGAAGGCGATGGGGAGGGTGATCTCGACACCGCTCTCCTCAATGATATCCAGACAGATCTGTGCTTCCTCGCGGGCCTCTTCCTCTGTGACGGCCTGCGAGAAGAAATAGAGTCCCACTTCGAAGCCGGCCTCTTTTGCCCGGCGCAGGTTTTTGACTGCCCGTGAATCAGTATGCAGATCTCCAAAGTCAAAGGTGCGGTAGCCTGCGCGGATAAATGCAAAATCAAAACCCGCTTCTTTTACCTTTTCCCAGTCTATCTTTCCCTGAAATTCGGAGACATCGATGCCATGCAGGATGGTATAGCGGTCATCGCCCTTGTAGGACAGGCGGCCGTCGTCCGTGCGGTCAAGACATTCCCAGTCATAATCATTCAAAGCGGCATTTATCGTAAAGGGGTAGCCGTGAAATTCTTCCCATGCCTTTATATGCTTTTTCTGAAGTTTCGTGAGGGAATCTTCCGGGTCGGAGTCCTTTTGTTCCTCAGAAGGATCCTTTGAAGAATCAGAGGATTTCTTTTCCGATTTGTCCTTTTTAGCGGCAGCAGAGGCATTGCCTGTGGGGGCTGATGTGTCTGTTGAAGTTGCGGCCTTTTTCTGATCAGGATCTGCCTGTCCGGCATCGGGAGAAGTCTTTTTGTTTTTCCCGGAAGAAGCCGCCGGGGACGCCCCGGTGTCTGTTGCTGTTGCCGGAGCTGTCCGGCTGACGGCGGGGGAGACAGTATCGGCTGCTTTTTTGTCAGAGCCGGCATCTGCCGTGCCTTTACCGGAAGCGGCAAGGTCTGTCCCGGAGGCTGCCCCTGCTGAGGTTTTCGGGGAGTCAGGCCAGGTCCCCTTTCCGTTAACTGTCTCTGCCATGCCGGCGGCTTTAAAAGGCGCGGCTTCTTCCTGTGCGTTTTCCGGATACAGGATTTTCAGGATGATATCAATGCCGAGCTTTACATAGAGGCTGTCGCGGTCTGCTTCGATGTCAGATCTGGCGGCGGCAGGAGTATCTGTGTTTTCAGGGGAAAAAGCTGAGCCGGATACACCGCTTTCAGGCAAGGTGCTGTTCCCGGAAACCGGAGCGGAACTGTCTGCAAGGGGTGTTCCGAGTATAAAAAATACCCCTCCTGCAAAGAGCAGGAGAAACAGGAAGATGCAGGTCGTAATAAAACCCGGGGAAAGAGGGGCTGCGCTTTTTTTTCTGGAATTCATCGTCGCCTTTCAGATATGCCGGTGCTCACGAAACAAAACAGCTGCAGGAGCTGAATAGTTATACATTATAAACAATTTTTGTCCGCAGGGCAAATCATTGTTGTTCGAGGGGCAGTCATGTTATAATACCATCAAATGCATTCAGACAGTGAATGATTTGTATCGTTTCCGGTCAAAGAGCGGCCGGCAGCGGATGATCCGCGGAGAGGGAGGCAGATTGATGAGCTTTACAGAAAATCCTGAGAAGAACGGTGATAAACGTCGGGACGAAGTGCAGGAAGACGAGCGCCGGAATGCCGCGAGGAGGTCTTTAAACGGAATATACGGCGATTTTTTCGGAGGAGTGAGGAAAGATACAGTGGGAGCAGATTCCGGGAAAGATGATCCGGCCGAAGAAAATTCCGCCGAGCAGGGTCCTGTTGAAGGAGATAAGGCGGAAGGAGCTTTTGCGGAAAAGGCTTCTGTTGGAGGAAATAAGGCGAAAGGAGCTTCTTCGGAGGGAACCGTACTGGTTTTCGGAGAGGATCCCGGAAAGTCAAAACAGGCATCGTCCGGAAAATCGTTCTTCAGAAAAGGGCAGGACCGGACGGGTCGGGAACATGGACGCAGTTCCGCAAGCCGGGCAGATGAACTTGCGGACAAGGGCAGGGACACAATATCCGCTCTGTCAAGGCGCGCCGATGCTTTTCTGGAAAGACAGAAGAAGGTTTCCACGAACCTTCAGGATAGAAAAGACGCGCTTCAGAGGGCAAATGACGCCCTGGAGGAGGTGCGGTCTTTACTGGACAATCCTTTGTATGACGGGATGCCGTCCCTGACCGACAGCAGGGTGGACGGGATAAGTCCTGTTTCGGGCAGAAACCTTTCTTCTGACCTCTCTTCCGGTCTTTCTTCCCGGGATGGATCCCCCTCGGCAGAGGGAATGACCCCTGAAGCGGGCGGATCTGCGGAGGGAACCGGCGCTTATGGGGAACCTGCGGCGGAGGCATCGACCGCAGAAAAGGAGGCTTCCTCTGTGAGCGGGGCCCAGAAGCCGCAGGAGCCGGAGAAGGATCCCATGGAGGAGCTTGACAGCCTGATCGGTCTCTCAAAGATCAAGCATGACGTGAAGGAGCTCACGGATTTTGTCAGGATCCAGAAGCTCAGGAACGACGGCGGCCTCAAATCTGTGCCGGTCTCGCTCCATCTGGTCTTTACGGGAAACCCCGGAACGGGCAAGACCACAGTGGCCAGGATCCTTGCCAGGCTCTATAAAAAGATCGGCGTACTCTCAAAGGGGCAGCTCATTGAGGTGGACCGCTCGGGTCTGGTGGCGGGTTATGTCGGACAGACAGCTTTAAAGACGGCAAAAAAGATCGAAGAGGCAAAGGGGGGCATTCTGTTTATCGATGAGGCATACTCCCTTGCGCGAAGGGATGATACCTTCGGCCAGGAGGCGATCGACACGATCCTGAAGGCCATGGAGGACAACAGGGAGGATTTCATCGTCATTGTAGCGGGCTACACCGGTCCCATGGAGAATTTTATCAACAGCAATCCCGGACTGAAATCCCGCTTCAATAAATATATCGAATTTCCGGATTACTCCATCGACGAGCTGATGGGCATCTTTGATATGAACTGCAAAAAGTATGATTATGAGGCAAAGGACGATGTCAGAGACCAGATCCGCGCCATGATCGTCCAGCGAAAGCTGGCGTCGAGGGAAAATTTCGCCAATGCGCGCGAGGTCCGAAACCTCTTTGAGGAGATCATCACCAACCAGGCCCGCCGCGTCGCTTCCATGGAATCCCCCACACAGGAGGACATGAAGGAGATTCTGACGGAGGACCTTGTCGAGACAGCAGAGGAGGATGCAGAGAAGACGCTGAAAAAGGCACAGGAAATGGAGAAGGAATAATATGAAAATTGGTATCATCGGAACAGGATTCATCATCCGGGATGCGCTGGTGGCGATGTCGGAGGTGCCGGAAATTGAATTAAAGGCAATTTTCGCCCGCCCGCGCAGCGCGGAAAAGGGAAAGGCCTTCGCGCAGGAATTCGGCATTGACAAGGTATATACGGACTACGATGAGCTCCTGTCGGATCCGGATATCGATACGGTCTATGTGGCCAATGTCAATCTGGTGCACTATGAATATGGAAAGAAGGCGCTTCTTGCGGGCAGGGATGTGATCATGGAGAAGCCCTTCGTGACGCAGGTCTTTCAGGCTCAGGAGCTTGCGGATCTCGCGAGGGAGCGCGGGCGTTTTATCTTCGAGGCGGTGACCAGCCGGAACTGCCGGATCATGGAGAAGATGCGGGAGCTTCTGCCTCAGGTCGGACGCGTCCGCATGGTACAGGCCAATTACAGCCAGTATTCGAGCCGATATGACCGTTATCTGAAGGGGGATGTCGCCCCGGCGTTCGATCCCGCTGCCTGCGGAGGCGCGCTCTACGATCTCAATATTTATAATTTCAACATGGCCGTGGCGCTTTTAGGGGAGCCGGAGGATGCTTTTTATCTTCCTAACTACGGCTTCAACGGGGTGGACACCTCGGGGATCGCGACTTTGAAGTACAAAGATTTTGTCGGTGTGCTCGCTGCGGCAAAGGACTCCGACAGTCCGTCCCATTTCACCATCCAGGGCGAAAAGGGCTGGATCCAGGTGCCTGGAAAGCCCAATGAATCGGAGCGTCTGCGCTGGAACATCAATAAACAGCCCGGGGAATACACACCTGAACCCGACAGAAACCGGATGGTGCAGGAATTCCGTAACTTTTCCCGCGCGGCGGCCCAAAAGGATCATGCCTTTATGGAACGCGAACTGGAGATCACGCTTGCGGTCATGCGGACAGTTGAAAAAGCGCGACTTTGCGCCGGGATCCGCTTTCCCTCAGATCCGCAGTAAACATGCCGGATGCGGGGGATAAAATCCGGTACAGTTCCTGAGAAAAAAGCAGGGAACGAAACAGTCGATCAGGCATAGAAGTGTCTGAATAAAAATTTTTCTTAAAAAAGCGCGAACGGAACACTGGAAGAGACAGGAGCATCGAGGGATAGGATATATGAAATATTTTTCAGAACATGACATCAAAAAATACGCGCCCGGCCTGAAGCAGCTGAGGGAGAGCGGCAGTAAAAAAGCTGTGCCGTATCTGAGGCAGCTCAGGGACGGAGGCAGGATGATCGGCGGAGCTGCGCTTTTTGCGGCTAAGGCCTGTGCGGAGGGCGCGGTGCAGGATCTTCAGGAAGCCTTCGCCTCGGCCATTCTGGCAGATACGGAAAATGTTCTGGAAAGGAACCCGGGCGGGGCGGGAGGAAAGGATTACGCGCTGATCACGGGGGCAAGCTCAGGGATCGGCAGGGAATTTGCCAGGAGGCTTTCTCTGGAGGGATATCCGCTGATCCTGGTCGCGCGCCGGCGTGACCGGCTCGAGGCGCTGCGCAGCGAGCTCGGGACCGAATGCCTGCTCCTTCCGGCGGACCTCTCCAGGCGCGATGACCTGATCCGTCTGTGCGAGGATCTCGTCGGCAGGCAGATCGAGATTTTCATCAACAATGCGGGTTTTGGCGTCAGCGGTCCGTTTTTGGGCACGGATCTCATGCGTGAGGTCAATATGATCGACGTCAACGTTACCGCTCAGCACGTCCTGCTCAAATATATCCTTCACAGGATGGAGGCGGAGGGGGGAGGCTCTATCCTGAACGTCGTATCCAGCGCTGGCCTTTTCCCTGCGGGCCCTTTTATGGCGGGCTACTATGCCACAAAGTCTTATATGGCAAGCCTTACGCGGGGGGTCGCGCATGAGCTTGGCATGGAGGGATCCTCTGTCTATGTCGGCTGCCTCTGCCCGGGGCCTGTGAACACCGAATTCAATGATGTCGCGGATGTGGACTTTGCAATGCCGGGCATTTCCGTGGAGGAGTGTGTCGACTATGCCCTGAAAATGATGGCAAAGAAGCGCACTGTGATCATCCCGACCGCCCGGATGCAGGCCGCCGTTTTCGCTCAGCGCCTGATCCCAGAATCCCTGACTGTAAAGATCATAGCCAGCCAGCAGAAAAGCAGGGCGCAGGAAAAAGAGCAGCCGAAGGAAGAAACAGATGAGAAAGTTTAAAAAATCGCGATGATGCGTTACTATTCACGGTGTTTGTAAGTAGAAAAAAGGCAGTCCGTTTTAGCGACGGACTGCCTTTTTCAAAGGAGGAAATCCGGCAGAGCCGGATTTCTTTGAATCAATAACTATCGGACAAAACTGTGGATTGTAGATAAGCATTCCATTTGGAATGTTGCACTCTAAAAGGCATATCCGCATTTGTGCCGCTGCGCGGCCCAAATTGCATGATCACACAGCATATTTTGCCTCCATCGAATGCGTTGCATTCGAGAATATGCTGTGTGGTGCCTCCGCGCTAACGCGCTGCGGCATGTGAGGTAAGCATGAAAAGAAAACAGCGCAGTCCCTGAAAAGGCTGCGCTGTTTTGGTGTGCTGTAAGAATTTTCTATAATGTCTTAGCAAAGTAAAAATCCGCAGTATGACTTATAGTAAACGACAAAATAATCTTTATTTTGTCGTTTACTTCGCGCCGGCCGCGTGCGGCGTAACCCGCTAAATACCTTACGCGGCCGTGTGCATCCGTTATAGTGAACGTCAAATAAAATTTGTCGTTCACTATAGCTGTCAAAGCATGTAATATTTGGAGAGGAAATAGCTCCTGTTCCAGTCTACAATCTTTACCTCGGATTCCTTTGCCGGGTGGATGTCGCACTCGTCGAGGACCATCACCTTTCGGTCTGTGAGGTCATAGAGCGGCCATTCCTTGGCCTTGCCGTCGGGGGAGATGTCCGCGGAGAGCGACGGGTTGCCGGTCTTGGCAAACTGGATCCACATCTTACGCATGGTCCTGGAGAAGGTCGCGTCATAAGGCCTCCCGTCGGTCATTTCCGGATGGAAGAATACGATCGGAAGCTCCTCCCCGTGCCCGCTCTTTAAGATCGGCACGGAAGACTCCACCCTGTAGAAATAGGTGTACGATTTGCCGCCGGCCTTTGTCTGATCCTCCGACAGCCTGACAGCGCCTGCCAGAAACCAGCTCTGGGTGAACAGGCGGCTGTCAGGCTCCCAGCTCTCTTGCGCCCCTTCTTTGCAATAGCTTTCGACCAGCGCTTTCTCTTCCTCCGTCAGCAGCCTGGCATAATTATCCGCCTTGCGTTCTGCGGCCCACTCCTTGAAGCCTCCCACGCCCGCCACAGTCACGAAGAAATTCATCTCATCCTTGTTGCAGCCCTGAAGGAACGCTATATTCTTTGCCGCTCCGTCTGCGTAGGCCTCATACGGATCCAGAGGCAGAACCCTTCCGTCCCTCACGGGGAAGATGCGAAGAAGGAGCAGCTCTCCCGCCGTGTCCAACAGCTTCTGCACATCAACCTTTTTAAGGTCGGCAACGGTCTTACAGCCGAGGGCTTCCATCACTTCATTCGTGCCCGCCGCGGCCTCCTCCATGGAAATCGTCATAATGGGGGAGCCGCTCTGCGAGATGACCTTCTGGAAATACTCCTGGGAGCCTTTGACCAGCGGAAGCATGGTGCAGCTTCCGGCGCCGGCGGATTCGCCCCAGATCGTCACGTTGCCGGGGTCGCCGCCAAAGCCCGCGATGTTCTCGTGGACCCACTTCAGCGCCATCTTCTGGTCCAGAAGCCCCAGGTTCTGCGCGTCAGGATAGTCCCCGCCGTCAGGAAGGTGTGACAGCGCAAAAAAGCCCAGGACGCCGAGCCTGTACTGGATGGTGACGATGATGACATCGGGATTCTCCTTTATGAGCTCGGTGCAGTCAAACAGCGCCACGTCCGCTCCGCCTATGACAAAGGCGCCGCCGTGAATATAAACCATGACCGGCTTTTTTGCGTCGGACGAATCGTCCGCCTTCCATACGTTCAGATACAGGCAGTCTTCGCCCTGATGGCTGCTGAGCTCCTTATCCTGACAGGATGCCTTCCCGAAGCTGTATGCCTCGTATACTCCCTCGTCAGGCACGACGTCGACCGGGGCCTTCCAGCGAAGCTCCCCGACCGGCTGCCGACCGACAAACGGGATCCCCTTGTAGGTAATGACATTCTCCGCCTTTACGCCGACAAAGGTCCCGTTGACGCACTTGACCGCCAGCGACTTGTCGTAATCCCCATCCGTGATCTTTTTGTTCTCGCCGTAATGAGACGCTGCGTTCTGCAGCTCTTCCGCCATACCAATGGTTCCCGGCACCTTGTTCACCATGCTCATCGATCCGTTCTCCTTTCTGTTTTTCACAAAAGGCTGTGAGTTTTTTCCTGCAATTTGTCTTTTGCAAAAAGCCATGAATTTTGTCCGCATTCTGTTTCCGCAAAAGGCAATAAGTTTTTTTACCTTATCATGCTTCTTATGACGGGACAAGGGGGTGTTCCAGATTGTCAAACCCTTTTTTCCCCCTTCCCTTGCTTTTTTTTCGTGCGCCGGATTATGATGATTATAATTATGCCCATCAGAACGGGTTTATATAAACAGAGAGGGATAAACAGAGAGGGGGAGCATTGCCTTGAATTTTATCTTTGCGGAAACGCTGCGGAAGCTCAGGGAGGAAAAAGGGCTTTCGCAGAAACAGCTCGGGAAACAGATGTTTGTCAACCATTCCACCATCGCCCGCTGGGAGAACGCCAGCCGCCTGCCGGACGCCGCCATGATCCTGCGCCTCGCCAAATGTCTCGGGGCGGACGCGGGCACGCTGTTCCAGCTCGCGGCCAGGAGTGAAGAATCCCCAAATGTCATCATGGTGGACGACAGCAGGGTCATCCTCACCGAGGGGCTGGCCGTCCTGGAGGAGGCCATGCCGAATGCCACGATCACGGGCTTTATCTGGCCGCTGGAGGCGCTCGAATACGCGAAAATGAACCAGATCGCGCTGGCCGTCCTGGACATTGAGCTGGGGACGGCCAGCGGGCTTGACCTTTGCCGGGAGCTTCTTAAGATCAACCCGCGCACGAATGTCGTGTTCCTGACCGCCTACGCCGACTACTCCCTCGACGCGTGGAAAACGAAGGCGAGCGGCTTCCTCCTAAAGCCGCTGACACTGGAGGACGTAAAGGAGCAGCTTAAAATGCTGCGTTATCCGTTTTCGATGGGAGGCGCGGACGAGTGAACGGCTGGATCGTTTTTTTCTACTTCTCCATACTCACGACGGCGCTGCTTTTAAGCGCGCTGGGGCTGTGGCTTACCGCCATCATCCCCGGGATCGACCGCTGGAGCAAGCGCTTTTTCCTAAGTTATTTTACTGTTTTTACGTTTTGCGGCCTTTCCAGCCTCATCGAAGTGATCCTGGAGTATCATCACGTGTCAGGCATGGCACTACAGCTCGAAGTGCTTGTGGAATGCGTGTTCCTCTCGGTGCCGCTGCCCATGCTGACGGTTTATCTGCTGCACTGCTGCGGGGAAAGCACGCGCGGGGGCAGGCTCCTTCACGCCGTGCTTTTCCTGTGGGCAGTCTATTTCGTCCTGCTCGCCAGCTCCCTGTTCCATGACGGTTTTTCCTATGCCACGCCGGAGGGGCAGTATCACCGCGGGCCTCTGTATCCGCTTCTGCTCGTGCCTTTGGCCGTGGTTTTGCTGCTCAATCTCCTGGGTGCGATTCGGCGCCGGAGGAAGCTTTCCCGCAAAGGCTTTCTCAGCTTCCTCGTCGCCATCGTGCCCATGGCCGTCTCGTTGATCATACAGATGTTCGTCGAGGTCTTCCCGCTCATCGACATCAGCTTTGTCCTCTCGGCGCTGTCCATGTACAGCTTCATCCTGTCCGATCAGGTTGAGAAGGACCTGCGCCGTGAGCGGGAAATCGCCAATCAGCGCGCCAGCATCATGGTGCTCCAGATGCGGCCGCACTTTATCTACAACACCATGACGAGCATCTACTGCCTCTGCGGCCAGGATCCAATGCTTGCCCGGCAGGTCGTCATGGATTTTACCACCTATCTGCGGAAAAATTTCACAGCCATAGCAAGCTCCACTCCGATCCCCTTTTCTTCGGAGCTGGAACACGTCCGCGCCTATCTCGCCGTGGAGCAGGCTCTGTACGAGGACAGCCTGTTTGTCGAGTACGACACGCCCCATACGTGGTTTCGCGTGCCGCCTCTGACACTGCAGCCCATCGTGGAGAATGCCGTCAAGCACGGCAGGGATCCGTATGCCGGCCCGTTCCGCATTTCCATAAGGACGCGGAAGACAGATTCAGGCAGCGAGATCGTCGTCGAGGACAACGGCCGCGGCTTTGGAAAAGCGAAGACAGACGAGATCGTCGTCGAGGACAACAGCCGCGGCTTTGGAAAAGCGAAGACAGACGAGATCGTCGCTGCGGACAACGGCCGCGGCGTTGGTGAAGCAAAGACGGACGAGCCGCATATCGCCCTTGAAAATATACGCCACAGGCTTGAGATCATGTGCGGCGGGCGCCTTACGATCACGCCCGGGGACGGCGGCGGGACTGTGGTGACGGTGACGATCCCGGACGGCGCCTGAAGACCGGAGGGCTGACATTCTGTGACGACTGTGAGGAAAAAACTGTAAAATAATAATGGTGCCGTTCCCTGAAGCGGTTACATCACGAGATTAGAAATTTTATGTATAAAGAGCTGTTTGTGAAAAACAACAAAGCGTGCCGCATTTTCGCGTTTTTTGCCATGTGCCTTTTGACGCTGCTTTGCGCTGCGGCGGCGATGCGAAGCGATATTTTCCGGGACGATACGACCTGTACGATCGTAACCACCAATCTTTTCTGCCTGGTTTTTTTGACGCTTTTATCGGGGTATTATTTCTTAAAAGGAGAAACCGTCGGGCCGATGAGGTATTTTACGCTGTTTCTCCTTAATCACAGTCATTGATGTTTCTGTACATATGAGCAAAGATTTGGCTCATAGAGGGTAGGAGAAGTGCATTAAAAAACCTTAAATTCATATGTACAGAAATCTAAATGATTGTGTTTAAATATACGGTGACGGGCAGTGCGCATTTCGAAAAAATGAAAAAAGGGGTTTGACATTCTGGAACACCCCCTTGAAGCCGGCAAAATATGTGTTGTATTTTTACAGAAGGCAGCAGGCAGGTGATGGTCTTCTGACGAATCCGATCTCCATTCGGAAAAGGAAGACGGGAGGAAGATCCGGGATTGGGACAGGATCTGTTTCCTGACAAAGTATTACAAAGCATTGCTGTATCTGACAGGCTGGAACTGCTTAACGAAAGGAGTAAAACATGAAAGCAGACAAGATCTTTAAAAACGCGAAAATTTTCACATCGGATAAGGACAATCCGCAGGCGTCCGCACTTGTGGTAAAGGACGGAAAATTTGCTTATGTGGGCGACGAGGCCGGCCTTGCGGCCTATGAGGGCGAGGTCACGGATCTTGGCGGGAAGTTCGTCATGCCCGGCATCCTTGACACACATGTCCATATCACCATCCCTGTGGGCTTTGAGTACGCGGAAATCGATGCGCGCCTTGAGCCAAACGGCAAGCAGGACGCTTTTGACATGATGGCGAAATTTATCAAAGAGAATCCGGGCCAGAAGCGTTACAGATTTCTCATGGAGAAAAGATTCTTAAAGGGAGAGGATATCGTAAAAGAGGAGCTCGACGCGATCTGCCCGGATGCAGAGCTTCAGATCCAGGAAGGCGAGGGGCACAGCATCTGGGTGAACTCGAAGATCCTCGAGAGGCACGGCATTACGGACGACACGCCGGATCCCATACCGGGGCTCGCTTACTATGTGCGCAAGGACGGCCATGTGACCGGAAACATGTATGAGGGTGCGACGGAAGTCCGCATCATCCTCGACAGCGGAATGGAGCTGACGGATGAACAGGTTGACGCGGCGCTGCAGCGCTGGATCGATTTTTCGGTCGAATTCGGCGTCTGCGCGGTCTTTGACGCAGGGCTTCCGGGTGATATGAAGTTCCATGAAAAGGTCTATAAGCGCCTGTGCGAGCTGGATAAACAGGGAAAGCTGCCCGTTTATGTAGACGGCAGCCTTGTGGTCAACGCGGAGCGGGATGCAGAGGAGGGCTTAAAGCAGCTTAAGCGCATTCAGCAGGAGTACAACACGGAGCACCTGAAGGTCCACACTATGAAGATTTTCATGGACGGCACCCAGAAGATCCACACCGCGGCCATGGTCACGCCCTATGTGGATGTCCATACGACGGGCTCGACCGCCTTTTCCGCGGAGGGGATCGCGAAGCTTCTGAAGGAGCTCAATGAGGCGAACCTGGACCTCCACCTTCACACCGTCGGCGAGCGCGCCTCCCGCACCGTGCTGGACGGCGTGGAGCTGGCCAAAAAGGAGATGGGAGACAGCTTAAAGGTCAGAGTCACCTGCGCCCATCTGGAAATTCAGGACGACGCGGATCTGGACCGCTTCGCGAAGCTCGGCGTGATCGCGAACTATACGCCGCACTGGCACGCAGGAGATCCCAGCGTCAGCGCGACGTGGCTCGGCGAGGAGCGCTCCAAAAAGCAGTTCCGCTGCAAGACGGTCTGGGACAGCGGCGCCCTCGTGGCATGGTCGAGCGACAACATCATCTTCGGTGACTTCATGACCTGGAACCCGTATCTTGGCATGGAAGTCGGCATGACGCGTTTAATCACCGAAAAGACCAGGGCTTACGAATATACCAGAGTCCCCGAGGTATTCCCGCCGGCAGAAGAGAGGATGAACATCGAAGAAATGCTGCTTGGATTTACGATCAACGGCGCAAAGCAGCTCGGCATTGAGGCCAAAAAGGGCTCCATCACGGTCGGCAAGGACGCGGACTTCCTGGTATTCGAAAACGATCTGCTCACGGCAGAGCAGGAGGGCTTTAGCTACAACAAGCCCGAGGATGTGTATTTTGGCGGTAAAAAGGTGAACTGATGTGTTCTTACGGGGCAGTCCAGGCACCCCCCGGTGCTGCCCTATATAGGAAACCGGATCAGCGTAGAAGCAGGGCCAGGGAATAGCTGCTCTGCGTAAGACCTCTTCACTAAGCATGGTATAGATATGACGTGTCATGCACTTGCCAGGGAGTGGCCGCTTTACGTAAGACCTCTTCACGGTGACTGGCTCCTGTATCGCGGTAACAAGTATATACGGTAACAAGTATATAAATGAAAAGGAGAATAAAAAATTGAGTGAGATGAAAAGGGGATTCAAGGATCTGATCAGTCTCGAGTCGTATGAGTGCCTGAACAGCGAAATCACGGGAGACTACGACAAGGCCCTTGCCGTAAAGTGCGTGAACGGCACCTTCGTCGGAACTAAGGAGAACGGGGTCGCGTCGTGGCTGGGCATCCCCTACGCGAAGCCGCCCGTGGGCGGGCGCCGCTTCAAGGCGCCGGAGTACGTCGACGAAAGCGACCGGGTCTTCGAGGCCAGATACTACGGAAAGTGCGCTTACGGCGCACACGGTCAGGGGGACTGCATTCAGAAGCTGGAGTCCGAGGACTGCCTCTACCTGAACATCTGGGTCAACACCGATGACAAAACTAAGAAGAAACCGGTGATGTTCTGGATCCACGGCGGGGCGTACGTCGCCGGCTCTGGCTCTCAGGCTTCCTACTGCGGAGCCAACCTCGTCCAGAAGCAAAGTGACATTATCCTGGTGAACATCAATTACCGCCTGAATATGTACGGCTTCATGGACTTCTCGTCGGTACCCGGCGGCGAAGACTTTGGGACAACGGCCTGCAACGGCCTGCTCGACCAGGCTATGGCGCTTCGGTGGGTACACGAGAACATCGCCGCTTTCGGCGGCGACCCCGACAACGTGACCATCTTCGGGCAGAGCGCCGGCGGCGGTTCGGTCTCCATTCTGCCGGTCATGAAGGAGGCGAACCGGTATTTCCAGAAGGTCATCGCCCAGAGCGGCTCGACCACCCTGGCCTTCCCCGTCGACTGCGAAACCGCGCAGGGCAAGACGAAGGCTCTGCTTGAGTACACCGGCTGTAAGACCATGGACGATATCATGGCGCTCTCCGAAGAGGAGCTCCAGAAGGCGTATGTCGAAGCGGTCGGCAAGTTCACGTCCTGCCCCTACTACGGCACGGAGGTGCTCCCCGAGGCGCCCATCGAGCTGTACAGGAAAGGCTATGCAAAGCACATCTCCATCATGGCAGGCAGTACGGCCGACGAGTGCAGGCTGTTCATGGGCGAGGGCGTGGATCTGACCCTGGAAGAGCAAAAGATATTCGCCCAGCGCGCCGTGGGTGACGCAGTCCCCTACCTGAAGGAAGAGGACAAAAAGTATTACGAGGAGTTTAAGCGGGTCTGCAGGGATCAGGAGCCGGGACTTGTCGAGACGGAGTTTATGAATGAACTCATGTTCAGGGTTCCCATGCTTCAGCAGCTTGACGCACAGAGCGCATTTAACAAGACGTTCTGCTTCTACTGGTCGTACCCGAGCAGCAACCCGGATATGGGAGCGGCGCATTCCGTGGAGCTCATGTTCGTGTTCGATGTTCGCTGCCTCGGGACGAGCAGCGTCTTCAACGGCTCGAACATTTCCGAAGAGATCTTCACTGCCACTCAGCAGACGTGGACCAATTTCGCGCGCTGCGGCAACCCGTCGACAGACCAGATCGAATGGAAGGCGTACTCGGCCGACGACCCGAACGTCCTGGTCATCGGAGGGCCTGGTGACATTCGTATCGAACAGGGGCTTCTGGCCGACCAGTACAAGGCCGTGCTCCCCCTGATCGGCTACTACCAGTTCATGGACAAGTACTTTACTCCCGGCTACCTCCTGGATATCATCGCCGAGCGCGGGCAGAAGTCATAAGGTTACAGTTCAGACCGCCACGAAATTCGAGATGTTTTGCGCGGCTTTTTCGCGCAAAACCCGAGTGTAACGGCGCACGGGCGGCAACATACGCTCCGCGTATGTGAAGCGCATTGGAATCGCCGCGCGCAGGCGTTACATGTTCACGCCCTAGAAAGGGCGTGAACATGTAACGTCATAAGTTCTGCCGGCAATACAGACAAGCTTCAGTAAAGAAAAAGGAGAAAATGACATGGACAATAAGATCAGATGCAGCAACGGCACCTTCGTCGGCAAGAAGACAGATGAGCTGATCATCTGGAAGGGCATCCCCTACGCAACGCAGCCGGTGGGGAAGCTTCGCTGGCAGAAGGCGCTTCCTGCCGCGGACGATGACGGCGTGTACGACGCGACAAAGCCAGGCCACGTTCCGATCGGGCCTTCGAACGACTCGGAGGGGGCGGCGGAGTTTGGCGAGGACTGCCTCGTACTGAATATCTACTGCAATACCGCCTGCGCTGACAGCAAAAAGCCGGTCATGGTGTGGATTCACGGCGGCGGATTCTGCGCCGAATCCCAGGCGTCGCCCCTCTACGACCTTTCGAACATCTCCAGACAGTACCCCGACATCCTGTTCGTGTCCATCGACTACCGGCTCGGCTTTTTGGGATTTATGAACTTCGAGCGGGTCCCGGGCGGGGAGAACTTTAAGGAGGCAGGGAACCTCGGCCTCCTCGATCAGCTCGAGGCCCTCAGGTGGGTACAGAAAAACATCGCCGGCTTCGGCGGCGATCCGGACAACGTGACGATTTTCGGCGAATCAGCAGGCTCGGCAAGCGTCACCTTCCTCCCGCTCATCGATGGAAGCGAGGGGCTCTTTAAGAGATGCATCGCGCAGAGCGCAAACATCGCCTACTGCGACACGATGGAGCACGGCATCCACGTCACGCAGAACTTCCTGACCGCGGCGGGCTGCCAGACCATGGACGAGCTGATGGCGCTCACCACCGAGCAGCTTGTAGAAGCCTATGCGAAAGCGAGCGCCATTGACAAGAACTGCCTTCTCGGAACAGCCAACTTCCCGCTCCTCGACGGCGTCACCCTTCCCGAGGACCGGGCGGACATGTACGGAATGTGGGGAGATGAGAAGAGGGCCGGGCTCGATTTGATGATCGGATCTAACATGAACGAACTGAGGTACTTCGTTCCGTTCGAGGGCGGAGAAGAAGGCTTTGTGAATACGCTCAGGTGGATCGCGAAGAGGGACCGCGCGCTGCTCAACGACCAGGAGAAGGCCATGTACGACGCTTTTATGGGCACGCTCGCGGACGAAAGCGAGGGGAGCAGGCTGGAGCAGTACTGCAACGACATCAACTTCCGCGCCGGCAACACCAACATGGCCATCCGGCACGCTGCCGCCGGCGGCAATACCTACATGTACTTCGTCAAAAAGCCGGTGACAACTCCCTACCTCGGCGCTATCCATGCTTGTGAGGTTCCGTACCTGTTCGACACACGCCTGGCGGATCCGATGGGGAGCGGAGAGATCGTTTCGACCGAGGAGTGCGAGTTCCGCCACGTGGTAAAGGAGATGTGGGTAAACTTCGCCCGGACGGGCAACCCCTCCACTGACAAATACGAGTGGAAAAAGTTCTCCGGGGACGACCGCCAGACGATGGTCTTCGACGATGCCATCGGCATGCAGAAGGACATTTTCGGAAGGCGGGAGGATCTGATGATGCCCTGGGCAGAGCGCCTCGGGAACGGCTCGTCCAAGAGGGTCTGCTGACGGCGGAGCGCGCAGCCCGCGCGGTACCAAATGTATCCGCAAACAGGCTGTTCATGGTATAGAGAAAGGATATCAGAAATGAATCATAACTTATCATCAGAGACGGTCAGTGCTGCGCCCGACTATTCCAGGGCGGAATGCTGGTACAAGTTTCCTGAGATCACCAAAGATGTCGACACGTTCTACGTTTACGCGACGGAGTACATCATGGGGAGCCTGGAGGAAGGCGCCCCAGATTTCGCGGAGCTCGATAACGAAGAGATGCGGCTTGGTGTGAAGAACGAATACAGGGATCATGCCTCCGCGTTCGCGGATGTCACCAACGTGTTTTTGCCCTACTACCGCCAGTCAGGTCTGGGGTACGCCGGGAAAGTCTTTAAGAAGACCGGAAATGCCGACGACGCGTTTATCGGTAAGCCAATCGACGATATCACTGCGGCGCTCGACTACTATTTCGAGCACTGTAATGGAGGACGTCCATTCATCATTGCGGGCCACAGCCAGGGCTCGGCCATGGTTTTGATGCTGCTGCGGACCTACTTTAAGGATCATCCCGAGTATTATTCTCGCATGGTCGCGGCCTATACCATAGGCTACTCCGTCACGGACGAATACCTTGCGGCCAACCCGCACCTGAAGTTCGCCGCCGGCGAAAGCGACACGGGCGTCATCATCGCCTATAACACCGAGGGCCCCGGGAACGTGGAGACCAATGCCCACAACATCGTGGTACTGCCCCACACGAGGAGCATTAACCCCCTCAACTGGAAGCTTGATGAAACCTACGCTCCGGCGAGCATGAACCTGGGTTCTATCGTGGAGAATGAGACAACCGGTGAGACAGAAATTCAGGATATCGGTGCGGACGCGCAGATCAACCTCGCCCGCGGCGTGGTCGTGACGAATGCCAGGATTACCCCGACGTCTGCGGAGATCGCCAAGGCCGGGGCCGAGTTCTTCGGACCGGATGGCCGCCACGCCTACGACTACATGTACTACTACAACAACATCAAGGCCAACGTGGCGAAGCGCGTCGAGGCTTATATGGCGGGCCGATAACACGTACGCACCCGAACAATACGTAATAACAGACATACCCCCGGCACGATCCTAAATAGTCGTGCCGGGGGTACGGTTTGTCAGACTGAAATGAAAAAAGGCAGTCCGTTCTGGGAACGGACTGCTTTGCTGTTACATCGTGAAAAATCTCTTTGATACCGCGCAGGCTTCCGGCGCCTGCCCGGTTCCTTATGCGCCTCCCCTGTATTTGCAGTCGAGGGGTAAACGAAATAGGTGCCAGTCACCGTGAACCAGGTCGAGCAGGCAAGGGAGATTACTCTCCGTGAACTGTTTACCCTTCTTATTTTTTATAAACAACATCCCCATCAACAATTGTCGCAAGGCAGACTGCCTTCTCAATCTCAGCAAAATCGTCATGCATAAAGTCACGATCAAAAACAACTAAGTTGGCAAGCTTGCCCAGGCTGATCGTGCCCATCCTGTCTTCTTCATGCCACATATAGGCAACATTGCTTGTAAGAGCCTTCAGAGCCTCATGTCTGCTGAGCGCCTGATCGATATTTCTGATATAGTCATCCGTAAGTGACGGCAGCTTTTTCAGTACTCCCATACAGAACGCCTGTACCGCACTGAACATAGGAGAAACAGGATAGTCCGAATGGCTTGCGACCACGCCGCCTGCATCCACAATAGACTTAACCGGATAGGCATTATAGGACTTCTCTTCACCTACATAGGCAGTCTCCTGTGCAAAGCCGACAGGATGTTTCATCGCCCACATGATTCCGCATACAGCCATAACATTATATTCGCCCATCCTCTTAACATCTTCCGGAGTGACTTCCTGCAAATGCGCAAGCGCATTTCTCATATCGAAATTCCCTGTCTCGCACTGGGCCTCTGCGATGGCGTCGATCCATGCCCTGGTGGCTCCGTCTCCGACAGAATGAATGTGAACATTCATGTTGTGGGCGGCCGCAGCCTTAACGAGCCTTACCATCTTATCGTGATCATCGAATCTTGTTACACCCTTATAACCCGGTTTATCTGCATAGTCATCCAGCATCCACGCAGTATGACCCTCGACAACGCCGTCAGCGAAGACCTTGACTCCAAGTACCCTGACATGCTTTCCGTTATATTCTTCTGCCTCCTTAACGATTCTTTCCACATCTTCTTCTGGCGTATCTGTATTGTCATTCACGAAGCTGCCGCAGAAGGAATACAGCTTCAGCCTGCCTTCATCGTCAAGCTCTTTGTAGGCACGGGGTTCATATTTGGTCAGAAGCTGGTAACCGGCGTCATAGACACCCGTATACCCGTTTGCAAAGGCGTATTGCTGGAAGCCCAGCAGTTCCCTTTTGGCCTGGTCAAGCTCGGGCTGGACCCTTTTAACAAGATCGATGGCGGGCTTTTCAGCAAGCAGGCCATTCGGTTTGCCATTCTCATCTACATGAATGCATTCTGTTCCCCATTGTGCCACTGCTTCTTCATTTATGTCATATGCCTCCATAGCCCTGGTATTGACCCACATCATATGGCCGCTGGCGCTTTGATTTATCATAGGTTTGTCCGGACATATCTCATCTAACTGTTTCGCATTTAGCTGATACAACAGATCATCAGACCAGCCTGAGCCGACTATGTGAGGTTTATCCTTATTCTCATCCACATATTTCCTGAGGATTGCCAGATAATCCTCCGGCGTCTTACCTTCTTTCAGATTCGCTCTGCCAAACATGATATTTGCCGCAAAGCCAGGATGGCAGTGTGCTTCCAGAAATCCCGGGTAAATAGAATTACTTCCATAATCCAGAACCCTGGTCTTATCATCCTTAAGCTTCATCGCGGCATCCCTGCTCCCAACATAGATTATTTTTTCATCTGCCACTGCTATAGCCTCAGCATAGGGCTTGAATTCATCCATTGTGATAACATTTCCGAGAATAATTGTTTCTGCTTTCATAAACATGATCCTCCTTGGATATATTTTGTGTTAACCATTTTATCGGGTTTTTTCCGCCGGGGTCAAGGGAGTTGCCGGTATCTCAACCCCCTCTTATAGCCTCCTGCTTGCTGTTTTTTGTGATAACTTACTTTGTGCCGCCTGTGCCCAGGAGGTACTTGAGGAGTTCGCCGTATTCTGCTCCTATGTCAGAAGCCTTCGATCTCACTTCGGTTCCAAGCATCCGTGCAGTCGCATGGTCTCTCAGCTCGAAAAACCGGGCTGCCTGGGCTGTCCAGTCTAAATATTCATAGGCATGGGGAACCCCTGGCTCTACATGGAGCTCCGTAAAGACGCCGGCCTCCATAAGCTTCCTGGCATAGTCCATGTCTTCCCCGCAGAAAAGGTCAAGGCTGCCGACGATCAGAAAAGTCTCTGGCAGCCCCCTGAGCTGCTCTGCCCTTGCCGTTGCCGGCGAAAAATAGATCATTTCCTCATCAGAAAGCTTTTCCGCCTGCCCTTCCATCAGTTTTCCCCAGCCAAAGACGTTATTCTCCTTCGTCCAGACAAACTCCCCTGCGTATTCATTCCTGTAAATATCCTCTTTCCCGCCGGTGCGGTAGTCGAGCATGGGATAGATCAGCACCTGGCCTTTGAGCGGAACCTCTCCCTTGTCCCGGTTATACAGGGCCAGACGCGCGGTCAGCCCGCCGCCGGCGCTCTCCCCCTCAATGACGATCTTATCCTTATCCACATTCAATTCATCCGCGTGCTCATACACATAAAGAAGGCCTGCATAGACCTCTTCAAGCTCCATGGGATATTTGTAGGAAGGATCCAGGGAAAGCGTATACTCAGGGGACACGACCGTGGCATTGCTTCCATCTGCGATACGCTGTATCCTGTCCTCATCCATGCTGACAGTGCCAAACTGATAGCCCCCGCCGTGAATGAAATAAATGACCGGCGTGATTTCGCCCTCTTTGTAGTCTGCAGGACGGAAGACATACAGATTGAGCTTCTCCTTTTTCTGCGCGGCCTCGACATCAATGGTCAGTTTTTTGGCGTTTTTTGGCTCCTGCCCCTCTACGCCCAGCTCCTTATTGGAGACCTCCACGGGCACCGTCAGCCCGTTCACGATCTCGTATCCCTGCGCCAGAAGATGTGAGGATTTCGCAATCATCTTATTGCCGCCAAAATACACTTCTACCGGCATGTTGTAGCTGAAGCCCTCGTGCTCCGCGGTCAGCAGATCCTTGTCGAACACCAGAAAGTCCGCGTCCTTGCCTGCCTCGATGGAGCCCTTTTTAGCCTCGATGCCAAGCTGCTTCGCGCCGTTGATCGTATAGCCCAGCATCATTTCCTCGATGCTCATCCTCTCGCTCTCGGGAGGGAACGCCGTGATGGTTCTGCTGCTTTCTTCAAATCTGGTCTTTTCGTTGATCCAGCGCGTCATGCCAATCTCCATGGCGAGGTAGGGGCTCCAGTTCCTGAAGTCACCGTAAAAGACCTCATCGCTCGACCAGGTCACGAGCGCGCCGGTGTCCCAGACTGTCTTGCAGCGGAACATGGAATGGCCGCGTTTCTCCCCGATAAAAGTGGGCCAGTACTGGGCGGGATTGCCGCCGACGTTGCCGCTGTGCCACCAGGGAGTAAAGTTCGCGGTTACGCCCAGCTTCGCGAAGCGGTCCAGATCCGCGTCGTCCTGGACCCACAGGTGGGCGCAGGTGACCTTCACGCGGTATTTGTCCCCAAGTTCCTTCCGGGCCAGCTCCACGCCGTCCAGGACCACGCGGGACGAGGCCTCGCCGACAGTATGGACGTGGAGGTCCAGCCCTTCCTCGTTGAGCTCCTTCAAAATCTCAGCGACCTGCTCAGCGTTGAAGGCCGTGGCCCCCAGCGCGCCGGTATCCACGTAGGGCGTGACCATGGCCGCGGTCTCAATCTTCAGGGTGCCGTCCATGAAGATCTTCAGTGTGTGCACCTTCATGTGTTCCGTGTTGAACTCATCCCTGAAGCGCTTGACCTCCTCCAGAGCCTCCCGCATTTTGCCAGGCTGCGTGAGCACATAGCAGCCGTCGACATAGACCGGCAGCATTCCCTGTTTGTCCAGCGAGCGCAGATAGGCGTAGATCCGCTCATTCATCCCGTTGTGCTCCGGAAAGCCAGCGTCAAAGACACAGCTCACGCCATACTTTACGGAGGAGTCAAGCCAGCGCAGG
The DNA here is from genome assembly GCA_002358875.1 of Lachnospiraceae bacterium UBA3386. Classification (GTDB taxonomy): domain Bacteria; phylum Bacillota; class Clostridia; order Lachnospirales; family Lachnospiraceae; genus CAG-791. The sequence goes on along the minus strand of DEPS01000039.1, from coordinate 13,343 downwards.
ACTGCCACGCTGATCTGCTCGTCCGTCAGATCGTTGACACCGTCAAAGAGGAAGGGCCAGCTCGCGGTCTCGTAAGAGTTTCCGGTCAAATGCCCGTCCCTGCGCACAAAATAGGCGAGCCCCGGCACGGGATCCGGCGTGTCGTCGGTAATATTGTGCGTTGCCAGAATCCTGGAGTTCACCCAATTGCTGTGTACCTCCCCCTCCAGAACCAGCATCTCCGCGTCCGGGCAGATCGCGTCGAGCTCTTCCTTTGTGAGATCTTCTCCATTGAGGCAGGTCCGCTCCATCATGAATCTGTAACGCGCAAGGCCGGGATTGTTTCTAATATATCCCGCCATAAAGTCCAGGCTTTCCTTTTTGGTGGAGCACATGACGGGTACGCCCAGATCCACATACTCGAATCCGACACCGGTGGTCACATGGACGTGGCTGTCGATGATACCGGGCATGATGAATTTCCCGCCAAGATCCGTGACCTCGCCCTCATAGGCGGCAAGGCCGGCCTCGTCCCCAACATAGATAAATTTTCCGTCCTTCACCGCGAGGGCAGAGGCCTGGGGGTTGTCTTTGTCTGCCGTAAAGATTTTTGCGTTTTTAATGAGCTTGTCGGCTTTCATTTCGTTCTCCTCTCTTGCGCTTTGCAGACATCTACGCCGGCTGTGGCGGCAGCAATCTGCTTTGTGGATCAACGAAAATTCTCCCATCTTTCCAGGCGCCATTCAAGGGGGTGTTCCAGAATGTCAAACCCATTCCTCTTTTAAACTAAGAAGTAAATGACAAAGAGAGACAAAGAACCGTCCCCTGTCTCCTGCGGAAGCCTGCGCGGTACCAAAGAGATTTTATCATGATGCAAAGCGTAAAAAATGGATATCTGATTCTGCGCCAGGAAGATAAAACCGGCCGGTACTGCGGTCATGCAGTACCGGCCGGTTTGCGTTATAAAATAAACCTGTAAAGCTATATCAGATCCAGGAAATTGAGAGCGATGTACGGGGGCGAGAACAAAAAGCTCGCGTACGGAGAATCCTCAGCTCGTTTGCACAAACCAGCTTTTACGGGATTCACCTTGTCTCCCCCTTAAGTGACAGGTCCTTAGTAGCGGTATTTTCTTTGCAGCACGGCCATAAAAATGCTCCCGGCGGCGGCGGCCATCAGCTCCGCGAAGACGACGGAATACCAAATGCCGTCTACGCCAAGCAGCGCCGGCAGCAGGAGCACGGCCCCGAGTTCAAATACGAACGTCCGCAAAAAAGAGATCAGGGCCGATACCATCCCGTTGCTCAGAGCCGTAAAGAAGGCCGAGCTAAAGACTGCCATCCCTGTGAACAGGTACGAGACAGAGAAAATCCGAAACGCATGCACGGCGTCCGGCAGAAGGTTCGGCGCCCCCTGCAAAAATAACGCGGAAAATGGCTGAGCAAGCATTTCCGAGAGAACAAACATCACAGCGGATGACAGTCCGATGAGAGTCAGGCTTCTTTTTCGAAGGTTTTTGAGCTCCGCGTGGTTCTGCGCTCCGTAGTGAAAGCCGAATACCGATCCCACCCCATTGGAATACCCTACGAATATGGCGGAAAAAACCAGGCTGACATACATCAGCAGCCCGTAAATGACGACCCCGTCTTCCCCCGCGTACTTGAGAAGCTGCACATTGTAGATGATCCCTACGAAGGACGCGGCGGCCTCCGCCATGAATTCCGAGGATCCGTTTGCCATGCATTGGATGAGCGCCCCGCCATCCCATAGAGGCTTTACCAGCCTCAGGAGGCTGTCGTTTCTACGGATAAAATAAACCAGCGGGAACACGCCTCCCACTATCTGGCATAAGGCCGAAGCTGCCGCAGCTCCTGCGAGCCCCCACCCAAAGCCGATCAAAAAAACCGCGTCAAGTACAATATTGCAAAGGCCTGCGCAGATCGTGACCGCAAGTCCCAGCCACGGCTTTTCAGCAGTGACAAAGAAAAGCTGGAATTCATACACCCATATCCACGCGGGCAGAGCCAGAATGAAGATCCGGCCATACAGCACACAGTCTTCAAGGAGCTTCCCCTCCGCACCGAGCATGACTGCGACCCGGCGCATAAAGATAAAGCCTGACGCCATCATAAAAAAGCCCAGGCAGGATGATGCCAGCACAATCAGCGAAAACAGGCGGTTCGCCTGCTCCCGGTTCTTTTCCCCCAGCGTCTTTGCAGTCAGTGCGCTGCCTCCCACTCCGAACATATAGCCAATGGTTCCGAGGATATTCAGTACCGGCATGATCAGGTTGACAGCCGCGAATTCCGTCTTGCCCGCATAATTGGCGACAAAATATCCGTCCGCAATGATGTACAGGGAGGCAAATATGTTCATCACAATAGACGGGAGCGTAAACCGCAGCAGCTTGCTGTATGTAAAATGCTCTGACAAATGAATACGTGATTTCATGTTTCACGAGGATAATGGATGGCAGACTCCAACGAAAACAACCTGTCAAGCCCAATATAAAGCAGGACTATGGTTTGACGATTGCCTGTATTTTTATCATTCTACTAAAAAAAGCGTTAAAAGTCAGTTAAAATAAGAAAAACAGTCCTGTCCCGTCAGATACAATAATACTTTGTCAGGAAATAGGTCCTGTCCCTGTCGACGAGCTTCCTCTCGGACTCCTTCTCCGGGTGGATGTTGAATTCGTCGAAGAACATCACCTGTTTATCCTTCAGATCGTAGAGGGGCCACTCATGTGCTTTGCCGTCCGGCGAAATATCTGCGCTAAGCGACGGATTGCCGGTCTTCGCAAACTGAACCCACATCCTGCGCATGGTCTTCCCGAAGGTTCTGTCGATTGTGATTCCCAGGCTTTCGTTCATCTCCGGACGATTGAAGACGGTCGAGAGCTCATTCCCGTGTCCGCTTACAGCTGTAAAGAAATAGGCGTAGGCTTTTCCGCCGGCTGCGGCCTGGTTTTCCGCCGTTCTGATAAACGGCGCGACAAACCAGATCTGGTCGAGCAGGGTGGAGAGCTGCTTGCCGCTGTCTCCGCCAAGGCTCTGGAAATAGCTCTCGACCAGTTCCCTCTCCCTGTCCGTAAGCTGGGCGTATTTCTTTATCTTCAGGTCGTTTGCCCAGGTAACGTAGCTCTCGCCCATGGATTCCTTCCAGGCGTTCATCTCTTCCAGGTTGCAGCCAATCAGGATTTCCATGTCCTTTACCGCGCCGTTTAAATAGGCATCATGCGTGTCCAGAGGAAGGAAGGCCCCGTCCCTTTCCGGAAGTCCGCGAAGCAGGACGACGTCTCTGGCTGCCTTCACCAGCTCTTCTGCATTAATCTTAAGCAGGTCGGCGACGGCCCTGCAGCCAAGGGCTTCCATCAGTTCATCGGTGACCTCGATGGCCTGTTCTGTCGATCTGGTCATGGCGGGAGTGCCGCTCTCCGCGATGAACCTCTTAAAATACCGGTGTGAGCCTTTGACCAGAGGGAGCAGAGTCACGCTTCCGGCGCCTGCGGATTCGCCGAAGATCGTCACGTTGTCAGGGTCGCCGCCAAAACCCGCGATGTTTTCGTGGACCCATTTTAAGGCCGCGATCTGGTCCATGAGGCCGAGGTTCTGCGCGTCAGGGTAGTCGGCGCCACCTTCCAAATGGGACAGGTGCAAAAAGCCGAGGACGCCGAGCCTGTATGCGACGGTGATGACGATGACATCCTGATTCTCCCTGACGAAGCTGCTGAAATCATACCCCGGATCGGACGTCCCGCCGATCTCGAAGCCGCCGCCGTGAAACCATACCATGACCGGCTTCTTCTTCTCGGACGCGTCATCAGCCTTCCATATGTTCAGGTACAGGCAGTCCTCTCCCTGGACGTAAATGGAAGAAGGATCAATCTCGCTCTGGGGGGCGCACTTCCCATTGTAATAAGCTTCGTAAACGCCGTCATCCGGGAGGACGTCCACAGGCGCTTTCCAGCGGAGCGCCCCGACGGGCTGCTCTCCGACGAAAGGGATGCCCCTGTATACGATGAGGTTTTCCACCCTCCTGCCGACGAAGGTGCCGTTGACGCACTTTGCCGCCAAAGACCTGTCATAGCTGCCGCCAGCGATCCGCCTGTTCTCCCCGTAACTGGCCATTATTTCCTTTTTCATCCCGCTCAGGAGTAGCGCATGTTCCTGCGTCAATGTCGCGCTGATCGGATCCTTGATAATATTGCGCATGATGATATTCCCCTTTCCTTGTCTTTTGAGATTATTCCGTTCGGTACCGTAAGGCAGATTCAGGCTGTACGGGTGAAGATTTCCTCCGCCGATTTCGTTATGAAAAAACTACGGACTGCTTCGCGCTCCCACAGTGCTCCCATCATTCAGACTCCGCTCATTTTGCCCGCCTGCGTGGACGCAGGATCCAGCCATACGGTTCGAACAGTTTGTCAACACCATCTTTATCGGTTTTTTTCCTGCGGTCAAGGGGGTTTGGCAGAATGCCAAACCCCGGTTTTTCGGGATGCTTGAATCTGCGGGCGTACCGGGTTATCATTGAAAGCAAAAAAGGCGGGATGCAGGATCATGAACACTCTGTTTGCGGAAACATTGAAAAAACTGAGAAAAGAGAAGGGGCTTTCGCAGATCCAGCTGGGAAGGCAGATGTTTGTCAACAATTCCACGATCACCAAATGGGAGACCGGCAGCCGGATGCCGGATGCCGCAATGATCACCCGCCTCGCCAGGGTTCTGGAGGTGGATGTCGGTACGCTGCTCTCCACTGCGGAAAAGAGCGACGAATCCCCTAACATCATCATGGTGGACGACAACAAGGCCATCCTCGCCGACAGCCTGTCTGTCCTGGAGGAGGTCGTGCCAAACGCCGCGATCACGGGCTTTAACCGGCCGCATGAGGCGATTGAATACGCGAAGGTGAACCGGATCGACCTCGCGATCGTGGACATCGAGATGGGAACGGTCAGCGGCCTTGATTTTAGCTGCGAGCTGCTAAAGATCAATCCCTGCACCAGGGTCGTCTATCTGACCGCCTATCCCGAGTATTCCCTCAAAGCGTGGGACACCGATGCCTGCGGATTCATGGTAAAGCCCCTGATCCCGGAGGGCGTCCGCAGACAGCTGAAAAAGCTGCGCTTTCCGTTTTCGATGGGAGGGGCGGACGAGTGATTAGCCGGATTGACATCTTCTACTTCTCTATCATCAGTGCGTCGCTGGTGCTAAGCGTAATAGGACTGTGGTTTACCTCCGTCATGCCCGGCATAGGCCGCTGGAGCAAGCGCTTTTTCCTGATTTATTTTGCAATTCTCATGGGGTGCTTCCTTTCCAGCCTCCTCGGGCTCGTCCTCCACTATTTTTCCGTTCCAGGCGCTGCGATCTATGTCATTGTGAATCTGGAAAGCCTTTTGCTCGCGCTGCCGCTGCCCATGCTGACGGCCTATCTGCTGCATTGCTGCGAAGAAAAAGCGCGAGAAAGCAGGCTCTTTTACGCCGTGCTCGTCCTGTGGGCCGTCTATTTCGTCCTGCTTACCAGCGCCTCGTTTTTTGGCGGTTTCTTCTATGTCACGCCGGAAAACGAGCCTTCACGAGGGCCGCTGTACCCGCTTCTGGTGCTGCCGCTGATCGCAATCATGCTGCTAAACCTTGCGGGCGCGATACGGCGCCGGACGCGGCTGTCCCGCAAAGCCTTCATCAGCTTCTCCATCGCTCTGCTGCCGATGACCGCCGCGCTTCTTTTGCTGCTGTTCGTCGATGCCATGCCGCTTTTTGGCATCAGCTGCGTCCTCTCCATCCTGGTCATGTACAGCTTCGTCCTGTCCGATCAGATTGAGCATGATCTGCGCCGCCAGTGTGAAATTGCCGGGCAGCAGACCGAGATTGCCAGGCAGCAGCGGGAAATCGCCCACGAGCGCGCCAGCGTCATGGTTCTGCAGATGCGTCCCCATTTCATTTACAATACGCTGATGAGCATCTACAGCCTGTGCAAGCTCGAACCCTTGAAGGCACGGCAGATCACGATGGATTTCACCAACTACCTTCGCAAAAATTTCAACGCCGTCGTGAGCGACAGCGCCATTCCTTTTTCCACGGAGCTTGAACACACCCAGGCCTACCTGGCCGTAGAGCAGGCCCTGTATGAGGACAACCTGTTTGTCGAGTACGACACGCCCCATACCTGGTTCCGCCTGCCGCCGCTCACCCTGCAGCCCATCGTGGAAAATGCCGTAAAGCATGGCATGAACCCGGATTCCGAGCCGCTTTGCATCTATATCCGGACGCGGCGCACCGATTCCGGCTCCGAGATCGTCGTGGAAGACAACGGCCCTGGCTTTGATCCCGCAGACGATGACGAAAGCCGGCCGCACATCACGCTCGCAAACATCCGGCAGAGGCTCGAAATGATGTGCGGCGGGAGCCTGTCGATCACGCCCCGGGACGGCGGCGGAACAGTAGTAACGCTGACGATCCAGGACAGCGCCGCGCAATAAAAAAATCGTCAAAGCAAAGCCCCCGGCACGACCATTTACGATCGTGCCGGGGGTACGTCTGTTACATCGTGAAAAAATCTCTTTGATACCGCACAGGCTTCCGGCGCCTGCCCGGTTCCTTATGCGCCTCCCCTGTATTTGCAGTCGAGGGGTAAAGATGACGTCTGCCTTTTCAATCGTCACAGAGAGAGATCCTTCGTTCAGGATCGTGACGCCGTCTGCGGACATAATCCTGTAAAATACCAAATAGGTATCAGTCACCGTGCGGCGCCGTCCGGGATCGAAAGCGTCAACACAGTTCCGCCGTCGTCCCGGGGCGCGATCGCAAGGCTCCCGCCGCACATGATCTGGAGCCTCTGCCGGATGTTTTTGAGGGCGATGCCCGGTTCGCTGTCATCGGCCAGGGTAAAGCCGCGGCCGTTGTCCTTAACGATGATCTCGGCGCCTTTATCCGTGCGCCGCGTCCGGATAGAAATACGCAGCGGCCCTAAATAGGGGTCCATGCCGTGCTTGACGGCATTTTCCACGATGGGCTGCAGGGTCAGCGGCGGCAGGCGAAAGCAGATAAACGGCGTGTCGTATTCCACGACGAGCAGGTCGTCAAACTGTGCCTGTTCTACGGCCAGGTAGGCGTGGGTGTGCTCCAGCTCCGTTGAGAAAGGAACGGTGCTGCCGCTGGCGACGGCGTAGAAATTTTTGCGCAGATAGTCTGTGAAATCCATCGTGATCTGCTGAGCCTTCCCGGGGTCGAGACTGCAGAGGCTGTGGATGCTCATCAGGGTATTATAGATGAAATGCGGGCGCATCTGCAGCACCATGACGCTGGCGCGCTCATGGGCAATTTCCCGCTGCTGCCGGACGATTTCCTGTTGCTGGCGGCGGTACTGTTCAATCTGATCGGACAGGATGAAGCTGTACATGGCAAGTGTCGACAGGATATAACTGATGTCAAGGAGCGGGTAGACGTCGACGAAGAGCTGCACAGCCAGCGCGGCCGCATTCGGCACGATGGCGATGAGGAAAGCAAAAAAGGCTTTGCGGGAAAGCTGCTTCCGGCGCTTTATCGTTCCGATGAGATTGAGCAGCGGGACCGCAGCCATCGGTATCAGGGGAAGCGGGTACAGGGGCCCTCGGGAATACCGGTTTTGTGCTGTGATGTAGATGAAACCGTCGAGGAACGGGACGCTGACAGACAGGGCAAAAGAGACTGCCCACAGGCCAAGCACGGCGCGAAGGAGCCTGCTTTTGCGCATGTTCTCACCGCAGCAGTGCAGCAGATAGACTGTCAGCATGGGAATCGGCAGCATGAGCAGCAGGGATTCAAACAGCAGCAGGAAGAAGAAGACCTTGCTCGGAACGATATAAGACTGGAAGGCTATTTCGAGGATGCCGGACAGGCAGCACAGCAGAAAAATGATAAAAGTGCTCATGAAAAAGCGCCTGCTCCAGCGGTCAATCCCGGGAATGATGGAGGTGAACCACAGCCCCATCACGCTTAACATCAGCGCCGCGCCGGATATGTAGTAGTAAATGGAGTTGAGAAAGACGTTCAATCGCCCGCACCTCCCATCGAAAACAGGCCGCCCAGCTTTTTCAGCTGCCTGCGGACTTCTTCCGGGGTCAGGGGCTTTACCATGAACCCGCAGGCGTCGGTGCCCCAGGCTTTGAGGGAATACTCGGGATACGCGGTCAGATAGACCACCCTGGTGCAGGGATTGACCTCAAGCAGCGCGCGGCAAAGATCAAAGCCGCTCGCCGAACCCAGCTCGATATCCAGAATAGCCAGGTCGACCCGGTTCGCTTTCGCGTATTCGACCGCCTCCTGCGGCCAGTTAAAGCCTGTGATCATGGCGTTCGGCACGATCTCTTCCAGAATCAGCAGGTTGTAGGTAAGGACGGGCCTGTTGTCCTCCACCATGATGATGCTGGGCGATTCGTCGCTCTCGGACGCGGTAGAGAACAGCGTGCCGACATCCACCTCCAGGACCCTGGCAAGACGGGTGATCATGGCGGCATCCGGCAGACGGCTGCCGTTTTCCCATTTGGAAATTGTGGTTTTGTTGACAAACATCAGATTTGCAAGCTGGTTCTGAGAGAGGTTCTTTTTTGTCCTCAGCTTTCTTAATGTATCCGCAAACAGGCTGTTCATGGTATCAACCCGCCCCCTTTCCTGATTTATGATAATCCAGCCCTATCGCAAAAGCAAGCAGGAAGGAAAAAGGGGGTTGGCGTTCTGCCAACCCCCATTGAAGAGCATTGGGTGAGAAGGGATAATACAATCAGATCGTAGAGAAGCCCGCCGCCATCGCGGACGGTGAAGCAGCCTGCAAGGCGCAAGGAAGGAGAATGAGACAATGAGCGATGTGAAGAAGATACCGGAAACTGCTTTGTTTGAGTACGGCGAGAATAAAATGATCACAGACGGGGATTTCGACAGGTCGTTGGCGGTCAAGTGTATCAACGGCACCTTCGTCGGCAGAAAGACAGACGGCATTGCCGCATACAAGGGCATCCCGTTCGTCAGAAAGCAGCCCGTCGGGGATCTCCGCTGGAAAGCGCCGGTGGCCTATGAGCCCGACAACGGTGTTTACGAGGCTTACTACAATGGGAAAACCTCCTGCCAGCCGAAGGGCGACCCGGCAGCCGAATACGTTCAGGGCGAGGACTGCCTGTATCTGAATATATGGAAGAAGGACGAGGCAGACGCGGAAAAGAAACCGGTCATGGTGTGGATCTATGGCGGCGCCTTTGAGTCGGGCGGTACGGCGGATCCCAATTATGAGGGGCACAATTTCGTGGCGGAGAACCCGGACATCATCCTCGTCACCATCGCGTACAGGGTCGGCGTCTTCGGCTTCTTCCATCTGTCCCACCTGGCGGACGGCAAGGACTATTCGGATGCGCAGAATCTTGGGCTTTTGGATCAGATGATGGCGCTCAAGTGGGTTCATGAGAACATTGCGGCCTTTGGGGGTGATCCCGACAATGTGACGATCTGGGGCGAATCCGCCGGTGCCGCAAGCTGCGTGCTGCTTCCGCTGATTGAGGGGGCAAAAGCTTTCTTCAATCGTGTCATTGCGCAAAGCGGCTCCCACATGCAGACGCGGTCTCCGGAGCAGGCCATCGCCTGCACGAACCAGGTGATGGAGGCGCTGGGGTGCAGGAGCGTTGCCGATCTGCTGAAGGTGGATGCCGGGGAGCTTGCGAATACGGCAGGAAACCTGTTCGGTCTCTATCAGGTACTCGGAATACGCACATTCCCGGAGCGGGACGGGAAATACCTGCCTGTGGAGACGGCAGGCGCCTACGCGAAGGGCGCGGCAAAGGACATCGTGTTCCTTCACGGCTGTAATGCGGATGAATTCAATACCTTTGTGTCGTCTACAGGAGAAGAAGGCTTCATCGAATGGGGCAAAAAGCGCAAAGCGGAGATTTTTGCCAGGCTCACCGATGAAGAGAAGGCACTGGCCGAGAGCTATTTTCAGAGCAAAAAGCAGGACAGCTATGAGCCTTACAGCTGCCTGATCGGACAGATGCTGTTCATAGCGCCGCAGTTCAGGGTGGCGGAGGAGCAGGCTGAGGCTGGAGGCAAGTCGTACACCTACCTGTATACAGTCGAATCCTCTGTGCCGCTGATGAAGGCCGGGCATGCGACGGAGGTTTCCACAGTGCTGTGCCATCCGGAGCTGACCGACCTCACGGGAAGAAGATACGATGAGAGCTTCGGGAAGACCATGCGCAAAATGTGGGTTCAGTTCGCCAAAACCGGCAATCCCTCGCTTTCCGCGGACATTTCTCCGGACGGAAAAGCGCACGAGTGGCCGCTCTACGACCAAAAGGACAGGAGGGTGATGGTCCTCGACGAGTTCGATATCCATCCGGAAAAGGAAGCTGAAAGAAAAATTGTTGACTGGGACAGGACCTATTTCCTGACCAATTATTATATGCCCTGAAACAGGAAGAGAGAGGCTGCGGACTATGAGTGAGACGACAGAGAAACAGAAAGCTTTGAAGGAACCAAAAGAGCTGTTAAGAGCGATGTACGGAGGCGAGAACAAAAAGCTCGCGTACGGAGAATACGACGCTTCACTGGCCGTCAGGTGCAAAAACGGCACCTTTGTCGGCAAGAAGACTGAGAATATCATTGCATACAGGGGCATTCCCTTCGTCGGAAAACAGCCCGTCGGGGATCTTCGCTGGAAAGCGCCGGTGGACATCGTCCCGGATGACGGCGTATACGAGGCCTGTTACAATGCGAAAAGCGCCTACGGGAACGGAAAATTGGAAACGGGTTCGCTTTACGATCTGGACGAGGACTGCCTGTATCTGAATGTATGGAAGTCAGATGAGGCGGCTGCACAGAAGAAACCTGTCATGGTCTGGATTCATGGCGGCGCTTTTGAAGCGGGCGGCACGATCGATCCGATGTTTGACTGCCACAATCTTGTAAAAGAAAATCCCGACCTCATCGTCGTCACCATCGCGTACAGGCTCGGCGTCTTAGGCTTCCTCCACCTGTCCCACCTGCCGGATGGAAAGGATTACCCGGATTCGCAGAATCTGGGACTGCTGGATCAGATTATGGCGCTCAAGTGGGTGCATGAGAACATAGCAGGCTTCGGCGGCGATCCCGACAATGTGACGATCTGGGGTGAATCCGCCGGTGCCGCAAGCTGCACCCTGCTTCCGCTCATCAAAGGCTCCCACCAGTATTTCAGGCGTGTCATCGCGCAGAGCGGTTCTATCAACCAAACGAGATCCACGAAAGAGGCAATCGGATGTACGGATGAATTGATGGAAGCGCTCGGATGCAGTACGGTCTCCGACCTTATGAAGGTTGGAGGCGAAAAGCTCCTGGAAGCCTCTTCTGTCGTTTTTCTGCGGCAGTTTCCGGAAAGAGACGGCATCCATCTGCCTTTGGACACCTTTGAGGCTTACGCAAATGGCGCGGCGAAGGATATAGAGTTTCTCGTGGGCTGCAACAAGGACGAGATGGACTTTTTTGTGTCCAGCTTCGGGCTTAAAGGCTGGGATGAGTGGGTCAAAAACCGCAAGCCCCTGAAGCTTGCAAAGCTCCCGGAGGAAGAGAAAAAGCTTGTCGAGAGCTTCTGCAATGATGTGACGGGCGATTACTATGAACGGGACAGCCGCCTGTTCAGCCAGGTCTGGTTTAACGCGCCGATCATCAGATTGTCGGAAAATCAGACAAAAGCCGGCGGTAAAGCCTACACCTATTACTTTACCCCGGAGTCTCCTGATCCGATCATGAAATGCGGGCACGCGTTAGAGCTTTCGACCGTATTCAACCATCCGGAAATGTCCGCGGACACGGGGAGGGCATTTGACGAAACCTTCTCAAAGACCATGCGGAAAATGTGGACTCAGTTTGCCAGGACCGGCAGCCCGTCCCTTTCCGCAGACATCTCCCCTGACGGAAAGGAAAAGGTGTGGCCGATTTATGACCTGGAGAACAAGCGGGTAATGGTTTTCGATGAATTCAATATTCATCCGGAAAAGGAATCCGAAAGAAAGATCGTAGATTGGGACAGAACGTATTTTATGACCAAATATTATATAGTCTAAAAATATATTATATTTATTAAAAAACATGAAAATAATTTAATATATTATGTCCAGCATGGTATATTCACCTTGCAAAAAAGGTGCCAGTCACCGTGAACGATAGAAAAAAGTTTCCGATGCGCATGTCAGCTCCCTGATTCAGGCTTTTTTTGGCGGTGACGACCAAAAAGTCCAGCAGGTATTGGGGGCAAAAGAGGGTCGAGTAGGCGGGGGGATTACTCCCCCCGCCTACTCGACCCTCTTTTCATCTTTTGCTGTAGTTTTTCATAAAGCCCATGGTCTGGAATCTTCCGGGTCGGAATCGTCATCCAGGAAGTTCTGAGCGTATGTCGGTGTGAGGTCGTATTGTTTCACGATGGTATCTTTAATCTGCGTTTCCGGCATCTTTAAGAATCTCAATGTGCTGATTGATGCCTTAATCCTCTCTGTCCTTTCAGACGCCATCTTTACATATTCCGGACTCAGCATTGTCATCATAATCTTTTCCACCTCCGCTCTGTGTGCATGAAGGTATTCAGAAAGGTATCCTCTAAAAATATATTATATTTATTAAAAAACATGAAAATAATTTAATATATTATGTCCAGCATGGTATATTCACCTTGAAGGGGGTGATTTATTTGCTTTCTAAAGATGTTCTGCAGCTGTTACGTGTTACAAGGCAGACTTTATCAAAGTATGTCAGGGACGGAAGGATTCATGTGAAAAAGCTTCCAAACGGTCTCAAAGTATCCTGCGTTTAATCAGATACTGCCGGAGAGGACGGCGCAGTCGAACAAAAAGTTACTATTCACGGTGTTTGTAAGTAGAAAAAAGGCAGTCCGTTTTAGCGACGGACTGCCTTTTTCAAAGGAGGAAATCCGGCAGAGCCGGATTTCTTTGAATCAATAACTATCGGACAAAACTGTGGATTGTAGATAAGCATTCCATTTGGAATGTTGCACTCTAAAGAGAGCCGGATGGACGGGTCTTCCCATCCGGCAGTCGGACGTTTCTTATCGTGGGCCTTTGGCAGTCAGGGCAGCCGCCCTTGATATGAGTTCTTTCAGCCAGGCGTGGCGCTTACCAATTTATTGAATTCGGGAAAGATTTCCTCTACTGTCACGGGATTTCCCTTCATAAGCCTGCTGAGGGCGTCTATTTCGTTGAAACCGTTCCGGCGGCAGGTTCTGGTATATGTGAGAATGTCCGCATAAAACTTTGACGACTCCTCGGATTCGAACTGCCCTGATACTTTTTTCTTTGTTTTCGCGCCTCGAAGCTCTCGTTCGCTCAAATTATTGGTATGCGGGAGCGAGAA
>DEPS01000124.1:2210-3361 GCA_002358875.1 Lachnospiraceae bacterium UBA3386 | reverse complement strand
TTTTTTGATGCGTATGTCCTGGGTTTTTTGTTGTCTATAATTGAAATTGCATGATATAATAAATCCTGCCTTAATAGCTGCAGGTGAGAAAGTGATTTATGGAGGTTTTCATGGCGGATTACATCAGGACCTATACAGGGAAACATTATGTGCCGTCGGAACCGGATCCGGCACTCTTTTGCATCGAAGATTTTGCCCATGCGCTGTCACTTCTGTGCAGGGGTAACGGGCATGTAAAGTCATTCTGGTCAGTGGGAGAGCACTGCATCCTCTGCGCCAGGGAGGCGGAGGCCAGGGGGCTCCCCGCCCGGATGGTGCTGGCCTGTCTTCTGCACGATGCCTGCGAATGTTACCTGTCTGACCTGCCAAGGCCCTTCAAGAAGGACATGAGAGATTATCAGGCGCTGGAGGAGAGGACCCTGGAGCTTATTTATTCGAAATTTCTGGGCTCCCCGCTCTCGAAGGAGGAACAGAGACTTTTGAAAGAAATCGACGACGCCATGCTCTGGTATGACCTCAAATACCTTCTGGGGGGCGAGAACGTCGGCCCTGAGCCCAAGGTCCATGTCGTGCCCGACTACGCGGTGCGGCCCTTTACGGAGGTGGAGAGGGAGTATCTGGAGATATACTGCAGGTGTTCCCGGCTTGTGGATCAGGAAGGAACATTTCCACAAAGGAGCGCTTTCATGAAGGAGCGCTTTCGTGAAGGGTTTCTTTTCAGGCAAGGAGAGCTTTCTGTTTTTGTTTAGAAGGAACGGCTTTATTCACGGGGACGGCGGACGGGCAGGAACAACCAATCAGGCAAAACATGAGAAGGAGTGACCAAATGAGAATTCGAAAACTGATCTGCATCGGCATGGCAGCGGTAATGCTTTTCTTAGCGACAGCCTGTGCCGGATCCGCGACGGGCGGCGCGGAAGATGTGGGAACGAAGCAGGCGGTTGAAGGGGACGCCGCCGTAAATGAAACAACCGCAAAAGAGGCGGAGGGCGCCGGCACCGCCGCGAAAGACGACAAAACAGAGGGCGCTTCCGGGGAGGAGGCAAAAGCCGCCGAAGCGGGCGCTGCAGCAGCCGCCGGACAGGAGGAGGCTTCTGACGCAGGGGAGGAAGCTGCTGCCGCATCCACCGCCGCAGCCACCGCTGCCATGG
>DEPS01000124.1:0-2108 GCA_002358875.1 Lachnospiraceae bacterium UBA3386 | reverse complement strand
GATACGCCCGCAGCCGCTGCCGAAGAGGAAATACCTGCGGAGGATATTTCCGTCCTGTGGGAGGACAGCCGATTTTATTACGGGACGAGCCTTGGGCAGTACCAGACCATCAAAACCTATGCCGTGAAGGGATTTGAGGACGTCCCCTTTATCAGGGCGTCGGATTACCTTGATTTTCTCTATGAAGGCAGCCAGAGGGTCGAAGTGGAAGACGGCGTCATGAAGATTACTGTGAACGGAGCGCAGGTCATCATTGATTCGAAGGCGGACACGCTCTCCATCGACAATACAGGCAGGCTGCTGTTCGACGGCGCGCCTTATAGCACGGTCGACGGCGCTGTCATAGGGAAGAATGAGTACAATGTGATCACGGTCTCCGAAAAGAACAAGTCCTTCCAGACCGAGGTGAAGCCCCTTTACGTATCCCTTAAAGAGTACGGGCTTCCGGCCGTTGCCTACGAAGGGGATATCCTGATGCCCTTCCTGGCCCTTCAGAATACGATCGGCGCCGTGACTTTCGGAAGCTGCATGGTTTATAACGGGAAAGACTATTACAATGCCTTTGCCGCGTATTCCAATGCCCCGGAGAAGGATGCCGGTTATCAGCTCGACGACATGCCCTACATGAAGGCATATTATTCGGGTCCCTTTAGCGAAAAGACCAATACGACGCAGGCTTACGCGGACTATGCCTATCATACGATCTGCCTGCTGCTGGATCTGACCTTCGGGCACAAGGAAGAAAAGAACATCACGACGTTTGACGAGTATTTTACCCGGATCGATGCCAAAAAATCCCTGACTTCGACCAACCCCAACCTGGCCATGACGGCGGAAATGATGCTCTTCATGTATCTTTTTGATTCCGGCCACGACGCGTTAATCGGCATGGAGACTATTTTCGGAAAGGTCGGCAGCATCGATAAGTCGGAGGCTCAAAAGCTCGTTGATGATATCAAAAACTCGGAAGCCGGCGGGGAATATTTTGACGAGAAGGACAAAGTGTCGGAAGAAGAAGCGCAGATGACGGCGGACACGATCCTGGGAGCTCTGCTGGAAAAAGGCCTGAAGATTCCGGAGATCGCCCCTCTTACTGCCTGGACCATGTATTTTGAAAAAACCAAACCGGAGGATTACGGACAGCAGAGGCTGGACTATGTGGGGGATACAGCGGTCATCTATTTCAGTGCCTTCAAGGATGACTACAAAAGAGATCCTTCCTATTATTTGAAGCCTGTTTCGAAGGAGGACGAGGAGGACAGCAACTTTGCCTTCTTCTATAACTGCTTTGAGGATATCAGGCAGCATAGCGAAGTGAAGAACGTCGTGCTCAACATCTCTGACAACGGAGGAGGGCAGGTGACCGGACTTGTAACCATCCTCGGTTTTTTGTCGGAGGACGGCGAAGTCAGGATCACGCTCAAGGATCTGACGAGCGATTCTTATAAAGAAGAGTGCTATCATGTCGACACCAACCTGGACGGGATCGCGGACGCAGAGGACGGCTATGGCGGACAGTATGACTTCTATATCATGACGAGCGGCTCCTCCTATTCGTGCGGAAACGCCCTTCCTTATTTCGCGCAGAAGGAAGGCCTTGCCAAAATCATCGGGACGCAGCCGGGCGGCGGAGACTGCGTCGTGGGCACCTTCGTTGACGCCTACGGCTACTGCGCCGTCTATTCCAGCTGGCTAAAGCTCGGGACGGAGGAGACGGACAGCTTCGTGTCCGACGAAAAGGCGACAAAGGTGGATCTGAACATGATGCCCTCGATTTTGGACATCAATCTGGTTCCCTGGTACGATCCCGAAGGGATCACTGATGCCGTCCACAGATACAAGAGCGGCGAGACCGAGATCGTCTACAGCGAGGACCAGGAGGCGGAGAATCTGTCCAGGCTCCTGGAACTGATCCTGAACATGTTTGCGCAGCAGCAGTAAAACGGCATGGCCGCGAACCAGTTGCTGTTTAGAGGCGGCTGAAATGCCGCCTCCGAGCAGTAACGCAAGCTGTAGGCCAGACACCATGAAAATCAGGACATACGCATTTAAAAAAAAGCATGAGAACCCCGGGGGTTATTCCTGAATAATCCCCGGGGTTCTTTCTG
>DEPS01000144.1:3425-7397 GCA_002358875.1 Lachnospiraceae bacterium UBA3386 | reverse complement strand
TTTATATACACTCTATCCTGAGATATGAATCCGATCAGGAAACACAGCGCCTACAGGAATCCTTATGCAAGGGCAGCGGTGATGATGGCCATGGAATAAACCTCCAGAGCGTTACAGCCTCTGGAGAGGTCGTTGATCCGAGCGTTCAGGCCCAGAAGGATCGGGCCGTAAGCATCGAAATTACCGAAACGCTGAGCGATCTTGTAGCCGATGTTTCCTGCGTTGATGTCAGGGAAAATGAAGGTGTTGGCATGACCTGCTGCCTTCCAGTTCGGAACCTTTGTAGACGCAACACGGGGAGATACAGCCGCGTCGAACTGGATCTCGCCAGCGATCGGAAGATCCGGATATTTTGCCTTGGCCTTCTCGGCGGCATTGTGCATCTTGGTGACATCCGGATCCTTTGCGGAACCATTGGTGGAGAAGGAAAGGAAAGCGACCTTGGGATCGACGCCGAAGACCTTCGCGCACTCTACAGTCTCGCCGCAGATCTCAACCAGCTCGTCCTCTGTGGGATGAATGTTGATCGCGCAGTCCGCCATGGCGACAACTTCGTTTTCACCGGTCGCGGAAGGACGGACCAGGATGAAGCAGGAGGATACAATGCTGTTGCCGGGTTTGGTCTTGATGATCTGAAGAGCGGGACGGACCGTATCGGCTGTGGAATAGGTTGCGCCGCCGAGCAGGCAGTCCGCAACACCCATCTTGACCAGCATGGTTCCAAAATAATTACCCTGTTTCAGGATAGGAAGAGCCTTCTCGGGAGTCATTCCCTTGCTCTTTCTGAGCTCGCAGAACAGCTCGACCATCTCATCCATTTTTTCGTAATTCTCGGGATCAAGGATCTGCGCACCACGGATATTGTAACCTGCCTCTTCTGCCGCATCCTGCACTTCATCTTCCTTGCCAAGAAGGATAGGGGTCAGGAAACTGCTTGCCAGAAGCCGGGAAGCTGCCTCAAGAATACGAGGATCAGAACCCTCGGTAAAAACGATCGTTTTAGGATTTTTCTTAAGCTGTTTAATCATTGCACCAAAACCATACATAATATAGACCTCCCTTATATAAAATTAACATTAGTGAATAGTTAGAAAGCAATACTCTGATTGTTATTGTATCATGAACTATGCAAACTGTCCCTTCTTTTTTTCATATTATTGATAGTATATATGAATAGATCACGTTTGTCCGGCGAATAATACGCAGCTCATCTGCAGGCACACACACCCCCGCGGCACGTCTCCCCCACGAAAGCAGGCTCCCGCTAAGCTTTTGCCCGCTGCGGCACAGGCCTGCCGGTCCTGAACGATACATCCCTTATGATATTATGTTTATAATGCAAAAAAGCCGCAGGAACAATTCCCACGGCTTTTGCTCGGAGTGACGGGATTCGAACCCACGACCCCTTCGTCCCTAACGAAGTGCGCTAGCCAGCTGCGCTACACCCCGATCTGTTCTGAAGAACATTTTAAATTGTGTTCTCCGCAACACGCAAGATATATAATAACGTCCCCCGGAAAATAATGCAAGCTTTTTTTTAAAAAAATTTCCCTGTTTTCAGCTGTTTTCATTTCAGGCCCTCAGAAGCAGAAATAATATATAAAACCTATTGAGATAAACCGGATATTTAGATAAACTATTTACCAGAATCTCAGTGTACTTATCGAACAGCTCCTGATCACTGTCAGGACAGGCAGGAGGATCGTGAATGGCTCTGCTTGAACAAATTCAACAGCCAAATGATATAAAGAAGATACCCGAGGAAGATTATGGACGGCTCGCACAGGAGATCCGTCATTTTCTCGTTGAAAAAGTAAGCGTCACCGGAGGGCATCTCGCCAGCAACCTCGGGGCCGTAGAGCTCACCATGGCCCTGCACCTGTCCCTGGACCTTCCCCGGGACAGGATCATCTGGGACGTCGGACACCAGTCCTACACTCACAAGCTTCTGACCGGCCGCAGAGAAGGCTTTGACCAGCTGCGTCAGCTGGGCGGCATGAGCGGATTTCCCAAGCGATGCGAGAGTGACTGCGACTGCTTTGACACAGGACACAGCTCCACCTCGATCAGCGCTGCACTCGGAATAGTACGCGCAGGGCAGCTGCGCGGTGAAGAGCGCAAAGTCGCAGCCGTGATCGGCGACGGAGCCATGACGGGCGGACTTGCCTATGAGGCGCTCAACAACGTTTCCCGCCTCTCGACAAACCTGATCATCATACTCAACGACAACAACATGTCCATCTCCCGGAATGTGGGCGGACTGCCTGGATACCTGCGCGACATCAGGACCTCCAGCAGCTACATACAGCTGCGTGACCGGATCCACGACTCGCTCCACGACACACATCCAAGGGTCGTAAAGGGCATCCAGCGGGCCAAACAGTCCCTGAAATCCCTGGTAGTCCCCGGAATGTTTTTTGAAGACATGGGCATTACCTACCTGGGTCCCATCGACGGACACAACATCCGCGACATGGTCAGGGCTATCGAAAAAGCAAAGAAAATAAACAAAGCCGTCCTGATCCATGTCTGTACAAAAAAAGGCAAAGGCTACGGCCCGGCGGAAAAATATCCCGAAAAATTTCACGGAACGCCCCCTTTTAACATCCGGACAGGCGCCCCCCTGCGCCCTTCAAAGAAAAAATCATACACCGACATTTTCTCCTCTTCCATGCTGCGCCTGGCAGACTCGGATTCCTCTATTGTTGCCATCACCGCCGCCATGGAGGACGGTGTCGGTCTTTCGCGCTTCCACAACCGCTTCCCGGAGCGCTTTTTTGACGTGGGGATCGCTGAACAGCACGCCGTCACCTTCGCGGCAGGACTTGCCGCCGGCGGCATGAAACCGGTCGTCGCCGTCTACTCGACATTTTTACAGCGCGCCTACGACCAGATCGTCTCGGACGTGTGCCTGCAGCAGCTCCCGGTCGTCTTTGCCGTCGACCGCGCGGGAATCGTCGGAGCCGACGGAGAGACACACCAGGGGATCTTCGACCTCTCCTACCTCTCCTCCATACCCGGCCTGACAGTCATGGCACCAAAGAACGGACGCGAGCTCTCCGACATGCTGGCATTTGCCCTCTCCCTGGGCCGCCCCGCAGCCATCCGCTACCCCCGCGGCACCGCGGGCAGGGCCTTCTCCGACTGCCACGCCCCCATTGAAGAGAGCCGGGCTGAGATGCTCTGCGAAGGTGAAGACATCCTGCTCCTTGCAGTCGGAAGCATGGTCGAAACAGCTCTGAAAACAAAACAGCTCCTCGCCGACCATGGGATGAACTGCGCCATCGCCAACGCGCGCTTCGTATCTCCCCTCGACACCGGGCTCCTTGAAAGCGCCGCAGAAAAATACTCCCTCATTGTCACGATGGAGGAAAACGTAACCAGCGGAGGCTTCGGCGAACACGTCGCCTCCTGGTACGCAGACGCCTCCCTCAACGTCTCACTGCTGAATATTTCCATCCCCGACGGATTCGTCACACACGGATCCCCGGCAGACCTCAGCCGCCTGACTGGCATCGACGCTCAGTCCGTGACGGAAAAGATCCTGAAAAAATGCGGCAGGTCCTGAAAAAAATATATACAACGCCCCCTGCTGCGGATGCTTCACATCCACAACAGGGGGCGTCTATATTACAGGGTGTCTATATTACAGGGCACCTATATTACCAGGCTCCATATCCGTGTCTGAGAGAATCAGCATTTCCAGCTCTTTATCAGCTCCTGTACTTCGCGTTCCGTGTCAAAGATCTCATCCAGAGTAGGATCCTCCCGGAACCGGCAGCTCTCCATGCATTTCTGAATCAACGCAGCAATATCAAGGAAAGATATTTTCCCGTCCAAAAACATCTGAACGACCAACTCGTCAGCGGCGTTAAATACTGTAGGAAGATTCCCTCCCTTTTCAATGGCCTTATAGGCCAGCCGCAGGGCCGGGAAGGCATCCATATCCGGCTTCTCAAAGGTGATCTGCCC
>DEPS01000144.1:0-3316 GCA_002358875.1 Lachnospiraceae bacterium UBA3386 | reverse complement strand
GCAATAATCCCCCCGTCCTCATATTCCACCATCGAATGGATGATGCTCTGGGGATGCACCAGCACCTTTATCCGAGAAGGATCGACATCAAAGAGCCAGCGGGCCTCGATCACCTCCAGCCCCTTATTGACCAGGGTCGAGGAATCGATCGTGATCTTCCTCCCCATGGCCCAGGTAGGGTGCTTCAAGGCATCCTCCGGCCTCACATTCTGAAGCTCCTTCTGCGTCCTGCCCCGGAAAGGCCCGCCGGAAGCGGTAAGCCAGATCTTGTCAATGCGGTTTCCGGCTTCACCGTTCAGGGACTGGAAGATGGCGCTGTGCTCGCTGTCCACAGGAAGGATGGGAACACCCTTCTCAGCCGCAAGCTTCATGATCAGGTGCCCTGCCGTGACCAGCGTCTCCTTATTGGCCAGAGCAATCTTCTTTCCCGCTTCGATCGCGGCCACAGTAGGCCTGATGCCCACCATCCCCATGATCGCGGTCACGAAATACTCGTAACCCTCCATCGAAGCCACCTCGAGAATTCCGTCCATCCCGGACAGGACCTCCACATCCAGATCTCCCACACGCACGCGCAGATCCTTCGCAGCCTCCTCATCCCACATGACTGCCTTCTTCGGTCTAAACTCCCGGATCTGCTCCTCCATCAGAGCAACACTCCGCCGGGCACAGAGCGCCACGACCTCAATATCTCCCTGCTCCCTCGCCACATCCAGTGTCTGCTTTCCGATCGATCCGGTCGAACCCAATATCGCAATTTTTTTCAAAGCGCCTCCTCCCTTTGCTGACAATCTTGCATCTACCGGTCTCCTGCCCAATTAATTTTTATAGCTTTCGGGATCTGTTCTATAATTTTTTTGAGATTTCCTTCCGTCAGATAGTTTTTATTCAGGCTGCGTTTCTGATACTGGTAAATAGTACCTTCCGTGACATCCATGAGATAACGAGTATAATAACGCTCCCAGCTGGAAAAAACAGTCGAATCCGCATAATTATAGGTATTTTCAAGCTTGTCCCTGTCTACCTGAAGAATTCCGGAAGATAGAAGAATGTATTCAAATGATTCTGGGGCAAACAGTACACATCTTACCGGAAGATTGTCCGACTTCCTCATGAACTGCTGCATGTCCGCACCAAAAGCCGCTCCATCAACAACCGCGAGAATATTTCCTCCTCTTTTTGAAGCCTGCGTCACTGCCTCCACTACCCGGCTCCTGCCCTTTGCTGAACAGCATCTGTTTGGGAAAATTGTTACAAAACAGTCATTGCCAGCGTTAGAATCCTCTGTGACAACCGTCTCAGGTACAAGCGGTATCGGAGGTTTCAGATTGTACAGCGGATAGAGCTCATTGTAAACGCGTCCGACATGCACATATTTCTGGGAATCCCTGCTTTCCCGCATTCCATAAATTTCCTGTATGCTGTAAGAAAGCTGCGGCAGGCTGTCCCGATAGATCAAAACATAATAATTATCTGAGGAATTCACAATCTCAGCAAAAGTTTTTGACCGTATAAAAGCGCTATTCTCGTCTACAAAAATAATTTTTTCATGCGCCGTACGCAGATATGCCTCCCAATCGAGCACATTCAGAGCGATACACTCCTTCTCGCAGCGCAGCACAACGCCTGAGCTCGTTCCACCCCGGTTATAGTCTGAAATCAGCCGGATCAGCTGGGTCTTCCCTGTTCCGCTGTCTCCCTGAATGACGGTAATATTCCGCCTGACTTCAAACCGGTAGGCCACATATTTATCGTAGACCTCAATCTGATATTTTCCCCGCATCACGCCTCCATCAAAAGACGATTATCGATTACTTCATCATCCAGTTCCGCAAGGTTTTTAACGACTTTCCCCGTATTCAAAACCCGTATCTGAAACGTTCCTTTTCCGAAATTCATCAGATATCCCAGACGGACAGTAATATCACTTCCTTCCCCGATCTTAAGAAGCCACTTCGCACAATTATCCCCACAGGCAGATGCATTAAAAACATGCTCTCTGTCCTTATTGACCATAATCAGCGTTTTTACACCGCCCGACAACCTTTGAGGAGGAATCGGTCCCAGAACCGGGCTCTCAATTAAATACGGTCCACGCACGATCGACTGGTCAACATCAAGAATCATCTGTCTGGACAAATCCTCCAACAGCCATTCCGGCTCATGCTGATGATCAAAGAACATATCCGGATCATAAATATATTCCGCCCCCCTGTACTCACCATAATAAATATTCAGCATTTTTTACGCCTCCTTAAAGCCGGTATATTCTTTTTTCCACAGCCGGTTTCTTTATCCGCGGGAACTGCGTATTGTAATGGAGCGTACAGAACTGGTGGATTTCCCAATCCGTCCCGGGCGCATGCCCCTTGAACTGGCTACAGGGGGCATCGACGATCTCAACCCCCTTCTCATGGTGCTTCTCGTACATGTCCTCCAGATCCTTATAGCGGGGCATGAACCCCGCAGCCCGTCGCCGTATTGACGGCAAGCACGGCCTTGTTGCCTTTTGGGATAAAACCATTTTAACAAGGCAGACAATGCAGCGCAAGCCAAAACTGACAGGGCGCCCGGCGCCCTGTCAGTAAAACTTCTTACCTTACCATGTAAAAAAGTGCTTGTCGTTTGACCTGTCACTTTGGACAGAAGCACGCGTTCTTTATTCCAGCACTTTAATCAGCCCGATCAGAGCCTCCCGCTGGGATGGGGTCAGCCGCTCCCAGCCCTCGTACAGCTCGCGCTGCTCCTTCGTCATGCGCTTCTTCCATGACTCCCCGGACTCTTCCCCTGCCACGAACTTCTCGTCCTCAAAAAACTCCGAAAGCGTAATTCCAAGCCCCTTGCATATTTTCTCAATCGACGCAATGGATGGCTGGAGCTGCCTGCGGCACCAGGTGGAAATCGTCGACTGAGCGATTTCCGAATTCTTTGCCAGCATGTATTCCGTCCAGTTCCTGCGCGTCCGCTCGCGCTCGATCCTGGCAAGGACGTCAAACTCGGCTTTTTCCCTGACCATGGGGGTCCTCCTCCCGTATAAATATTCCACCGTGTTACGATTCAGTTCCGGGAAACATCCCATTCGCAAATATAAGATGATGTATCCCTTTATGCCGAACAATCATCCCAGTCACTCAATCCACTCCATTACGTCTAAAACTGACCCGTCTACTGCTCAATCTTAATGCCACCCTTCTTCTTCAGCCTTTTGACCACGGAACTGTCTTTGATTGAACAGTTTCTGATATCCAGATATCCCAGTTTCGGCATTGTCTCGACAACGGGTGCACTTAATTTTTTCCACCTGTACGGTTCAAAT
>DEPS01000151.1 GCA_002358875.1 Lachnospiraceae bacterium UBA3386 | reverse complement strand
GATATGCAGGAGGACAAGGAGCCGGCCTTTGACGCCATCGACACCGCCCTTGCCTGCATACCCCTCTTTGCCCAGATGCTGCGGACCGTCCGCTTTAATAAGGACGTCATGGAAAAGAGCGCCATGCGGGGCTTCACAAACGCGACCGACGCCGCCGACTATCTGGTCGTGAAGGGAGTGCCTTTCCGCGACGCCCACGGTATTATCGGACGTCTCGTGCTTTACTGCATCGATAAAGGCGCAGGAATCGAAGAGCTCTCTCTTGAGGAATTAAAGGAGTTTTCCCCGTGTTTTGAAGAGGATGTGTTTGACGCGGTCTCCTTAAGGACCTGCGTGAACAGAAGGCTCACTGACGGCGCGCCCGGCGAGGAAGCGATGGAAAAAGCTATCTCAGAAGCCAGAGAATTTTTAAATGCTTTAGGTCAGTAAACCAGATCCAGGGGTTAAGAAGACATAAGTCATAAGACAGGAGCCAGTTACCGGGAATCAGGAGTCCGGTTTTCAAATGACAGCCGACAGACATATGCGATCCTGAGTCAGAAGTCAGGTGTTATGTCATAACATAGAAATCGTGTGCCGGACATGATGGGATAATTTTTATAAACCGTCCTGCCGCGCGATAAAATAAACAGGAGGAATAAGAAAATGAGTGAGAAATTACGTGTAGGTATTCTGGGCGGAACCGGTATGGTCGGACAGCGTTTTATCGCGCTTTTGGCGGATCATCCCTGGTTTGAGGTTACAACGATTGCAGCAAGCCCCCGCAGCGCGGGAAAAACTTATGAAGAGTGCGTGAAGGGCCGCTGGAAGCTCGAGGTTCCCTGCCCTGAATCCGTCAAAAACATTGTCGTTAAAAACGTAAAAGACGTCGAGGCAGTCTCCGCGGAGGTGGATTTCTGCTTCAGCGCTGTCGATATGTCCAAGGACGAGATCAAGGCGATCGAAGAGGAGTACGCAAAGACCGAGACTCCCGTCGTTTCCAATAACAGCGCCCACCGCTGGACTCCCGATGTTCCCATGATCATCCCCGAGATCAACCCCCAGCATGCGGACGTGATCGAATTCCAGAAAAAGCGTCTGGGAACGACCCGCGGATTCATTGCCGTCAAGCCCAACTGCTCGATTCAGAGCTATACGCCTGCCCTGGCGGCATGGAAGGAATTCGAGCCTTACCAGGCTGTCGTAACGACTTATCAGGCCATCTCCGGAGCCGGCAAGACCTTCCGCGACTGGCCTGAGATGGAGGCAAACATCATCCCCTATATCGGCGGTGAGGAAGAGAAGAGCGAGCGCGAGCCCCTCCGCGTCTTCGGCAGGATCGAAAACGGTGTCATTGTCCCGGCTGACGATATTCTCATCACCAGCCAGTGCATCCGCGTGCCTGTCCTCTATGGACACACTGCCGCAGCCTTCGTCAATTTCAAAAAGAAGACCGACAAAGAGACACTGATTGCAAAGCTTCGTGAATTTAAGGGGCTTCCCCAGGAGCTGGGCCTTCCCAGCGCCCCCAAAAACTTTATCCAGTATCTGGAGGAGGACAACCGTCCTCAGGTGCAGCTCGACGTCAATTATGAGAGGGGGTTTGGCATCTCCATCGGCAGACTTCGTCCCGACACCCTCTTTGACTGGAAGTTCGTCGGTCTTTCCCACAATACCATCCGGGGAGCAGCCGGCGGCGGCGTTCTCTGCGCAGAGTTCCTCACGGCACAGGGTCTGATCAGCAAAAAATGATCCTGATACGCCCAAAACTGCCATAGAGTGCAGAAAATTCTTTAACGGAATCTGATCATAAAAACAGTCATCATTAAGAAAGTTATCGTTAAACAGTTATCATTTGGAAAGATATCATTAGAAAGCAATCCGGATATACGGACAGAGGCAACAGGAGGTGCACGCCACGAAAACTGTGTTTATCGCGGAAAAGCCCAGTGTGGCGCGCGCCTTCGCCGGCGCGCTGAACAAAAATTTCCGCAATGCGGACGGTTATATGGAATCGGATGATACCATCGTCACCTGGTGCGTGGGTCATCTGGTCTCCATGTCATATCCGGATGCCTACGACCCCGCCCTGAAAAAATGGTCCACGGGCACGATCCCTTTTATTCCCGACAGCTACCGCTATCAGGTGATCGACGGTGTAAAAAAACAGTTTAACATCGTTAAAAGGATCCTGACCGACCCGGAGGTGGGCACAATCTATATCTGCACGGACTCCGGGCGGGAGGGTGAGTATATCTACCGCCTGGTGGCTTCCCAGGCAGGCGTCAAAGGGAAAAAGGAGCTCCGCGTCTGGATCGATTCCCAGACCCAGGAGGAGATCCTCAGGGGGATCCGGGAGGCAAAACCTTCCTCGGCCTATGACAATCTTGGCTCTGCGGCCTACCTGCGGGCGCAGGAGGATTACCTCATGGGCATCAATTTTTCCCGCGCCCTGACTCTGCGCTACAGCGATGCCATGAGCCGGGCTCTCGGGACTGACCACACGGTGATCGCCGTCGGGCGTGTGATGACCTGCGTACTGGGAATGGTCGTAAAAAGGGAGAGGGAAATCCGCTCCTTTGTCAAGACCCCCTTTTTCCGCGTGCAGGCAGTCATCTCGCAGCAGGGCCCGACCAAAGATCCTTTTCAGACAGAATCCTTTACTGCCCAGTGGCAGGCTGATGAGAAGAGCATTTTTTACGGCTCCCCCCGGCTCTATAAAGACTCCGGTTTCCTGAAAAGGGA
>DEPS01000150.1:9129-11110 GCA_002358875.1 Lachnospiraceae bacterium UBA3386 | reverse complement strand
CATCAATTCGATTTTCGGCGGTTTTTAATAAGTCTCACTTATGCTTATTAAGCCATTATTTTCTTATACATTCCCGGAACGCATCCACCTCACAGGCATCTTCATGAAAGCCTTTTTCTGAGCATCTCTGCAAATTCCTCTATATAGTAACCTGTCCTTTCTTCCAGCCAGAAAACACAGTACTTCCTCGTCACCCTGCGATTTTTGCGGTAGAGCGGAATACGCCTGATCGTACCGGAAACCTCCGGCAGCTTTCCTATGGCCTCGACAGGAAGGAATCCCCTGCCTCCGATCACCATCAGCCTGGCCTCCTCCTGGGTCTCCGCATAGAGAAAATCATTTGCGAACCCGAGGATATTCCTGTAATATTCCGCCTCCGTCTCCCGCTGCTCTTTAGAGGATACGATAATACAGGACATTCCTGACAGATCCCTGACCTCCAGCCTTTCACAGGAAGACAGCTCCGATCGCTCAGAGATCTCGATGATGCATTCCGCATTTTTCAATTCCATGTTTACATAGTCATCCGAAAAAGCCCTCCGCTGGTCATTCAGTGCGAGATCGATCCCTCCGGATACAAGCCCGTGATACAGCTCTTCATGCGTACCGCTCTGCACTGAAATGCTGACTTCCGGATAAAGGGCAGAAAACTCCGCGACTGCCTCTGAAAGCTCCGGACCCGCATAGAGATTGATATAACCCACATGCAGCTTCGTCTCTTCATCACTCCCCAGCCGGATCGTTTCCTTTTTGATGGATTCAAGATTGCTGAGAAGCAGTTTGCATTTGCGATAAAAATATTCTCCCGCTGTCGTTACCTTAAATTTCCTGTTCTTTCTCTCGATCAGCTTTACCCCGAGATCTTTCTCCAGCGAATTCAGCGCCTGCGACACCGCGGATTGTGATACATAATTCTTCTCTGCGGCTTCCGTGAAACTGTTTTCATCGACAACGGAGACAAAAAACTGTATCTGTCTCAAAAGCATTTCTCTTTCGCTCCCTTACCCTCTGAATAGTCCCTGATACTGCCTCCATCAAAAAAACACATGATCTGTTCTTATTCATAATTATAATCCCTGGAGTAAACTCCAGGTCAATCACTTTTTAAACAAAAAGCACAGGAACCGGGGCGAAGGGCTTTTTCATTTTAATGCTTATGAGGTTTCTGATAATACTCCTCTAAAACCAGGAACTAACAGGCTTTTCCGTTAACGCAGAACATATTCAGCTTCCTGCTGATCCGGATATCGCTAAATCCGGCGTCTTTCATGTATTCCTCGATCTGCTCCGGAGAGTACACTTTCATTCCGGGTATCATGTCTTCCCAGTGGCTGTCAGTATCTCCTGCATCACAGATCACCGCAAAACGTCCGCCGGGCTTCAGGACGCGCCGGATCTCTTTAAAGTTTTCCCGGGGATCCGGCCAGAAATAAATGGTCTCAAAAGCGGTTGCAAGATCGAGCACACCTGATTTGAAAGGCAGCTTCTCCACACTTCCCTGCACGATCCTGCAACGGGTGCCAAGCGCTTTTTTATTTACTTTCCGGGACTTTCGCACGCTCTCTTCAGAGATGTCCACTCCGTAGACTCTGCCAGTCGGGCAGGCTTTTAAAAACCTCCGGATATTCGCGCCTCCCCCGCACCCGATATCGACAATGCGGGCGCCTTCAGGGATCTCCAGCTGGCGAATTCCCCATTTTGCCATCGGGGTGTGCCCCAGGTTCATCCCTGACAGCATCAGCCTCCCCAGGAGACCTTTCGGATGTCCAAAGTTATCAGTCATTCCCATTGTATTTTCCTCCTGCTTCGAATTCAGCTTTTCACTGTATTGCCATCGTTTATAATAAGATCGATTTTCTCCAGGACCGGCTGTTTCCATTTCTTGCTGAACAGCCATGCCTCATGTGCCATATCAAAAGGGATGATATCCGGATTCCTGAAATGCTTGAGATAGCGTTTCAGATATTTTGCCCCCATCTTC
>DEPS01000150.1:8136-9049 GCA_002358875.1 Lachnospiraceae bacterium UBA3386 | reverse complement strand
TGTAATCAGAATAGAACTGGCGGGAAATGGTTTTTGGGTGGAGAGAAGTCAGGCTTTGGGCAAATTCATTCATGAATGCAGCCGTCTCATCACTCTTCTCAAGGCTGAGGCCTTTTTCAAGTGCCTGCAGCAGCTTCTCTTTTTTCTTTGGATCCCTCGCGGCTCCCCCGATAAAATGATCCGCAATGAGTGTCGCCAACCGCGCAATGATCCTGTTTCCCTGATCCAGATCGGATCCTCCGAGGATCGCGTGGCTGATATGGATCCTTTTTCTCTGCACCAGAAGGCCGACAAAGCTTCCCCCAAGGGAAGAACCATAAGCGGCATCAATGCGGCCGCCGTGCCTTTTGAGGATGTAGTCCTCAATTTTCTCTGTGACTGTGAGCATGTCCGTAAACGGCCTGCTGTTATCTCCATCGAATCCATCGTAATTGACACAGATCAGATGGTAGCGTTTTCTCAGGTCATCTATCACCATGGAAAAATTTATCTGCCAGGTACATCCTGTCCCCGGCAGAAGGAGCAGGATCTTTCCGTTCCGAATCCCTGTTTCTGTAAATCTCATCGGCTCCCCTTTCCCGCTGCAGGCTCATCCTTATCTTTGACAACATGGCTGATCCGTTTGCAGATCCGCTTGTATATCCGGCGGTCCGAATGCATGGCACGTTCATAGACCGATGCATACAGATCCCCGATCTTTTTTTCATAAAAACTACTCCTGTTTCTGAACATCTGCCGATTCCTCTCAACCTGTCGAGCAGGCACCACATAAGGCCAGATAATTAGCAATGACTAACTACCATTTAATATACATTTCTTTTTAAACATTATCAACCATCTTTCACGAAAAACAACGATGCAGGCATCCTCACCCTTTATAATAAAAGCCCTTCGCTTTGGCACTGATGCTGAC
>DEPS01000150.1:7121-8098 GCA_002358875.1 Lachnospiraceae bacterium UBA3386 | reverse complement strand
AAGCGAAGGGCTTTTTCATTTTGGAAATTATCGTGCTGATTGCCATTCTTCTTTGGAAAGGCATGTTATATGTTCTGTTTGTAGAACACCTTCTATGGCGCAAGGAACATTATAAGCCGTATGATGGTATTGAAAACCACACTTGTCCTGAACACGTTTTGACTTTTCATTTCCCTCAAAATAACCACACCATATTCTATTGAGTCTCAGGTCTTCAAAACCATATCGCATTAACTCACTGACTGCTTCCGGTATCAGCCCTTGACCCCAATATGGGACCCCGATCCAGTAGCCGATTTCACCTTCTGAATCAGGAAGACCAATATTGCTGGCTTTTCCAAGCATAAGCCCAACACTGCCAACAGGCTGACCGGAATCTTTTAATACGACAGCACAGGTTTCCGGTGCTGACAGAACACTACGGATTATTTCGCGGCTGTTCTCTACGCTTGTATGAACCGCCCATTGTCTGACGACTGTATCCAGTTTCCTTGCAGATTGGCAGTGTATGGTTACATTCTCCCAGCATATCCTGGTCTTATCCCGGTTATTTTGTTGATCACAGCCTTTAAGACCATCTAATCGATGGGGCCCGGATCAAGACCGCTGCTCCTCATGACAATACTTCTGCGCAGGTCAGTCCAGGACAGAGCGGTTCCACATACCCAGATGATCCGCCCGGAGCAGGAGCTCGAAATGGATGAGCCCGATCCTGAAACCCGTCCCGACGAAGTCCAGAATCATGCCGAGCAGACCTGCCACGATCAGACCATCACCCGGGATATTCAGCTGCGTCATGAGTACTCCCGTCACCACCAGTATTCCTCCTGATACAGGGGGAATCGTCATGCTGAAGACAGAACACATGATCCAGCCTGTCACGAACCAGCCGATATTGACCGGCATATTGTAGTGTTCCGCCAAGTAATAGACAGTGACCGCGAAAATGGTGCCATGTGAGGTCGTTGCGAACAGGC
>DEPS01000150.1:0-6992 GCA_002358875.1 Lachnospiraceae bacterium UBA3386 | reverse complement strand
GTCGTAAATCCGATGATCATCGATGACTTCATCTTGCCCAGCGCCCTGATTGGATTAATATGCAGCCTGAATGCGGTCCATGCCATTTTTCCGGCCAGCATCAGCACTGCCATCAGCAGATAAACGACCAGCGGCTTCCACAGTCTGAAAAAGATCGAGATCCCGTTCTCCCACAGCATCACTGTGAGAGAGGCAAAAATGTAAAGAGGAAGGAATCTGCAGATACCCTGCACCAGAAAGCTGATTAGGAGATTCAACTGCTCCAGCATCTCCCTCACCGCTCCGATCTGTTCTCCGAGTATCAGAAGGCCGCAGCCTGATGATGTTTTTATTGGTTAATCCGTTTTTCCGGAGCCACTCCTCCATCAGGGCGGAAATCGAATCCACTCCTGCTCTGTCCAGCAAAAAGACCTTTTTCATACATTTCTCCCGGGGTCCAGCCACACCTCTACAATATTACAATACAACATCCGGAGACAGGGGACGGTTCTCTGTCTCCCAATTATACAGCATTTTGAGCGACACGCGAGATATCCGGCATAGATTGAAGACCCGCCAGAAAAAAATGCGAGAAAAAACGTGAAAAAAAGTCTCTGAGATGTTCTGACTCTTTTGAGATTATAAATTGTAAAAGATGCGATATTTTCCGCTAAAATATAAACTTCTTGGTAAATCATTCTTTCGAATCAATTCTTCACCAATCAATTTGTAGAACAACTTCTCCATATCTTGTTGGTTATTCTCGGACATTATGACAGAATCATAAATATAGAGTGCTTCCATTACTTCCGGCTTATAGCCTGCTGTTGCCTGCCTGCCATTCCTGACGATGGGCAGTTTCAGGACCATCTGGTTTTCCAGAACTTTCTGTGCTTTGTCTTCCTCTTTTCATCACGATAGAAATGAGAAAAGTTGCGGGAGAATTCCCTGAAGTTGTACTGATTGGCAGAATTGTCCATGACCGCAAAATCGATCCTGCGGAACATGTCCTTTTCCTTCATGCCATCGTAATCGAACTCTTTTAAGGCTTTATTGAACAGATCGGAGACGACACGGGCATCATTATGAAAGGCGCCGCAGCACAGGTCATGACAGCTACAATGGCTGTATCCGGAAGCAGGTCTCCAGGGTCTTGGTCAGACCGAACTCTGCCGAATCGCTGCACAGAGCCACGCCGCGCTTGGGTCCTTTTTTCGTATACTTATACATGTCAGAACACTCCTTTCCTGTTTTCCGCCGCATGTCTTGCGGTCAGTCTTGCTTTTTTTATCCCACCGCTTATAGAAGCAGGGGCTTCCGCACTGCGATAAAAAACCGCACTGTGCACCGTCAGTTTCGGTACACAGTGCGGTTTCAGGCTATATCGCCAGTTTCAAACTATATCTCTGTTGCCACTCATCTGTTCACTCAAAGTCGATCGACTTTCCGGTCCTTCCGGACTCTCTGACAGCATTCATCAGACGGAGTACGCGGCGGGTCTCAGGGATCTTGACGAGGAACTCCTCTTCGCCGTGCCAGGCCTTGACATAGTTTTCAAAGTAATTTCTGTGATTGGTATTGACCTCAGGCAGGTCTTCGGTGAGGATCTTGCCTTCCGGCGGCGGTCCGAAGGACCTTGTGGGGCCGGCGGCCGTCATAGTGCGCTTGCCGCCGACATTCGTGAGCAGGCCGTTGGTGCGGACGATCTTGCCCTCGGGGCCAAAGCCGTCGACATAGGCGCTTCCCTTGTTGCCGCCGATGAACCAGTGGCGCTCGAACCACTTGTCGTGCATCTTGTCGGTCAGGAAGTAGGTGCCCAGTTCCAGCGTTGCCGTCACGCCGTTGTCGAAGCGCATCATGATCTGGAAGTAGTCGTCAACTTCCTTGTTGATGACATTGCGGATGTCGGCATAGACGGATTTGAGCTTGGCGCCCGGGAACATCCAGCAGAACTGGTCCAGAAGATGAACGCCCCAGTCATAGAGCATTCCGCCGCCCTCACTGGGGAATACATGCCAGTCGTGCATGTTGCCATTGAAGCCGTAGAGCATGCTCTTGACGCAGTAGATATCACCCAGCGTGCCGGAGTCATAGACGGCCTTCGCGGTGCGGAAGTCGGGATCAAACCTGCGCTGATGATGGACTGTGAACTTCACGCCGTTGGCCTTGACGGCCGCTTCCATCTCATCGAGCTCTTCCAGGCTCATGGCGACGGGCTTCTCGCAGATGATGTCCTTCTTGGTGTTGGCAGCCTGGATGACCAGGTCTTTGTGGAATCTGTTATTTGCTGCAATCAGAACAACGTCCACTTCGGGATCTGCCATCAGCTCTTCGTTGCTGGCATATCTCTTGAGTCCCTCTGTCACGTCCTCGAGCTGCTTAGGATCGATGTCCGCAAAGCCGACCAGTTTGATCCCCGGGAAATCCAGGAGCATCCTCTCATGCTCGTGTCCCATAAATCCATGACCGATGATCGCAATTCCGATGTCTTTCATGTGTGCCCTCCTGTTGAGAATCTGTATTACTACAATGTTTTGTTTTTGATTTGTTGTATTTATTTTATAAAATTCAGGAGAGCTGTTCTTTTCTGTAATTACCAAGCATTGTCATTTTATTGCGTTTGGCAGGGAATCTTTCTGCGTGCCTGCAACAAATGAACGCTCCTCGTTGCATCTTCTTTCAGATGCGCTCACTCCCTGTAGATGTGAAGGAGCACCACTTCCTCCGGGTGCATCTCCACCTCGAAGGACAGTTCTTCTTCGACGCCCACAAACTGCTTCTGCATCCGGATCTGCGGGATACATCTCTCCCGGAGATAGCGCAGGTCGTCCTGCGTCAGATCCTCGGAAAACTGAAAGTTCTCCCACTCATCCAGGATACTTCCGCTCTCACAGGAGAGGATCCGCCTCTTGACGCAGTAATACCCCTGTTCCCTGATTCCCGAAAGGCGGAAAGACAGGACCTCTGAAGAATGCCCCTCGAACCGGAGGACGGACATATCCGGTTTATCCTCCGGTCTGACAGGATAGTGTCCCGCATCGAAAGGAAGGAAATGACAGCATAGACGATCTTCCCATCCGCATTCATGGCCATGGAAGGTCTGCGGCCAAAATCCAGAAAAGGCTTTAATCTGTTTTCCAGAATAAAATCCAGCACCTGGTCAAGCATGCTGAAGTTATAGCGTCCGGGAGTGCTTCCGTCTGTGAGCATAAGCTTTGTGGAGAAGACATTCCAGATGCGGACATACCGGTAATGCAAATGATCCCTTAGATAGAGACAGTGCCTTTGTATATTGGCCTTTGTGAGGTCATGTACTTCTCCGATGTTGATCGCACTGCTCCAGATCTTGCGGAGCAGGACGGGAGAAGAATTGCTGAGATCAGCCGTGACCAGCCGATGAACCTTTCCATCGTCCGAGGTTCCTCCGCTCTGATAGAGTTCTGCGCGGATCTCCGCCTCCTCGAGAGCCGCGTCATTCAAACCTTCCAGCTTCTCACTCTGCGTCTTTGCCCTGTATTCGGCGGGCGTGGTTCCCGTCACCTTTTTGAACGCGCGGCTGAAGGCCGACGAACCGGAAAAGCCCACCCGAAGCGCGATCTGGGTAATGTTGTCCAGCCACTTAGCAAACAGGCCCAGTACTATTCCGATCAGGAGCATTAAGATCGTCGAAAGGATCTTGCTCGTCTCAGCCGTTTTCTTTGGCTCACGAATCCTGCAAAGATTCTAGCGGATCTTTGTTGTTATGTTTTGACCCATAGTTGATTTACATCCTCAACAGCATCAATACTGATATTTTATCTGTTTGGTGATCAGGAACATGACGCCCAGGATCACGGCAAGGAACTCCGATACGATCACAGAGCCCCAGACGCCGTTGATCCCCCAGATCAGCGGAAGCAGCATCACGGCGGCGCATTCAAAGATCATCGTCCGGACAAAGGATATGATCGCGGAGATTACTCCATCATTCAGCGCGGTGAAAAATCCGGATGAAAAGATACCAAAGCCGATAAAGACGAAGGAAAGTGCAAAAATGCGGAACCCGGAGATCGTCAAGGACCTTAGGCCGATGTCGTAGCTTACGAAAATATCAGCCATCGGAATACACAGCAACTCTCCGAGAATCACCATGCTCACGCCGGCGATGCAGCACAGATACAGGCTTTTCCGGAGCAGGCTTTTCAGCTCGGAATGGTCGTTGGCACCGTAGTGGTAACTGATCGCGGGAGCGATACCCATCGTATAACCGCCGAAAGCAGCGGTAAAGATCATGCTGGCATACATCATGACTCCGTAAGCCGATACACCGTCCTCTCCAGCGTATTTCATCAGCTGCAGATTAAAGAGCACCCCGACGATGCTGGCGGAAATATTGCCAAGAAATTCCGAAACGCCATTGACGCATACCTTTATGAGCGCCCGCCCGTCAAACTCTGTTTTCCCAAGGCGAAGAAGGCTGTCGTTCTCCCGGGAGAAATACACCAGCGGGATCACACCTCCTACTGCCTGGCTTACGGCAGTGGCTATCGCGGCTCCTGTCAGCTTGAGCTCCTGCGGCAGCAGAATACAGAGGACGGCATCCAGAACCATGTTGGCTGCACCGGAGATGACCGAGACCGTAAAACTCAGCTTCGGCTTTTCTGCCGCGACAAAAAAGCTCTGGAACATGACCTGCATGGAAAACAGCGGCAATGCAATTAGAACGATCCTGGCATACCTGACGCAGGAATCCAAAAGCGGCCCTTCGGCGCCGAGTCTGGCAGCGATCGGCCGGATCAGGACAAATCCCAATATGGCCAGGAGCACACCTACCGCAAAGGCAACGTATACAATGAGCGAAAAGTATCGGTTCGCCCTGTCTTTATCTCCTTCGCCGAGCGTCTTTGCGACCAGAGCGGTACCGCCCGTTCCGAACATGAAGCTTACGGTCCCCATGATTGCCAGCACCGGCATGACCAGATTGACCGCCGCAAACGGCGTTTTCCCCGCATAGTTCGAAACAAAGTAGCCGTCAACGACACCATAGATGGACGAAAAGACCATCATAGCGATAGAGGGCAGCGTAAACCGAAGCAGTTTTCCGTATGTAAAATGATCCGATAACCGGATACGCGTAGATTTCATCCTCATTTCCTCTGCTTTTCGAATCGGAACATTCCGCCGAAATCTTCTCCCTCATAGCTGTTTTCTTCACCGGTCTCGGGATCGTGGGGATCCGGATGATGGCTGTTAAAGAACTCCACGATATGGAAGCCGCACTTGTTAACGTAGAAATGGATGTTCCTGGTTTCAAAGTACGGAGTGCAAGTCTCCCAGACCTTTGTCTCCGGGTAAAGGCGTTCGACTTCCTTCCAGGCAGCCGTACCGACGCCTTTGCTGTGTGCCGTTGGGTTGACGAACAAGAGATCCAGATGATTGTGCTGCGTATCTTCATCGATCGTCAGGACCAGCCCTCCGACGATCCTGCCGTCCTCCCTGATACGATAGGCGACGCCGTTGTCGATGCTGTCCTCGATCGTCTTTCGGGAAATGATCTCATCGTTTTCTTCACAGTGTTCGTCGCGCTTCCCGAATTCCTCCATTGTGCCGTATTTGAATACGCGCTGATTGTCCAGGATGAACTGCTCCCGATCGTCAGGGGTAAGCGGTGTAAGAGTGATGTTTGCCATGTCGATTCCTCCTCAACAAAAATGCTCGGCAACACAAGGCATGGTCTCCCAAGCCAAATGTTCCGAGCTCACTCGACATCTTATCCAACAGGCGGCCTGCAAAGCTTTCGCTTTACGATCCCCTACGCTACGGCGTACTGTCCTCCGATGACCGATATTTGATTTACGGAGATAGTATACCCTTGCAACCTCCATTTTTCAAGAGAATAACTCTTAAGACCTCATAAAGCCTCCAATACTGTCACTGGACATTTCCAAAAGACCTTTTAATAACCCGGAACCCACAGCGCATGTGCTTCTATGCCGCAGAAGAAGGGCATGAAAACAGCCGGGGACTGACTGCGTGTCAGCCTCCGGCTATGTAAGTCTTATTCACTTATTTGATCCCGACAAACTGGAAGTTAGAGGGCGTGTCCGCCGGAAACCTTAATGACCTGCCCCGTAAGCATTCCCGCTTTATCACTTGCCAGAAACAGGATTGTATCCGCAATATCTTCCGGCCTTATCAGTTTTCCCATCGGAATCAGAGGAATGACGACCTTTTCAAATTCCTCATCAATCCATCCTGTTTGTGTGGGACCAGGAGCAACGCTGTTCACGGTGATTCCGTACTTCGCCACCTCGAGGGCAATGCTGCGGGTAAGCGCTTCGAGAGTCGCCTTGCTTGCTCCATAGGTGATCTGCCCAGCAAAGACCTGTGCAGCGTCCGTGGAAAGGTTGATGACCCTTCCAAAATTGCCTCGATGGCTGACCAGTTCTCTAATCATAAGAATGCTTCCCCGTACATTGACCGCAAAGGTATCGTCAATCACTTTTGAGGTGATATTCTCTATGGTATCAAGCCCGTTTTCATCATCAACTGCCGCATTATTGACCAGTATGTCGACTTTACCGAACCTTTCAACAGCTGCCGCATAGATCTCCTTTACGGCATCCTCATTGGAAATGTCACTTTCTAGAATCAAATAATCCGCATTCATTTTCAGAAGCATTCTTTCTACATGATCCGCATCCCCGGCATTGGCCGCATTATATCTATCCACCCCGTTTTTGCCGGTCTTATCCTTATCAAACGGCCGGTCTACTTTTTTATACACCAGAACCAGTTTTGCGCCTTCGCGTGCAAACGCCAAAGCTGTCGTTGCACCGATCCCCTGTGGGTTATTCACCCCTGTGATCAAGACTATTCTGCCTTTTAATCCATAATCAATCATAGTATTACCTCTGCAAATCCCGATTTACTTTAGATGCACTTCCAGATATTGATCTTATCCACTACGGACAACTCCTGCTTTCCCTTATACTCCTTTCTCCCAAGGAACATATCAATTGCCCGATTTTTAG
>DEPS01000104.1 GCA_002358875.1 Lachnospiraceae bacterium UBA3386 | reverse complement strand
AACATTTTCGTAATTCTACAGGATTCGCACACGGTTTTTTAGTCCTTTCAGACAAAGCGGAGTTTGTTTATAAATGCACTGATGTCTACGATCCAAGTAGTGAAGGCGGCATTCCTTGGAATGACCCAGATATCGCTGTTGACTGGCCAAAACTGGATTGTGCGTATAAGATCAATGAAAGGGATAGGAAGCATCCGAGCTTTAGGGAGCAAAATTTCTTTTGGGCTGAAAAGTGGTTGTAATGAGGAGGATTCTGATAATAGACTAATAGCATAGGGAGAGATTATGGTGTGAAAAAAGTAATGTGTGTATTCGGAACTAGACCCGAGGCGATCAAAATCTGTCCGCTGGTTCTTGAAATGAAGAAGCGCCCGTCTCTGGACGTGATCGTTTGCGTGACCGCGCAACACAGGCAAATGCTCGATCAGGTTCTGCGGACTTTCAGCGTCGTTCCCGACTACGATCTGAACATCATGAAGGATCGGCAGACGCTTTTTGATATTACCACAGATGTGCTGGGCGGAATAAAGCATGTGCTGGAGGCGGTCATGCCGGACGTCGTTCTTGTCCACGGCGACACCTCGACCACCTTCGTTACCGCTTTGGCCTGCTATTATCTCCGGATTCCTGTGGGGCATGTGGAAGCCGGCCTGCGCACGTATAATATTTATTCGCCCTACCCCGAGGAATTCAACAGGGAAGCCGTTTCCATTATCTGCCGGTACAACTTCGCGCCGACGCCGCTTGCCCGTGACAACCTCCTCCGCGAAGGCAGAAATCCCGCCAATATCTATGTGACCGGCAATACGGTCATTGACGCGATGCGGCACACGGTACGCACTGACTACACCCACCCCGAACTTGATTGGGTCGGTGATCACAAGCTGATTTTCATTACGGCGCACCGCCGGGAAAATCTTGGACAGCCCATGCGCCGGATGTTCCGTGCGATCCATCGTGTTCTTGACGAGCATCCCGATTGCCGTGCGGTCTATCCGATCCACCTGAACCCGGCTGTGCGAGAGGCGGCGAAGGCCGAGCTTGGAGGCTGCGACCGTATCCATATCATCGAACCGATTGAGGTTTACGACTGTCACAACTTTGAAGCCCGGAGCTTCCTGTGCCTTACGGATTCCGGCGGGATTCAGGAGGAATGTCCGAGCTACGGTGTGCCTGTCCTTGTGATGCGAGATACGACTGAGAGGCCGGAAGGCGTGGAAGCCGGAACACTGAAGCTGGTCGGGACAAACGAAGAAGTGATCTACAAGACATTTACGACGCTTCTGGAGGATAAGGCCGAGTATAACAAAATGTCCCACGCCTGCAACCCCTACGGCGACGGACATGCCTGTGAGCGTATCGCCGATATTCTGGAAGGGAAATCTTATCGGCCTTGGGAGCCATAACGTCTTTGCTGCAAAAAATCACTTTTTCAAGTACCGTATTCCGTCTAAAGTAAAAAATGATCCCACGCCATCGAAGGCGCTCTTATTCGCGTGGATGGAGAGACCAACCGCACACCGGTTGTTGATTCAAATAACCTGACAATACTTCTCTTAGCCATATTGGTTTTCCTCGTTTACTCCGTAATATATTGGGCAGCCCAAACCACTCCTTGGGCTGCCCATAGAACTGTTGTAATCCTTAATCTTTCTTGAATACCGTTCTCTTAAACATTGTTTCGAGATAGAGCCAGCTTTCCATCCAGAACAGTTTCCTACGCCTTGTAAACTTCTTAGCCATCCACAATGGTGGCGAAGAGGCTCCTACTTAGCGCTGTTTTTATAAGCAGCAATGCGCTTGGCCACGTTGGCCTTGAGATTATTGTAATACAATGTGTAATCGTCCTCGTGGAAGCTCTGCGGCCCGAAAAATTCAGCAGCGCCGCATTGGTCATATGTGGTGTTCGTCACGATCACGCCACGGCTTAAGACCACCTTGGCATCCGCGCCGACATCAGTAATCTCATACATCTCGGATTCCGCATTTGGCAGATAGGAGCCCAGGTTTTCGCTCGCCGGTGCGTATGTCTCGTCGCGCCTCCAGTTCAGCGGGTTGATGCTGATCCCATGCGGCAGCACCGCAACATTCCTGGCATTCTCCTCCACATTCTTCGGTCCTTCGGTATGCCAGCTTATGATCACACCCGTGTCGCTCTCTCCGGTCGCAAACTTCATATGCGGATTGGCTTCAAGGTCTTCCTTCGTGATGGAGTAGCCAATGGCGTAGGCTGCGACCATGCGCTCGTAGTAATCGGGATGCTTCTTGAAGTAGTTTTTCAATATGTACCTGACCATTGCCGATCCCTGGCTGTGACCCGCAATGATAAACGGACGTCCATTGTTGCACTTCTCAAAGTAGTAGTCGAGCGCAGCGCTCATGTCATCATAGGATATGCCGGAAAGCGCTGCATCAATGTTCCCTGTCTTCTTCGAGACTTCGTTTGCGTACCGCATGCCGGACTGGCGGTAGTATGGCACGAACACATTGGTGGAATCCTCATACACGCTTGCGTTGGTAGCGTATTCGCCCAACGCCCCCAGCAGCATCTCGGGGTTGTCGAGCGCAGCGTAATCGGGGGCACCTTCCTCAAAGCTGGAGTCAAAGTAGACCGTGGAATAGACATAGAAGGTGTCAACATCCTTGGTGATCTCCGGAACCTGTAGCCAGCAGTCGGGAAGGGAATAGTCAGGCTCGTCTGCCGCGTATGTGGATAAAAGC
Source organism: Lachnospiraceae bacterium UBA3386 (assembly GCA_002358875.1). GTDB lineage: Bacteria > Bacillota > Clostridia > Lachnospirales > Lachnospiraceae > CAG-791. The sequence continues at coordinate 4,828 of DEPS01000104.1, read as the reverse complement.
TTCTCTGGCACCTGACCGTTGGCCTGGGCATGGAACAAGGTTTTTATCATCGTCGGTGTTACAATTTTTGATTTCAATTCCATTTCATTACCTTTTATGCTTTGTACACAATATCCCCGTCAACAATTGTCGCAAGGCAGACCGCCTTTTCAATATCCGCAAAATCATCATGCATAAAGTCACGATCCATAACAGCGAAGTTGGCAAGTTTTCCGACGCTGATCGTGCCCATCCTGTCCTCTTCATGCCACATATAAGCCACATTGCTTGTAAGCGTCTTTAATGCCTCATGTCTGCTGATCGCCTGATCAATATTTCTGATACAGTCATCCGGATATGAGGGCAGCTTCTTCAACACTCCATGGCAAAACGCCTGAACCGCGCTGAACTGAGGCGACACGGGGTAGTCTGAGTGGTTGGCAACCACGCCGCCTGCATCCATGATGGATTTGACCGGGTAGGCATTATTGGACTTCTCCTCGCCCACATAGGCAACCTCCTGCGGAAAGCTGTCAGGATCCTTGACTGTCCACATAATGCCGCATACGGCCATGATATTATACTCGCCTATTCTCTTCACGTCTTCCGGCGCAACTTCCTGCAGGTGCGCAAGGGCATTCCGCATATCGAAATTCCCTGTCTCGATCTGCGCCTCTGCGATTGCGTCGATCCATGCCTTTGTGGCTCCGTCTCCGATCGAGTGAATGTGAACATTCATATTGTGGGCGGCCGCCGCCTTGACGAGCCTTACCATCTTTTCGTGATCATCAAACCTTCTTACGCCCTTGTACCCGGGCTGATCCACATAATCATCCAGCATCCACGCGGTGTGCCCCTCCACGACTCCATCTGCAAAGACCTTGGCTCCAATCACCCTGACATGCTTTCCGTTAAATTCCTCTGCCTCCTTAGCGATCCTTTCCATATCCTCTTCGGGAGTATCCGTATTGTCATTCACGAAACTGCCGCAGAAGGAATACAGCTTCAGCCTGCCTTCATCGTCAAGCTCCTTGTAGGCACGGGGATCATGCTTGGTCAGAAGCTGGTAGCCGGCGTCATATACACCCGTATACCCGTTTGAAAACGCATATTGCTGGAAACCCAGAAGTTCCTTCTTGGCCTGGTCAAGCTCCGGCTGCACCCTCTTCACAAGATCGATGGCTGGCGTTTCAGCAAGCAGGCCATTCGGTTTGCCATTCTCGTCTACATGAATGCAATCCGTTCCCCACTGTGCCACTGCTTCTTCATTGATGTCGTACGCTTCCATAGCCTTGGTGTTAACCCACATCATATGACCACCGGCGCTTTGATTGATCAAGGGCTTATCAGGGCAAATCTCATCTAACTGCTTCGCATTAAGCTGATACAGCAGATCATCTGCCCAGCCTGAACCGACTAAATGAGGTTTATCCTGATTCTTTTCCACATACTCTTTCAGGATCGCCAGGTAATCCTCCGGTGTCTTGCCTTCTAACAGATTCGCCCTGCCGAACATATTATTTGCCGCTAAGCCGGGATGGCAATGCGCCTCTAAAAAACCAGGATAAATAGAATTCGTTCCGTAATCCAAAACCTCAGTCTTATCATCCTTAAGCTTCATTGCGGCTTCTTTGCTGCCAACGTAAATGATTTCTCCATCACTTACCGCAATTGCCTCAGCATAGGGTTTGAATTCATCCATTGTGATAACATTTCCGAGAATAATTGTCTCTGCTTTCATCTAAGTATGTCCCCCTTCATTTTGGATTATGCGTATATTTGGTTAGGGTGTCAAAAGCCCATTTTTTGAGGAAAAATGAGTTACTGGAAGAAATTAGGTTTGCACATTCGCGGTTTTACGAGATAATCTGGTCGTTTTTCAACTTGAAAGTTCATAATAATTGCTTTCATTTTTGGCAAAATGAAAAAACCTACTTTTGACACCCTAACCATAATTTAAAATTATTCTCACCTTAATTCAAGGGAGTATTCCAGAATGGAATACCCCGATTTTTCACAGCGCTTGCTTTTTTTGCCCGGTCGGATTATCATGAAAAGAAAAGGGGTGAATGTCGTCACATGAACAGTATGTTTTCGGAAACGCTGAAAAAAATCCGAACGGAAAGAGGTCTTTCGCAGACGCAGCTGGGAAAGCGGCTCTTTGTCAACCAGTCCACCGTCGCCCGTTGGGAAAACGGCTTCCGACTGCCGGACGCCGAGATGATCACTCACATCTCCAGGGCCCTCGACGTGGATGTCGGCACACTGCTGCTGGCGGCGGCAAGGAGCGAGGGATCGCCCCATATCATCATCGTGGACGATGAAAAGGCTATCCTGTCCGACAGCCTGGCCGTTCTGGATGAGGTCATGCCCGCCGCCACGATCAGGGGATTTATCTGGCCTCAGGAGGCCATAGAATGCGCTAAGATGAACCCGGTCGCCCTGGCGGTCCTAGACATCGAACTGGGGACGGCCAGCGGCCTTGACCTGTGCCGAACGCTCATGGACATCAATCCCCGCACTAATGTAATCTATCTGACGGCCTTCCCCGACTACGCTCTGCCGGCATGGGAATCCAAGGCCTGCGGCTTTATGGTCAAGCCCCTGACGCCTGACAAGGTACGAGGGCAGCTTGAAAAGCTGCGGTATCCTCTTTCTTTAGGAGGCTCCGGAGGTGACGCCCTGTGAACGGGTTGACGATCCAGCTTCTGCTGCTGGCCGCCACGATGATGATGCTTCTGATGAGCCTTGTCATCGCCGCCATCGTACCCGGAATGGATCGATGGAGCAAGCGCTTCTTCATCGCTTTTTTCACCGTTCTCTTGCTGTACTGGGGCGTCGACCTGGCTGAGGTATTTATAGAAGGCCGTCCGGGCATCATCTTCGTATTGGGGATCTTGTACTATATAGACTCATTATTCTCTTCGATCCTGGTCCCCATGCTGACGGCCTATCTGCTCCACTGCTGTGGGGAAGGTCTTCGGGACAGCAGGCTTTTTCGGCTTGAGGCAGCTCTGTGGGGCGGATTCTTCATCCTGTTGAATGTGACCCCTTTCACGACCTGGGTCTACACCATCTCGCCGGAGAACCGGCTCCGCCGCGGCCCTCTCTACTCCCTGCTGCTGGGTTTCCTGTTCGTGACGGCGCTCATAGCCCTGGTCGGCGTGATCCGGCGGCGGAGGCGGCTGGCCGGAAAATACTATTTCGCCTTTCTCGTCAGCCTGGTCCCGATGGCGGCTGCCATGTTCCTCCATTTTTTCATTTCCGCCTTTGCACTCTTTGACTTGGGAATCGCCTTCTGTGCCTTTTCGATGTATATCCTCATCCTGTCAGAACAGATCGAGCAGCATATGCGGCAGCAGCAGGAAATTGCCTGGCAGCGTGCCAATGTCATGATACTGCAGATGCGGCCCCACTTCATCTACAATACCCTGATGAGCATCTACAGCCTGTGCAATCAGGACCCGAAAAAGGCCCGGCAGGTCACCATGGATTTCACAACCTACCTGCAAAAGAACTTCAATGCCATCGCCAGCAGGAACCTCATTACCTTTGCCGCGGAGCTGGAGCACACCCGCGCCTATCTGGCCGTGGAACAGGCACGGTATGATGAAATGCTTCTTGTGGAATACGATACGCCGTATACCTGTTTCCGTCTGCCTCCGCTGACCCTTCAGCCCATCGTGGAGAATGCCGTCAAGCACGGCATCAACCCCTACTCCGGTCCGCTGCGCATCTCCATCCGGACGCGGCGCACGGATGCCGGAACAGAGATCATCGTGGAAGATACCGGCCCGGGCTTTGATCCCTCCGATGAAAGCAAGCCCCATGCCGCGCTGAAGAACATACAGCAACGCCTTGAAATGATGTGTCGTGGGAAAATGACTATCACGCCACGAGACGGCGGCGGCACCAAGGTAACCGTTACGATCCCGGATAGCGCCGCATAATAAACAGAGAACCTCTTTGAATTCTTCCCTAACAATCACACGTTGGGGGGAGGGTTCAAAGGGGTTCATCGTTTTATTGTATCAAATCTGCGAGAGAGATAGATTAGCTTGTTACAAAAAGCCTGTCTCTCGGTTTGCGTATAGACCAATAGTGATTCTGCCTGGCTTTACGCCCATAAGGGGTGCAAAGTATTTACCTTGCAACAACACTCCCACGACCCCATCGTGCCGAAGGCGGTGTTCTACCAGGTGCAGGGGGAAAAGAAGCGGCGGAGCGGCCTTGCGAAAGATCCAAGCAAGCTCCGGTTCGGAAACCGTCTGGCGCTGAACGGCAGGCTCATCTGCGGGAAGTGCGGCAGGACGCTTAAGCGGTATGTGAAAGCGCAGGAGGATTTGACCGACTGGCGGTGCAGGCAGAGGGCGCTGGTGAAAAAGACGGACTTCCACGAGAATGTGGAATCCCGCTGTGACTGCCGGATCGTGAGAGAGGTCGAGGTGCAGAGGGCTGTGGTCATGGCGTTTAACACCCTGCCGACGAAGCGGGAGGAGCTGGTGGTGGCGCAGGAGAGAATGATCACGGGCGAGATTGGCAGGATCGACGCATTGCTAAAGACGCTGGACGGTCAGCAGGACAGGCTGGAGGTGCTGGCAAGCCAGGTGCCGGAGGACGGGGAAGCAATCAACACCACCGTGGTTGACGAGGTTGGCAGCACACAGGTGATCACGAGCGAGATGGACGAGGCGGCGTTCCTGAGAAGCCAGATTGTCGAAATAAGACGCCGGAAGGATGGCCTTTACGCCGAGCGGGCGGAGCACGCAAACACGGAAGTGCAGATCAGGCTCCTGCTGGAGTTGGTGGACGAGATGGTCAAGAACAGCCTGCCGGAGTGGATGGCGAG
>DEPS01000179.1:11021-15915 GCA_002358875.1 Lachnospiraceae bacterium UBA3386 | reverse complement strand
CCTTTTTTTCAGCATTCAAGTCCATCCTTGAAGCGGGTCATCATTTCGTTTGTCAGGCTGTGGGAGGTGGGCTGCAGTATGATCTCGTCACGGGTGCACCACTGCGCCGCTTTGAGTTCTGTGCTGTCCATGTGGATGGTCGGGTCGCCGTCCACATCACAGTAGAAGCCTGCGAGGAGGTCGTCGACGATACCCCAGGGCTGGGATTTGTAGTAGCGGATATTTTTGACGCGGACACCGGCCTCTTCCATGACTTCGCGCTGCACGGTCTCTTCAAAGGTCTCTCCGATCTCTGTAAAGCCGGCGATGAGGGCATAAAAGGGGAATTCGCGGCCTGCGTATTTCGTGAGGAGGATGCGGTCTCCGTTGATGACACCGACGATGACTGCCGGTATGATGCGGGGATAGATAATCCTGCCGCAGGAGGGACAGCGGATGGCCCGCTCTTTTTCGTCATGTATTGTGGGTGAGCCGCAGGTCCCGCAGAAGCGGTTGTCACGGTACCAGTTTGCCAGCTGGTAGGCTGTGATTGCGGCGAACAGGCGGTGCTGCGGGCCGTATGCTTTCTGGCGCATGGCGCGGAGGTCGTCAAATGCGTATCCCTCCGGGATCTCTTCATCGGACAGATCCTCCTGCAGAAGGAATAAAGCGGCCCCGTCCAGGGTAAACAGGAAGGTGTATTTTCTCTCCTGCCCCAGTTCGGCCACTGTGGGAAGCCTTAGATAGCGCCCGCGGGCTTTATAGAAGTCCTTTTCGCCCTCCTGTCCGTCCGGCATGCTGATCTTTCCGTGCGCTCCTGTGGGATCGATCTCTTCTTTGATAATTTCTTTTTTGACCGCTGTCGGGGAGGCACTGTTGCCTTCAATGCCCCCGCGAGACTGCGCGGAGTCCCCGTAGGGCTGCGCGATAAGGAGCTTTCCCTTCCTGAAGCAATATACCGGACTCTCCGGGAGCGGGTCTGTTCTGTCTGAAAACTGGTTGCGCAGCCTGTGCGGCGCAATATCCTGAAGCATCATGTTCTTATATCTCCTATATCTGCTCAAATCTTCTCAACCGTTGCAGCTTCCGATGTATTTTTGTAAAGTCCACCTTGCAGGATCCGTCTGATATCGCGACGGGCACCTCATCTTCGAAGGAATATTCATCCGGTAAAGCATCCAGGGAGGGGTTATCCTGATAACGAAATACGTAAACCCTCTCTGCAAGAGGATTGATGATCCAGTACTCTCGGACATCGTGCCTTCGATACAGTTCTCTTTTTCTCCACAGGTCGTTTTCCGGATTGGACGGCGACAGGATCTCGATCATAAGGTCGGGAGTGCTGCGCTCCTGCAGGGTTCCGGTATCTTTTTCTCCCTTACACCGTACATAAACATCCGGCTGGACTATCGTATTTTTTTCATTCCCCAGCGCCACATCCGACGGCGCTATAAAAACAAAGCAGGGGGAATCATGCTCTTCAATGCATTCGTCAAGCTGCCTGGCAATTTCCAATGCCACTGTCTGGTGAGTACTGGAAGGTGACGACATGGCATAAAAAACGCCATCGATCAGTTCGACCCTGAGGTCATCGGGGAGGGCAAAATACTCCTCTTCGGTGTGTCCGCCTCCGGCAGGAATCCGGGGGTCGAGCAGCGTATAGGACCTGACTGCCTTCTCCCTCATTCTGCCTTCATATTCTGCCTTCTGTAAATATAAAGATGCAGCAGAGGATTCCTGGAGTATTTCGCCAGGTTCCTGCCTCCCCTGCTTAATCGGGTCCGGTTTCCGGACCTTATCGTTGTCAAAGCCCGTTACTTCTTCTCCGTTTTTATCTGTCATTTTCGTCCTCCTCCCTGGATCTTCTTTATCTGTTTTTGTATTCCGGGAAAACGTGAGCTTTCAGGGGCAGAGCACTATGAAATGCGGAAGAATCGTCTCTTTCTCTGAGTATCTCCGGTCGATTGCCAGATTTCAACATATACATATTTTATGTACATGTAACCCGAGTGTATCACATCCTTTTTTCACCGTCAATACCGTATATCCTGTATTTTTGTTTTTGAAATCTTAAGCCAGTGCCCGGACTGCGTTGAGGACGCAGAGAACCATAACGCCTACGTCGGCGAAGATGGCGAGCCACATGTTTGCAATTCCGAGGGTGCCAAGGATAAGGCAGAGGAGCTTTACGCCGATCGCGAACCAGATATTTTCGTTGACGATTCGGATGCATTTGCGGGCGATGCGGATCGCCTGGGCAATTTTACGGGGGTCATCATCCATGAGGACGACATCCGCGGCTTCGATCGCGGCATCGGAGCCGAGCGCTCCCATCGCTATGCCGATGTCGGCGCGTGAGAGGACAGGGGCGTCGTTGATGCCGTCGCCGACGAAGGCGAGGGTGCCTGATTTACGCCGATTTCCGTTTTTTTGATCCCTCAGGGAGGAAGGTTGGCGGGCTGTAGCTGGATTCGCCGTATTTATCTGCTCTGCTTTTGGTTTTTCCGCTTTTGAATGCGCAACGTTTGGATTGTCTGACGCAGGATTCATGGAATCCTGTGAAAGGAGCGATTCCACGAGCCGGACTTTTTCGTCTGGCAGGAGTCCTGCGTGGTATTCGTCGATGCCGAGCTGTGCGGCGACGCGGGCAGCGATGTTTTCTGCGTCGCCGGTGAGCATGACCGTGCGGGTGACTCCTGCGGCTTTCAGGGCACGGACGGCTTCTTCCGCAGAGGGCTTGAGTTCATCCGAGATGACGATGTATCCGAGGTAGTCCTTTTCCATTGCGACATGGACGATTGTCCCGGTTTCTTTCTCCGGGCTGCCGGACCGGACGGCCATCCCGGTTTCTTTCTCCGGGCTGACTTTAAGGGAAATGTCATTTGCGGTGGACAGGCCTGCATCTGCTGCGGCGTACTGTCCGTCAGCTTTCATGTTGACGCCCTGGTCTTTCATGAGCTGCAGGTTTCCCACTGCGACGTGGCGGCCATCGAGGACTGTGATGACGCCTTTTCCGCTGATCTCTCTTGATTTGCCGATGCGGACGGAGACAAGGGGCTTTTTGTAGGCGTCTTTGAGGCTTTTGCTGATGGGGTGGTTGGAGTAGATCTCAGCGAGGGCAGCGAATTTCAGGAGATCTTCCTGTCCGTCTGCATAGACCGGGCAGATCTTTGTGACGGCGAAATTTCCTTTAGTCAGGGTTCCGGTCTTGTCAAAGGCTGCTGTGCGGACGTTCGCGAGGGTCTCCATGAAGTTGGAGCCCTTGATCAAGATGCCTTTGCTGCCGGCGCCGCCGATGCCGCCGAAGAAGGTCAGCGGGATGCTGACGACGATGGCGCAGGGGCAGCTGATGACAAGGAAGGTAAGGGCGCGGTAGATCCAGTCGCCCCAGAGGGCGCGGCCGCCGGGCGAGTGAAGAGCAAGCATGCTGACGAGGGGCCCGAGGATCGCGAGGGCCAGTGCGCTGCAGCAGACCGCGGGTGTGTACCAGCGCGCAAATTTGGTGATGAACTGCTCGGATCTTGCTTTCCGGGATCCGGCGTTTTCCACAAGCTCCAGAATGCGGGACGCCGTGGATTCCTCAAATTCCTTTGTCGTGCGCACCCGGAGTACGCCTGAGAGGTTGATGGATCCGCTAAGTATCTCCTGACCTTTTCTGACGTCCCGGGGCATGGATTCTCCCGTGAGCGCGGAGGTGTCAAGCGCGGAGGTGCCCTCGATGACAATTCCGTCGATCGGTACGCGTTCCCCGGGCTGTATCAGGATGATGCTTCCTGCTTCAACGTCGTCGGGGTCAACTTTTTCGATTTTTTCTGTTTTTCCGTTCTTATTTGTGTCGTTTTCCGTCATGCCCTCTTCTGCATCTTCTTCGACCAGGAGGTTGGCGTAGTCAGGGCGTATGTCCATAAGCGCGCTGATGTTGCGGCGGCTTTTTCCCACAGCATAGCTCTGGAAAAGTTCTCCAATCTGGTAGAAAAGCATGACCGCGACGGCCTCGGCGTATTCTCCCAGGGCCATGGCGCCCACAGTCGCCGCCGCCATGAGGAAATTTTCATCAAAGACCTGGCGGTTCCGGATCCCTTTCCATGCTTTTCGAAGGATGTCATATCCCACTGTCAGATACGGCACAAGGTAAAGTACGAAACGGAGCACCGGAATGTCCTTCAAGGGCAGCAGAGTCTGCATGGACCCATTTTTCAACTGCAGCACAGTGAGCGCCGCCATCATGACTGCGGCGGCAAGGATCCGTATGAGCATATTTTTTTGTTTTTTTGTCATTGCATTCATAGTGCTTTTCACCTTCAAAACATTCCGTTTTCACGCGGCTGGGGGTGCCATTTCTCCTGTCACAGGGGCTTTTTAATGCATGTGATCAGTTGTTGTTATCGGTTGCTTCTGTTATTGATTGAAATTGATTGTTAATGTTTAACGAAAAAGCAGGTCTCATGATCCCTGTGATCAGTTGTTATCGGTTGCTATTGGTTGTTAAATAGCTTGCTGTATTTATAAATAGATCTCGCAGTCGTCTTCGACGATTTTGCAGTTTTTGACGACCTGTTTCATGACTGCGTCCACGTCGGCGCCGTCCTCGAATTCAACCTTCATTTTGAGGGTCATGAAGTTTACGACCGCGTCTTTAACGCCGGGCGTCTTTTTCGTGGCTTCTTCCATCTTGTTTGCGCAGTTTGCACAGTCGACTTCGATTTTGTAGGTCTTTTTCATTTTTAGTTTCCTCCTTGTGTTGTTTAAATGCTTTTGTGTGCACAATGGTTCGGTGTATTGGTCGAGCACCTTGGTTCGCTGAACGGTTTATGAGTCGTTTTCTATATGTTTTCAAAAATGATTTAGCGTAATGATCGCGCTCTTTGGTTCGCTGAACGGTTTCGCGCGCTTCTTTACTGCGTTATGTATGTCC
>DEPS01000179.1:7689-10991 GCA_002358875.1 Lachnospiraceae bacterium UBA3386 | reverse complement strand
ATGTCCTGTTATGTATGTCCTGAGGCAGCGGTGCCCTATTCCAGGATGTGTTCCATTCCTTTTTCAATAATGGTGCGGACGTGGTCGTCAGCCAGGTAGTAGATGATCTGTTTGCCTTCGCGGCGACCGTTCACGAGGCGGGCCTGCTTGAGGAGGCGCAGCTGGTGTGAAACCGCGGACTGGGTCATTTCGAGAAGGGCGGCCAGGTCACAGACACATATTTCTTCTTTGAAAAGGGCGAAGAGGATGCGGATGCGGGTCGTGTCTCCGAATGCCTTGAACAGTTCCGCGAGTTCATAAAGTTTTTCCTGAGGCGGCATCTCCCCCATGATATGCCGGACTATTTCTTCATGGATCTCCTGCACGTCGCAGCATTCTGCTTTTGGAAGTATCCGTCTGTTTTCTTTTTCCATGTTCCATCCTTTCATGCGGCACGCAGAAATTTTAATTATCAATATATGAGCATTTATTCATATGTTTGTTTTTATGATACTGCGGTTTTTGGGGATTGTCAAGGGTGAAACAGGGGACGGTTCCTTGTTTCATTCTGGCATGTCGGAACGAGGAAACAGGGGACGGTTCCTTGTTTCACCCTGGCATGTCGGAACGAGGAACCGTCCCCCTGTTCCATGCATTGGAACGAGGAACCGTCCCCTGGTCCACCCTGGGTCACCGGGAAGCATGTTGACATCCAGCTCGATTTACGTTAAAATACGATTATTCGGATTATCAAGATCCCGTGATTCCAATCCTTTTGAATTGGAAATGATTCGTATTTATGGTAACATATTAATACAGAGTAGAAGGAAATCGACATGAAACATAAAAGAAGGAGTCTTAAAAAACTTCCACTCAAAGACCGGAAACAGATAATCGATATCAGTAAGGGAAAAGCTCTTCCGCCGCTTTATTCGGATGTTATTGCAAAAAGAATTTTTAACCCGGATATCCATCCTGATCGTCTGAATTTTTTGATGCGGGAAATCGCAAAGGATACTGCTATTGACGTAAGATCAAGTGCTTCGAATGAATCTTTCAAACAGTCCATTTTTTCAAAAGGGATGGTTTTGGACATTCCATCGTGGTTAAAGGATGATCGGGCGGCGGATATAGAGTTCCAGAAAGTCAAACAGAAATTTATCTTCACCCGTACAGAGCTGTACGCATCACAGATGCTGCTGCTCCAGTATTCTTCAAAGAGAGGTCAAAAGAAGGGCGCATTAGGCTACACGAACGTAAACGAAGTGTTGCTGATCGTTCTGATGGTAGAAAGTCCGGATGCATTTATTAATTATGACAGAATCAGTGACCGATATATCCATCGGTTCACAAAAATGACGGCAGATTCCGGTCTGTCTTTTCCTGCAAAAGCAAAAATCATTTATGTCCAGCTGGATAAGTGCCTGAACCAGTTCAAGGCAGGAAAGAATGCTGAAGATGAGAATGGTAAACCGGACAGGATACAAAAATGGCTTGTTTCTATCGCTGATGTAAACGATGAGTATGCTGCGCAGGCAGCAAAAGACGATGATGACCTTCAAAAAATCCGGGCAGAAGCGCAGCAAATGGCACAGGACAAGGAGGTGCTGAAAATGTTGATTCAGGAAGATTTTGAACGGATGGATTGGCTGACCTACGGATACGAGATGAAAAAACAGGGCGAAAAGCGTGGAGAGAAACGCGGAGAAAAACGCGGAGAGAAACGCGGAGAAATAAAAGGGGTAATCAAGGTATACCACGACGAAATGAAGTTGAAACCTGAGGATATCATTAGCAGGATCATTGTCCGCTTTAACTTGAAAAATGACGAGGCTGAGAAGTATGTAAAAGAAGTACTTGATCTCCAGCCTGTATAAAGTGAACCAAGGGACGGTTCCTTGTTCCGCTTTGGCATGTCGGAACAAGGAATCGTCCCCTTTTTCATCTACTTTGGCTGTCAGTCCGTTGGACCGAGGAACCGGCCCCTGTTCCACTCCGGTTGGAACAAGGAACCGTCCCCTGTTTCACCCCAGCAGTTCGAGGAGGTCTTCGCGGGTGATGGTGCTGGATGAGATGCTTTCGCTGGAGAGGATGTCTTCAGCGAGTTTTTTCTTGTTTTCCTGCATCTCGAGGATTCGTTCTTCGATGGTTCCTTTAACAATGATCTTATAGACCGTAACGATGCGGGTCTGGCCGATGCGGTGGGCGCGGTCGGTGGCCTGGTTTTGGGCGGCGACGTTCCACCAGGGGTCGTAGTGGATGACGACGTCTGCGCCGGTGAGGTTGAGTCCGGTCCCGCCGGCTTTGAGGGAGATGAGGAAGACGGGGGTCCGGTCTTCGTTGAAGGCTTTGACCATCTCCATGCGGTGTTCTTTGGATGTGGAACCGGTAATTTTGTAGTAGGCGATCTTTTCTTTTTTGAGGTCTTCTTCGAGCAGTTCGAGCATGGAAGCGAACTGGGAGAAGATGAGGGCTTTGTGTTCTCCTTCGATGACGCCCTTGACGAGCTCCATGCAGGTCTCGCGTTTGGCGGATCCGCCGTCGTAGTTGGCGAGGATGAGGGAGGGGTCGCAGCAGATCTGGCGGATCTTGGTGAGTTCCGCGAGGATCTGGATGCGTCCTTTTCTGAATTCTGCGTCGCTCTGGCCCTGCATGGTTTTTTTCATGCGGACGACCTGGCCGTCGTAGAGTTTTTTCTGTTTGGCTTCCATGCCTGCGTAGCGGACTTCTTCGAGTTTTTCGGGAAGGTCGCGGAGGACGTCTTCCTTTCGTCGGCGAAGTATGAAGGGGGAGGCCATGCGGCGGAGGCGTTCTGCGGCGGCTTGGTCTTCAAATTTGACGATAGATTGTTCGAAATCCGCGTGAAAGCGGTTATAGGTGTACAGAAAACCGGGCATCAGGTAGTCAAAGATGCTCCAGAGTTCGCTCAGGCGGTTTTCGATGGGAGTGCCGGTGAGGGCAAAGCGGGTCGCGGCTTTGATGAGTTTGACGGATTTTGCCGCGGCTGTACTCTGGTTTTTGATGTACTGGGCTTCGTCGACGATCTCGAAGCGGAAGGATTTTCCTTCATATTCATTGATGTCCCTTTTGAGGAGGTCGTAGGATGTGATCAGGACATCGTAGGAGCGGTAGTCCTCAATGATGAGGCTGCGCTCTTTTTTTGTGCCCGCGACAAGGCCTGCCCTGAGCTGGGGGGCAAAGCGTCGAAGTTCTTCTCCCCAGTTGTAGACGAGGGAGGCAGGGCAGATGACGAGGGAGGTGGCAGGTGCGGCAGTTTTGTCCGGCAAGAGTGCCTGGCCGTCTTCTGTTCGGGCAGTTTTGTC
>DEPS01000179.1:3385-7587 GCA_002358875.1 Lachnospiraceae bacterium UBA3386 | reverse complement strand
TCTTCTGTTCGGGCAGTTTTGTCGGCGAGAAGGACCGCGATGACCTGGAGGGTCTTCCCCAGTCCCATTTCGTCAGCGAGGATGCCGCCAAAGCCGTAGTGGTCCAGGGTGCGGAGCCAGCGGTAGCCCGCAATCTGGTATTTTCGCAGGGTGCCGCGCAGGGAGGCAGGGACTTCGTAGTCGGCGTCCTCCACGGTCTTGAATTCCTTGATCAGGGTCTTGAAGCGGCGGTCGCGGTCGGTGTAGATGTCCTGCATCTGTTCGAGCATTTTTTCCAGATAGAGGGCTCGGTAGGCCGGGACCTGCATTTTCCCGCGGACGAAGTCCTTTAAGGAGACGCCCATGGTCTCCATGATCTCCATGAGCTGGTCAATGGTCTCGTTTTTGTCCAGCTGCAGGAAGTCGCCGTTCTTGAGACGGACGAATTTTCGTTTTTTCTGGTACTGATAGAAGGCAGAGAGCAGTTCTTCCTCGGAGAGGTCGTCCGAGAGGATCTGGAGGTCCATGAGGTTGCTCTCCACGGAGACGCCGACTGAGAATTTGGTGTGGCGGCGCAGGCCCAGGCGGCGGAAGGCTTCGGTCATGCGGACTTCGCCCACCTGCATCAGTTCCTCGAGGCCGTATGCCAGGAGGTTAAAGATGCCTTCCTCGTTTTCGTGATCTATGATCAGGACGCGAAGCTCCACGTAAATGGTATTGATGTATTTGACGACAATATCGAGGACGCTCTTTTCCTTCTCCCTGTCCCTGTAGGAAGCATAGGGAGTGCCGGACCAGGGGCGGTCCGGGATCAGGTCCAGGAGGGTATGGATCTGCAGGCCGTAGTGTACGTCCGGTCTGCACAGAACGTTTCCGTCTTCGAGGTCAAAGTAGAAAATGAACTCTGCCTCGGGCGGCAGGTAGCGCTCGATCAGGTCCGTCCCATACTCCACCACGTTGACGGCCTCCTTGAGGCGGGGCATCATTTTTGTGTAAAAATCACGCAGATGGCGGCGGCCGATGATCGCGTCGACGCGGCCGTTTTCCACTGCTTCCATGACGGGAGCGATTTTCTCGACCTGTTCACGGCTCACGCGGCAGAAGCTGTCTTTTTTTTCATCAACAAAGTAGGAGGCTTCCTGCCCCTGGATGAAGGCGGGGATGTCTCCGGTGATATGGATGCCCTGGAGCGGGCCGTCCTGCGGACTGGTATGGGAAGCCGCAGTGCCTGCAGAGCCCGTGGCAGTTTTGAGCGGGCCGTCCTGTGGGCTGGTCCGGGAAGCTGCAGTGCCTGCGGCAGTTTTTTCTTTTTTTGTCCTGCCGGAGGCTCCTTCGGGCTCTTCCTGCATCTGCATCCCGAAATAGGGGGCGATCTCAATCTGGATCTCCGGATTCCGGTCGCAGAAAAGGAGCTCCGCCTTGCGGCGCTTGGTCGTGCGATAGCCGTACTCGATTACTTCCGATTTGATGGAAAACTCGATCCGCTGGTCCCTGGCAGCCCGGAAAAACTGGTCGAGCGCCGCGCCGTACAGGGGAATGGCGTCGACGATCTGGGCACCGATCTCGTATCCGTTATTTCCGTAATAGCGGGAGCTGCCGCTGATGTTTGTACTCAGGGCGCGGTTTCTGAGCTGCTCCTCCTGCAGGGCATTCTTGATGAAACGGTACCAGGGGAGAGAGTCCTTTGTAAGAAGTTCTTCACCGAGCCGGATCATGGTTTTTGTGCCGAATTTCATTTCATCTCCGTTTTTCATTGCTTCCGCAAAATCGGAGATTTTCTTGATCTTGTAAAGGCGCGAGGTCCCGACGCGGAAGGAAACGGTGGGAATGCTGTTTTTCTGATCCTCCTGCCATTCGACCACCGGCTGCATCTGCAGGGCAAGGGCGGAAAAATCCTCTGCATCGCTTAGCCGCAGCTGAAACTGATCCGCCATGCCCAGGAGATTCCTGCCCCCGAGGGAGGTCGCGTCGCCGGGATTTTTTTCCTCCAGATGTTTGCAGACCAGGGACAGGAGCGCAAGCTGATGTTCGCAGGCTTTGATGGACTCGCCAATCTTTCTGTTAAAAAAGCCGGTACTGCACTGCCAGTTGCTGCAGCTTCCTTCCAGGATCCTGTCCTGTCCGAACACAAGGCGCACCTGTTCATAGCCTTTGTCAAAGCGGGCAGTCGCAAAGCCGCAGAGCGTCGACGGCCCCTCATACTGATCCCAGACATTTTTCCTGGCGTATCCAATATCGATCTTAAAGTTCTCCAGTTCACCCCTCTCCAGGAGCTTCTGCGCTTTTTTACGGGCTGCAGCATCAACCTTCATGCTTTTTTCAAAGCGGTCATACTGGAAATACCGGTAGGGCTCCATGTGGAGGGGGCTGGCAGCGGGAGTCCCCTCGTCCTCCTGCTCCTTTTTAAGCTGTTCAAGTTCCTGCCGCTGCAGCTCCAGGAGTGCGCCGGCCATCCCGATGCCGGACGGAATTGCAGAGGAGCCCTTTTCCTGTGCAGTTCTTCCCTGCTTTCCTGAAAATGCTTCCTGCTTCGCAGATCCTGCTGATTGATTTGTGGAGCCTGCAGCCCGATTTACGGAGCCTTCAGCCTGGCTTGCGGAGCCTGCCACCTGGTTTGCGGAGTCTTTCCCTTCCTGCCCGCCTCCGGACAAGTCTGCGAAGAAAAACTTCTTTTTTTCCTCTTCGTCTACTTCAAGAGGATAGTACTCGTCTTCAATCAGATAGAGCACAGCGGCCATGTGCTTGCAGATATTTCCCTCCCGGGCATAGGGGCAGGTGCAGGACATTCCCGTGATCCACTCCTCCTCTTCCATCTCCCATCTCGTCCGGATCGACACATGGTAATTGCGGGTTCCCCGGACAGTCGCGAAAAATCCGTCATCTTCCTCGTGAAGGCGTTTGGCCTTGCCGCTCAAAAAATATTCTCTGCCCTCTGCGAGGATACTATTTGAAAAAATTTCTTTCCAGTCACTCATCTGCATGCTCCAAAAATATTAATAAAGAACCGAATCCTGCCGCCAGGATACAATGACACCATTGCGCATAACAAAAAGGACCCGCACTCTGTGGAAAATATCTTTATAAGCCACAGTGCGTACCCTGTCGACAGCGTACACTGTAACGAACAACTTTTTATGCCATCCCGCAGGCATTCATGTTATAATTCACGTACTGTTTATATTAACGTTCTTTTCATATTTTTCAAAGACAGAAATTTAAAAATTGCAAAAGCAGACAGAAATTTAAAAATTGCAAAAGCGCTCAGGAAATATAATAAATGGCAATTCCGGTAAAACTTCCGGTGTTCGAGGGTCCTCTGGATCTTCTCCTTCACCTGATTGAAAAAAACAAAATAGATATTTACGACATTCCTATCGTGCAGATCACAGACCAGTATCTAGATTATGTCCGGCAGATGGAGCGCGAGGACATGGACGTCATGAGCGAATTTCTCGTGATGGCGGCGACTCTCCTCGATATAAAGAGCCGGATGCTCCTGCCCCGTGAAAAAAATGAGGAGACGGGCGAGGAGGAGGGCGACCCCCGCGAGGAGCTGGTGCAGCGTCTTCTGGAATACAAGATGTATAAATATCTCTCCGAGGAGCTCGCCGTCTGCCGGGAGCAGGCAGGGGTTCGTTTTTTCCGCGCCCAGAATCTTCCCCAGGAGGTCCGCAGCTATCAGCCGCCCATAGATTATGAAGATCTTCTGGGAAGCGCTGATCTGAAGAGCCTTCAGAAGGTCTTCGGGGAAGTCCTGCGAAGGAAAAAGAACCGGCGGGATCCTGTCCGAAGCGGTTTCGGCAAGATCAGCCGCGAGGAAGTCAACATCGACACCAAAACTCTCTACATCCGGGCATATCTGCAGGCCCATCCGAGGATTGATTTCCGCGATCTTCTCGAATCCCGGGAGAGCCGGGAAGAGGTGATCGTGACCTTCCTGATCCTTCTGGAGCTGATGAAGCACCAGAAGGTGCATATCGAGCAGGACGCCATCGGCGGTAATATCCTGGTCGTGGCCGGAAAGCTTTCTGAGGATACGGAAGACGGCGGCACGGATGGATTGGGCGGAAATTCTGCTGAAAGCAGTTCAGGCGGTAATTCTCCTGAAAGCAGTTCAGGCGGAAATCCTCCTGAAAGTAGTCCGGAAAATGAACCGGCGGACGAAATTTCCCCGGTCAGCAGCCTGCAGGACAATGGCCTGAAGGACAGCTCTCAGGACTCTG
>DEPS01000179.1:0-3347 GCA_002358875.1 Lachnospiraceae bacterium UBA3386 | reverse complement strand
GGACTCTGTGGTCGAAGCTCCTGAGACCGTCACTGGGTCGGAAAACAGCAGAGTGGACGAAACAGGCGAGTCTTTCGGAGATTTCGGAAATCCCGTTCCTGATGGAGAAAGTTCCCCTGACCTCGAAACGGATTTTCCCACTGAAACGGTTCAGGATCGCTCCGGGGATACGTTTCATGACGGGAATCGGGCACTTCTGGCGTCAAGAAATGCGGAGGTCACTGCCCTGCCCGGAACTTTTTTCATGTATACGGGCACTGATTCTGCTGTGGATCTGGATATTGAAGCCGGTCCGTCTATGGAAACTGGCATCGATGCCTCTCTGGAAACAAAAGTCATTTCGTTCAGGGATATTGACGCTGGTCCGGATGCGGAAACCAGTACTGAAGCCGAAAAAGATATTCTGTATTCACAGTCAGAAGATGTTTCATTTGAGAGTTTTCAAGACAGGAGCGTTCAAAATGAACACCAGCAGGCCGGTGATCCCCTGTTTCGATGCCGGGAGCCTCGGATGCGGTGGAGAAAGGGCTGGGTGGCCCATTGCCTGAAGGCAAAGAACCGAAGGGACTGGGGGCCTTATTGGATTTCTTCCGGACAGGCGGCGCAGAACAGGTGGAATCGTGCAAAAAAATAACTGTTCAGTTGCTACAGGCACCGAACAGTTATCCGAAATCGGTTACCGAAAAAACAGCCATGCCGAAATCCTTTTAACAAATTCTCTTATAACGAATTCTTTTTAACGAATTCTTTTTGGCGAAAATCCGTTTGACAAAAATCTGTTTACCTAAAATCTGTTTGGCGAAAATCTGTTTTCAGAACACAGCCATAAGCAGGGCATCGATAAGGGGAATCGTCAGTACGCAAAGCAGGTTGCCGAGCATGTTGTAGACGCCTGCTATGGCGGGTTTTCTGTCGTAGAGGACAGCGAGCTGGACGACGTTTCCGGCGGGCGGCGCTGCGATGGCTAAAAATGAGATGCGTACGACCGGGAGGTATTCCGGGTGGCGCGTCAGGAATCCGCAGGCGTAGAGGGCGGCCATGACGATGAGGGGCAGCGCAATGAGGCGGACCAGGGCAACGAGGAATGCTTTTTTTATGTCAAAGCTCTGCAAAAGTCTGTCTTTTGCCAGTGACATGCCGATGACGATCATGGAAAGGGGGCCAACTGCGCCGGCCAGCATTTCCACAGCGGTATCGACCGGCCCGGGGAGGGAGATTCCCGAAAAGAGGAAGAAGGCTCCGGCGATGATGGCCAGTATGTTGGGGTTGAGGAAAAGCTTTTTCCAGTCAATCCGGATTGTGCCCTGCATGCGGCAGGCGCCGTGGGTCCAGAAGAACAGGTTGAAGGTGAGCTGGTATGCGCTGCCATAAAACACCATTTCCTGTCCCATCGTCATGCTGATGATCGGCAGAATGAGGTAGCCGCAGTTTGTGTAGATGACGGACATTTCTTCTACCATGCCGAACAGGCGTGTCCGGCGCAGGACGGCTGCCGCGGCGATGAAGATGAGGTGGGCCGCGACGGCGAAGATCATCGCCAGAAGGTATCCCCTGATCCTTTCCGGCGTCAGTTCGATCCTGAATGCCGAGATGATGAGGCAGGGTCCCAAGACGTACATAGTCAGCTTAGCGAACTGTTGTGTATCTCTCTCTTCCAGAAAACCGATACGGATCGTCAGGAAGCCAACGCCCGCAATGATCATCATGGAAATCAGTTTTTCCATTAAAACAAGACTTGTGTTCATTTATTTACATATAGCCCTTTATAGGGGGTGAGTTTCTGCCGGCCTGCGGATCTGAAGAAGACCGGTGCTGCGGTTACGGAGCCTGCATTTTCACAGGAGCTGACGCGACGGTGCTGCGGTTACGGAGCCTGCATTTTCACAGGAGCTGACACACCGGTACTGTAGTTACGGTGCCTGCATTTTCACAAGGTTTGCAGGTCCGAAGCCTGCCGGCAGGAGCTCTTCCAGCGTGTAGATCCTGTAGTTATCCGGATCTGTTGCGGCGATGATCAGAAATTTCTTCGGATCGCAGAATTCGGCCATGACCTGGCGGCAGACGCCGCAAGGCGTCGAAAAACCGGACGGGATCTTCTCGTTTTCGTCCCCTCCTACGACGCAGATCGCGTCAAAGTGTGTCTCGCCCTCGCTGACAGCCTTTGAAAACGCTGTCCTTTCCGCGCAGATAGAGGGCGTATAGGCGGCGTTTTCAATGTTGCATCCTGTATATACGGTTCCGTCCTGCGCAAGAAGGGCCGCTCCCACCCGATATCGGGAATATGGAGCATAGGATCGGCTCCGCTGGGCGGATGCCGTCTCAATCAGGCTTCGGATCATTTCTTTTTCCAGATTCATTTCTTTTCCCAAAATCTTCTCTTTTCCTAAATCTTCGTTTTTTCAGAATCTTTTCCTAAATCTTCTCTTTTTCCAGAATCTTCTCTTTTCCTAAATCTTCTCTTTTTCCAGAATCTTCTCTTTTTTCAGATCCATTTTTTCTTCCGGGATCATTTCTTTTCTCATTTAATATTCCAGTTTACGGCTGTTCGCCTCTCTTTTTCGCATCTTCACGTATCAGGATCCTGACCGCTTCGATTGCGGTGCGGATCACAAGATCGGTATCGTGGACCACGGGGTTTTCCAGGCCCAGCTTCTCTCTCTCCTGGTTCGCGACGACGAGGAGGCATGTGCCCGCTCTGGCGTGGAGCTTTGCCGCCACGATAAACAGGGCGGCGGATTCCATTTCGGACGCAAGGCAGCCCAGTTTTTTCCAGGCTTCCCATTTTTCGGTCAGTTCGTAGGCGACAGGCATTTTTTCCGGTTCATGCTGGCCGAAAAAGGAGTCCTTGCATTGTACGATGCCGATATGGACGGCGCTGGCGGCTCTCCGCTCTGTATAATGGGGCTTTATGTCCAGTTCCAGGTTTTTTGATGCTTTTATCAACGCGTCGACGACGTCGAAGGAGGCGACAGCCGGGAATTCAATGGGGGCATATTCCCTGGTGGTGCCTTCCATCCTGATGGCGCCCGTTGCGACGACGAGATCCCCGCTCTTTACCTGCGGCTGCATTCCCCCGCAGGTGCCGACCCGCACAAAGGTGTCGGCTCCGCAGAGGCTAAGTTCCTCCATGGCGATCGCCGTGGAGGGGCCTCCGATCCCGGAAGAAGTAACGCTCACTTTTACTCCGTCCAGTGTACCGGTGTAGGTCGTGTATTCGCGGCTGTCAGCGATCAGCTTCGCATCGTCCAGGTATTGTGCAATTTTTATGCATCGCTTGGGATCTCCGGGCATCAGGATGTAGCGGCCGATATCTCCTTTTCCAACCTGGGTATGGTACTGCTTCGAGG
>DEPS01000113.1 GCA_002358875.1 Lachnospiraceae bacterium UBA3386 | reverse complement strand
ACGCACATCTGATAGCCGAAGCGTTTCTTGAAATCATAGATCTTGTGGAGCACCTTAAAGCGCATGCGCTCGCCCTTGGTGCGCCGGTACTGGCCGCCGCCCGCGACATTGGTGTAGCCGTCCACCATGCAGGAGGCCCCGACCCTGCGGCGCTCGCCCACTTTTCCGTTGTCCGTGTAGTAAACATCCTGCATGGTATAGCAGGTACAGGTAGGACATGCGAAATTGCAGCGGCCGCAGCCGATGCAGCGCGCGCTGTACTCGTCCCAGACTGCATTCTTGTAAATGCTGTTGGGGATCTCCTCGGGGATCGTGACGCGGGTCGCGTTCTCAGTCACATATTTGGGCTCGACATCCTGCTGTGAAGCGCAGCTTTCCGCGAAAATCCCGTCAAGGCTGCTGTCCAGTACATTGCAGGCAAAGCCGTCTTCCGTCCTGTCCAGGGAGAAAAGATACCCTTCCGTCGTGCGGTTGGTGCCCATGTCGACACAGAAGCAGTCCGCGCCGGATTTAGGACATCCGAGCAGGACAAAGTGGACGCGGCTGCGGATCTCCTGATAAAAAGGATCCGCGAATTTGTTGTCCAGATAGATCTGGTCGAGGCGCTTTACGGCATGCATATCGCAGCTCTTTAAAAAGATGATTGCCTCCCTCGCGTCCCTGTCCGCAGTTTTGACCTCATTCTCCGTAAAGAAGAAAAGCGTCTCCGACAGCGGAGTCAGGATCTCCTTGAAGGCATAGTCGGATTTCTGTCCCAGCTCGATCTCATCAGACGAGCTGATGAAATCGTAGCGTACGACATCCGTGTCAGTAAATCTCCCCTCGCCGGCCTTGCGCACGGGCGCGTAGAGCCTGTATTTTTTTCCAAGCTCGGACAGGACCCGGTCAAAGCCCTTTTTCGTCAAAATATAACCCACTTGCAATACCTCCATCCCGGGTGCAGTGAACAGGGAGCGCGGCCTTCACCCGACACAGGCCGCTCCTGTTTTTTTTATACTTTTTTCGATCTGTACGGTTGAAACAAAAAAGCGTTCAAATATGCGTCCAATCCTGTGCCCGATCGACTATTGATTCGACTGCTGATTTAAATGGTGATAAAAAAGAAACGCTGTCACTGTCTTGGCTGCTTTTTCAAAAACATCCTCGTGAACATCAGCATGACGTAGCCCA
Organism: Lachnospiraceae bacterium UBA3386; assembly: GCA_002358875.1. Classification (GTDB taxonomy): domain Bacteria; phylum Bacillota; class Clostridia; order Lachnospirales; family Lachnospiraceae; genus CAG-791. The sequence continues at coordinate 14,200 of DEPS01000113.1, read as the reverse complement.
CAAGCATGGTGGTGAGGAATATCTGCAGACCCGCCAGCTGGGTCACTGCATAGCTCAGCGAATCGTTCCCGATACCGGCAAGGTAGGCAGCCATCTTCTGAGAGGCGACGACGCCGATCGCCATGGGGAAGGTCAGCCCCGCGAATCCGGGATAGAACTGGAAGGAGAAGAAATCCGGGAGCTTAACGATGATAAACAAAAGTGACGCCAGCACACAGAAATACATGAGGCCTATCAGGATGCTGTTGGGCGTCCCGTACACATTGACCAGGCTGACGACGCACAGGCTGCAGGGCGCCAGAAGAACTGCCATGGTGTGGTAAGTGGCGCTCTTGATCTCAACGTTCAGAAGGCGCCAGATCATAAACGGCACGAGAACCAGATAGATGATGCAGCCGTAGATCGTGATCACCTTCAGGATAGGCGCGGCTTCCATCTTTCCGCCGGTGACGCAGGCCACCATCCAGCCATTGTATGTGACGAACCAGCTGGGCATCATATTGATGAAATCCTTTTTTGAAATTACCTGTCCGAAGGTATGATTAATGGTAAAAATGATGATATGGGCGCAGTGGATCGCAACGGCGATGAGCCAGATGATGCGTCCAAATCCCATTCCCATCTCATAATAGAAGCTTCCCAGAACCATCAGCACCATGCTGAAGGCGCCGTACAGGCTCGACGGGATCGTCTGGCTGTATTCCTTCAGAAAGATGCCCGGATTGAGCACGATCTTAAGGATATAGCAGATAATAAATACAGTCCCCAGACCCATGATCAGATACCGGAGCCAGACAAAGCCAAGGCCCCCGTAGACATTTCCCATCGTCAAAAAACTCAGGAAAGTCGCGATGACGGGTACAGGTATTTTTTCCAGTCTTTTCATTTTTTTAAATCCCCTTGTATTGCAGGATCAGCCAAAATGTTGCCTGATCAGTCATAATACAGCCTGACCAGCCGCAGTATCGCCTGGCCGATCATATTTTTGCAGGATCAGCCAAAGCACTGCCTGATCAATCATAATAAAACTCATACGTATTTTCGCGGATGTGGAAGAAGTCGGAGTAGTCGATGTCAAACAAGGGCTTCTTCACACGGCGTACGTCGATCTGGCGGGCGATCATCTGCTGGAGAACGCCGCCGTAGGCCAGGTCTCCCTGCAGAAGGGCGCCGATGATCTTCCCGTCCTTGTGGACGATCTTTTTGTAGACATCGCCCTTGCGGAAGGTCTCGACCCTGACATCCTCATCCGCGGGATCGGGGTTGACATTGCCCAGCGACATTGTGGAGATCCCGAGGAAGCGCATGGTCGACTTGCTGGCAAAGAAATCCGTCATCTTCTCAGGGACGCCCGCCATATTTGCGGCGGCGACCATACCCTCCTTCACAGCGACAGGCCAGATGGGGGAAAGGCCCGATACATCCCCTGCTCCGTAGATATCGGGGTCGCTGGTCCTGCCCGTCTCGTCGTAGACAAGGCCGAAGCGGGAGAGCTCAAGTCCGGAATCCTGCAGAAATTCCACGTTGGAACGGACGCCCGCCGTCACGACGAAGAAGTCGCAGGGGATCACACTGCCGTCGCTGAGGACGACCGCAGTGATCTCGTGTTTATCGTTGATCTGCACTTCGCTCACGCCGACGCCGTAGTGCTGCTCAACGCCGCGGGCGGCAAAGGCATCGATATAGGCCTGCGCAGCCTCCTGATCCAGCTGCCTGTTCAAAAGCCAGCCGGCGAAGTCGCAGAGCACGACCTTTACGCCCAGCTCCAGGAAGCCTGTCGCACAGTCGATGCCCACAAGGCCGGAGCCCAGAACGACGATATTTTTCCGGGTCTTCGCCACTTCCTTTAAAACCTCGATGTCATCGATGTTGCGGAAGCCGATCATGTTGGGCGAACCGGCCATGTTTTTGATGGGCGGGAAAAAGGTGTGGGAGCCGGTGGCGATCAGCAGCCTGTCGTATTTTTCGCGCGCGGTCTTCTCCGGATCATCCAGATCCCGAAGCAGGACCTCCTTTGCCTCCCTGTCCAGGCCCACAGCCTCGACGCCCTTCTTCCAGATAACATTATAAAGAGACTCAAAATCCTTCTCCACGAAACGCAGCTTCTCGATGCTGCGCTTTCCGGCCAGATACTCATGCAGGATGCAGCGGGAATAGATGTCCCTGTCCTTTGAGATCAGGACGATCTCCGCCTCCCTGTCATATTTGCGGAGCTCCCGGATCCCGTTTATGCCGGCCGCGGAGGATCCGATCACTACATATTTCTTCATAAATAGTCCTTTCACTTCTGCCCCCTTGCCGCAGCGCCTTCGCGCGGGGCAATCCGGGGTGTTTTCAAGAATGCAGTGGCTCTGATCAGCTGCACGGATGAAAAAATCAGATCATTCATTACCGGCCACCTTGTGGCCGTTCATGATCATTCCGCTCCGGGCAGCACTTCTTCCAGCGTGATGGCGTGCATGGGACATTTCTCCACGCACATCGGATTGGCGGTCTTTCCGTCCTCGCTCCGGTGTACGCACATGTTGCACTTCATGATCTCCCTGAAGTGGATGCTGTCCGGCTTTAAAATACCGAAGGGGCAGGACATCACGCACATATAACAGCTGGCGCACTGTTCCTTGTCATAAGTGACATACCCTGTCTCCGGGTCTTTTTTCATCGCGCCGGTCATGCAGGTATAAACACACTCCGGCCGGGTGCAGTGCCGGCAGAAAATGGGCGCCGGCTTTGTCTCGCTGTCGATCACGACGCGGTTTCGCGCATCGCCGCTCTCCGTCTCGTGGCTGACCACACAGGCCGTCACACAGGTGAGACAGCCGATGCAGCGGCTGCGGTCTATCTTGATTCTGTACATAGGTCACATTTCTCCTGTTCAAAAATGGCTTCCCTGACTTTTTAACTCCTTTTTCAGGATCATGATTCCAGAGGTTTTTCCCGAAGCTTCTTTTTTGAAGCAATTTTCCTTAAATCTCTTTTTCATGAAGCTTTTTTTTAAAGCTCCTGTTTTCTGAAGCTTCCGGTCCCCGGTGATTCGGGTTTTCCGTAAAGCCCCCTGCTCAAAAAGTCTCCGGCTCATGGTCTCCCGGCCCTTGCCGGTTCAGACCTTTTCAAATCTGCAGGTCGCTCCCTTGTAGTTGGGCTCTTTGGAGTATTTGTCGTAGCTGGAAGGCGTCAGTTTATTGCACTCCACATAATGGATGGGGGCATACAGCTGGTCGTAGGGGACATTGTCCGTCACCTTGACGTAGAAGACGGCGTCCTGTCCATTCACAGAAAATACGCGGACCTGGTCCATCTCGTGGACATCATTCTCCTCAGCCAGCTTTGTGTTCATATACAGATAGGCTTTCTTTAAAGAGACGTCCTCCACGAATTTGACCTCCTTGGTACGGCTCTGGGTATGCCACTGTCCCACGGTGCCGCGGCCGGTATTGAAGAGCAGCGGGAATTTCTCATCCTGGACAAAGGGGTTGGGGAGCAGCTCCTCAAAGAGGAAATTGGCTTTTCCGTTCGGTGTAAAGAAGATCCCGTCGGAATAAAGTCTGCGCTGGTCCCCGGCGAACTCGGCCTCCCTTCCCTCTGGATAGGGCCACTGCCTGCCTTTGGAATTTTCCAGTTCATTCCACTTGACGCCGGAAAAGTCGCAGGGTCTGCCGCGGGAGATGTCGCGCAGCATGTCAAAGCACTGCTCGGGGGTCTCCCAGCGCTCGATGGCGCTCCCCATTCCCAGAGCCTTGGCGACGCCCAGGATGCACTCGTAGTCAGAGATCTCGTTTTCGCCGCGGGGCAGCACAGGGCGCATGGCGGACATGCGGCGCTCCAGATTGATATAGGTGCCGGCCTTCTTGATGCCCGGAACGACAGGGAAATAGACCGTCGCGTCCTCGGCGCTCTCAATGGTGTCATAGATATCCTGCACGACGAAGAGTTCGAGCTTTTTGGCTGCCCGGGCAAAGGTCTCGTTGTTGGTCCAGCTGTGGCGGGGGTTGGTGCACAGGATCCAGAGGCCCTTGATCCGGCCTTCATTGATGCCTTCTATGATCATGTTGTAGGGAATCGTGGGCTTTTTGGCCATGAGGGCGGGATCGATGCCGATGATATCCGCGATCCGCCTGCTCTCCGCTTCGTCCGTAAAGTCGCCTCCGCCAAACAGGCAGGTGGTGTTGGAGAAAAGGCGCGAGCCCATGGCGTTGCACTGGCCGGTAATCGAGTTGCCCCCCGTGCCGGGCTTACCGATATTGCCGGTCATCAGAGCCAGGTTCATGATGGCACGGGCTGTTGTCACTGCCTCGTAACCCTGGTTGACGCCCATGGTCCACCAGAAGGAGACCGCCTTGCCATCGTGGATCATCTGAGCGAGTTCAAGGATGCGGTCCTCGCTGATGCCGGAAGCCTGTGCGCCCCGTGAGAGCGGAAATGCCTTCACAAAGGCCGCGAATTCGTCAAATTTGTTGGTGTGGGCTTCGATAAAGTCGTGGTCGATCCAGTCCTTCTCGATCAGAACATTGGCCAGCGTGTAGAGCAGGGCCAGGTCTGACCTGGGGCGGATCTGGTAATGATAGTCCGCGTTCATGGCCGTCTCGGACCTTCTGGGATCGATCACGATGACCTTGTGGCCCGGCACCTTGTTGCTGCGGACGCGTCCCCAGATGATGGGATGGGCGACCACGGGATTGGCCCCGATGAAGATCAGGGTGTCGGACAGCTCCAGATCCTGCAGGGTGTAGCCCGGCGCGTCGTATCCGAAGGTCCCCTTATGTCCCACCGCTGCGGAAGCCATGCAGAGGCGGGTATTGCCGTCCACATTCGTCTGCAGGAAATTACGCATCACATGGCCGAAGATAGCAAACTCCTCCAGCGTGAGCTGGCCGGTGCTGATGCCCGCGACGCTCTCGCGCCCATACTTTTCCTGAAGCTCCGTGATCTTTCCCGCCACATGCGAAAAAGCCTCGTCCCAGCCGACCTCCTTCATGGAACCATCCGCCTGCCTGATCTTAGGCAGGGCGCCCGGTTTGACAGTTGTCTGCTGTTTGCTCAGCGAGAGCCCTTTAATACAGCTGAACCCGTCGTTGACGGGATAGCCCTTCGTGGGCACTGTGCGAACGATACGCCCGTCCTCCACATAGAAGTCGAGATTACAGTCGATCGCGCAGAAATTGCAGGTCGATTGCACTTTTTTCATTTGTTTCTTCCTCTTTTTCTCAGTTGACTTTCTGCGATTTATTGTTTTCAGGTGCCTGTTTTTCCGTTTACAGTTGAATCGTCACATTATTTTGATTTTCCGTTTTCAGGTGCCGGTTTTTCCGCTGGCAGTTTTCAGTTGACTATCTGGAGTTTTTGAACAAAAGTCTGTCGAAGTTTAATGTCAGTTACGTTTAATTTTACTATAAATAGCTCCTTCTTACTGTTGCACATGCAACATTTCATATATTATAATTAACAAAAATAATGGCAGCTTTTCAGAACCATGCAGTTTCTGAAAAGCCGCCATTGAAAAACATATTTTTATTTCAAAACATCCAAACAAATCTTTATTCCTATACGGTTAAACGATTTAGCGTTCATACTCACCACCCCTCATTCGCAAAACCCGCAGCTCCCAGGGAGATGCTGCTTCGACGCTCTTTCACCGCGAAAAACCAGCGTCGTAAAAAATCCTCATATTTACCATTTAAAGGAGTCGATCATGCCCAGCGCCAATATTACAGATATTTCATCCCTTCCCCTCTTTGACGGGATCAGCTCCCAGGACTGTTCCCTGCTCTTTGAATGCCTGGGATGCAGGCTCCGCCGTTATAAAAAAGACGATTATATTCTCCTGGAAAAGGAGCTTTTTGAAAACGTGGGCGCCGTGCTGGAAGGCGGGGTCCGCACCTACAAAGAGGATGTCTGGGGGAACCGGACACTCCTGGCCTATATGAAACCCGGGGACATTTTCGGGGAAAACATCGCCTTCATGGAAAACGAGGGTGAAAGGCAGGGGATCTCGTTTATCTCCTCTGCTTCCACCCTCGTTCTGTTCCTGCCCGCCTCGCGGATCCTTCATCCCTGTACGAATTCCTGCAGCTTCCACCACAAGCTCTCACGCAATATATTCAAAATGATCAGCGAAAAAAACCGCCGCTTTATGGAAAAGATCGAGATCACCTCCCGCGGCTCCATACGCGAAAAGATCCTTGCCTACCTCTCCATGGAAGCCCGGCGCCAGGGTGCCTCCTCCTTCAGGATCCCCTTAAGCCGCACGGAAATGGCCGAATTTTTATGCATCAACCGCAGTGCCATGACCCGGGAGCTCACTGCCCTGAAAAATGACGGACTGATCGATTTTGATAAAAATTATTTTTCACTTTCCTCCAATGTTCATTTTTAAAATGTTCATTTTAAAAATATTCATTCTTAAAATGTTCATTCTTAAAAAGGCATTGCTTCGGCAGCCATCCTGAGCAAAACACCTTCACCCGGGAGTTTCCATATACAGATAAGCGCCGCCTCATCAAATCAGTGTGTAGAGAAACACTCCATAATAATTTCCGATCACATATCCCAGGGTCCCGACCAGGAGGGCGGGAATGATCAGCTCATGCCATCCCTTGGCAATGGCGAAGGCGGCGGAGGTCGTCGGGCCTCCGATATTGGCGTTGGAAGCGACAATGATCTCTTCGATCGAATAGCCCAGCAGCCTGCCCAGTCCCAGAGAAAAGACCATGTTCATAAACACAACGACTGCAGCAAACAAAAGAAGCAGGGGCGCATGGCGCACGATCATCAGAATAGACGCGGGAGCACCGATCACCGCGAAAAAGATATGGATGAGGAAGGTCCCGATCTCCTCTGCCCCTGCGATATTTCCGAAAAAACGCGGAAAAGCCGTCGCCAGCCCCGCAGTGACCGCCGTGATCAGAAGATACCTGTTTCCCAAAAGCCCGTGGACAAGCGACAGGATAAAGCCCTGCTCAGGGATAAGGTTTCCGAAAAAGTCTGCCAGCATATTGGAGCCCGCAGCGATCATACATGCCGACGCAAATCCCATGGAAAGATCCGTCAGGGCAACCGGCTTGGCCTTCCAGTAATCTGCCGCGTTCCTTGCTCCGCCTGCCCTTTTTTTCTTTCTTCCCGCTTCAATCAGGGGATGGCTGTAATGCCGCAGGATCCAGTTCACTCCGGGAATAACCGCGAGCACAAAAAAATACAGGACCATGAGCAGATTATCCGCCACAATGGCGGCAGAAAGAAGCTCTTCCCCGGCCGAAGCCGTTTCCGCCATAGCGACCAAATTGACCGAGCCTCCGACATAGGTCCCGACGAACATAGGCACTGCCGACCTCGCCGTCTCATATCCGATCCGGTTCTTTAATAAGAAAAATGCCAGAAGGCCTCCGACAGCCGTCCCGACGCTGCTGAGTATGAACATGCCAAACATCTTCCCGCTCTCTTTCCAGATCCGGCGAAGATCCGCCTTAAAGAGCAGGAAGGGAATGGACAGGGGAACGATGTATCCCCAGACAAAATCATAGGCCGCCGCATCCGTCGGGATCACCCGCAGGTTGGCCAGGGCCATCGAAAAAACAAGACAGAGCATACAGGCGGAAACCTGCGCCGCCCATCTGTATCTCTGCTCGAGCCTTATGGATACTGCCGCGATCATCACAAGCACGGCAAAAAGCATCCAGGAATTATCAGCTGAAATCAATGTCGACATACAAAAAACACCTCATGTCGAAACCTTTTTTGTAAAAAACTCAAACTGTACGGTTTGAGCGCTTTTGCGCGCCTGCATAAATGCAGGATGCAGCCGTACAGGTCGAAATAGCTTCGCCCGCCGTCATCCGATCCTTCCGCTGCGGATACAGGCGGCTATTTCTTTGGCGAAATAGGTCAGAAGGATCGAAGCACCGGCTCTGAAGACGGAGACCGCAGACTCGCACATGACCCTCTCTTCGTCGATCCAGCCCTTCAAACCTGCAGCCTTGATCATGGCGTATTCGCCGCTGACGCTGTAGGCCGCAACAGGGACATCGACCATCTCCCTCACGTCCCGGATCAGGTCCAGGTAGGACATAGCCGGCTTTACCATCACGATATCAGCGCCTTCCTCCACATCGAGCAGCGCCTCTTTGATTCCTTCCCTGCGGTTGTGGAAATCCATCTGGTAGCCTCTGCGGTCGCCGAACTGAGGAGCGGACCCTGCCGCCTCCCGGAAAGGACCGTAAAAGGCCGACGCATATTTCACGGCATAGGACATGACCGGCGTCATCACATGACCCGCATCGTCCAGCGCCGTGCGGATGGCGCGAACCCGCCCGTCCATCATATCGGAGGGCGCAACCATATCTGCTCCTGCCTCGACATGAGAAAGAGCGATCCTGGCCAGATAATCCAGCGTCGCATCGTTGTCCACTTCGTGTCCGCACAAAATCCCACAGTGACCGTGTGAGGTATATTCGCACATACACACATCCGTGACCAGGTAGAGGCCGGGGAAATCCGCCTTCGCCCTCCTAAGCGCCCTCTGCACGATCCCTTCCGGATCATAGGCCTGGCTGCCCTTCTCGTCCTTGTGCTGTGGTATTCCGAAAAACATGACCGAGCTCACGCCCGCGTCCTGAAGCTTTAACAGCTGCTCACCCATGCGGTCAACCGTATAGCGGTACTGACCCGGCATGGCATCGATCTCCTCGACCCTGTTTTCTCCATCCATCACAAACATCGGATAGATCAGCGAAGCCGCGTCCACCCTCGTCTCACGCACCATCCGACGCAGTGTTTCACTTCCACGAAGCCTTCTCGGCCTGACCAGAAGATCCATAAACTTTCTTACCTCCTCCCTGCCGCGGCGAGGACCTCTAAAACAAGGGAGTCGATCGTCGCGCTCTCCGACATCCGTGTCTTCATCCCCCGCCTGTCCGCCTCTGCTTTTGTCTGCTTTCCGATACAGACCGCCAGAAATCCCGAAAGATCCACCCCTTTCATTGCCTCACTAAAGCCGCGCACCGTCGAAGAGCTGGTGAAGACGACGTAATCAATCTCTCCTCTTCGCACATAGGACGCCGCGTCCACCGCGCCGCCTGAGGCATAAATTGTATCATACGTCGGAATGTCCGCAATGTCCATACTAATATTTTTCCCGGATCCATCCGATCCGCTCTCGCCGCTCCTTCCCTTCAGTTCAGAGATCAGCTCCCTGTTCCCGATCCTGGCGCGCGGGATCAGAATGCGGACCCTGTCAGGCCCGCTGCCCGTAATTGCCTCAGACATTTCGACAGACATTTTGCCGGGCTTTCCTTCGGACCTGTCCTTTCCCCTCTCCTCAAGGATCCGCTCACGGAGCTCTCTGCCCAGAGTCTCCCCATCATAGACGGACGGCATGAAATCCGGTTTCAGCCCGTATTTTTCGAGCTCTCCCGCGCTGCCCTTTCCGATCACGGCGAGCCTGGTCCTCCACAGATCCCGCGGATCATATTCAGCCAGAAAGAGATCCATGAAAATTTTCACGCCCGTGGGCGATGTAAAAGCGATCCAGTCGCAGGGTCCCGGCATCTCTTCTTCGTCTGCATGAGAAAATCGCTCGCTGTTTCCCTGAGATAATCCCGCTCTTTCTCCCTGAGAAAACCCTGCGCTGTCTCCCTGAGAAAATCCCGCGCTGCCTGCCATAGCGAATCGCTCGCTTTTCGCTCCCCCGAATGCTTCCCTCAGATATTTTTCCAGCTCCGGGTTGGGGCTGATCTTCTCCGTCGCGATAGCGGGAAGCTCCATGACCTCCGCCCCCAGGCTCCGCAGGCGGGCCGACAGCTCTGAAATGTGTTCCCTGGGTCTCGTGACAAGGATCCTTCTGCCCGCAAGAGGAAGCTTTTCGTACCAGGCAAGTGTTTTAGCGAGTGCGCATACCTCCCCCACAACAATGACAGCCGGCGCTTCGATCCCTGCCCGGTCGGCATCCTTTTTCACCCCTGACACCGTCGATACCACCCGCCTCTGCCCGGCAGTCGTTCCGCTCTGCAGGACAGCCGCAGGGGTCCCGGGATCCATTCCCGCCTCCAAAAGCCCCTTCATGATCGATTCAAGAGAGCTGACGCCCATCAGAAATACCAGCGTCCCCCCGGTCCGAACCAGGGCCTCGAAATCGATGTCATGGTCTTTTCCCTTCCGCCTGTGCCCGGTAATGATATGCACTGAGGAGGCGCAGTCCCGGTGAGTCACCGGAATCCCGTTATAGGCCGGCACTGCAAGGGCGCTGGTGATTCCCGGCACGACCTCGTAGGGAATCCCGTTTTCAGAAAGAAGCTCCAGCTCCTCCCCTCCCCGGCCGAAAAGAAAAGGATCCCCTCCCTTGAGCCGGACCACCTTCTTTCCCTCCTGCGCTTTTTCCAAAATCAGCCGGTTGATGAGCTCCTGCGGCATGATGTGATTTCCCGCCCGCTTTCCCACGTTCACGAGCTCTGCGCTCTGCGGGATCAGGGTCAGCACCTCCTGGCCGACCAGAGCATCAAAAACCACCACATCCGCAGCCTTAAGCACCTCAAGCCCCTTGAGGGTGAGCAGACCGCGGTCTCCCGGACCGGCTCCCACGAGCCATACCTTTCCTGTCATCAAAAGTCCTCTTTCATTTCTTTCCTGTAAATAAGCACAAAAAAAGCCGGACGTTCACGCCTGAATACTTCGTCACGCCCGTACATTGTTATTCTTGGAAATAACCCTTCCCGGCTTCCTCCAGGATCCCTTGCGCCAGGTCGCGGCCGGCCCGGGCGCAGTCCTGTGTGTCACCCACCATTGTCTGCGCTTTTTTTCTGTATGACCTTTGGTTTTCTTCATCATAATAAAAACCGTAAAGCGTCATCAGGGCATCCGCTCCGTTCCAAAAAATCTCCGCATATGCTCCGACCGGAGAGGAACATCCTCCCCCCAGGGTCCTGATAAAAGCCCGTTCCGCCGCAGCCGCAAAAGTGCTCTCCCTGCTGCTAAATCCATCGAGGAAACGATAGTCCTCACCCTTTCTGCCCTGCAGGGCCAGAATTCCCTGACATGCGGAAGGAACGACCTCCTCCACCTCAAAATACCGGCTGATCCTGTTTTCCAGTCCCAGCCGCTTCAGCCCCGCCCCGGCAAGGATCAGCGCACTGTACTGACCCTCGTCCAGCTTCCTGAGCCTGGTGGCCAGATTCCCCCGGACGCTTTCGAACCGGGCTTTGGGGAACAGCTCCTGCAGCTGCAGGATCCTTCTTCTGGAAGAAGTCCCTATGGGTCTGCTGTAATCGATCAGTTTATCGATGTCCGGATATGGGGCTCCCGATCCTGATCCTGCCGGAAGCACGAGCACATCCCTCGGATCCTCTCTCCGGGAACAGCCTATGACCGGCAGATCGTCGGGCGTCTCGATCGGCATGTCCTTCATGCTGTGCACCGACAGATCGATCCGCCCTTCCCGCAGCGCCTGGTCAAGCTCCTTCACGAACAGTCCCTTTCCGCCTATTTCATACAGACGCCGGTCCAGGATCCTGTCACCGGTGGTCTTCATTGTTTCCAGACTCAGCCGGATCTTTGGATGATGCTTTTCCAGATATGCCATCACAATCTCTGACTGTCTGACTGCCAGAGCGCTGTCCCGGCTTCCGATCACAAAAGTTTTTTCACCGTCCGCCACGATAAACTCCCATCTGACTGTTTCCTTCCGACATTTCGGTTATCCGCAGCTTCAATACAAGCCGCGAAATTCTTCATCATAACCCGCAATACTCTTAATCCCAAGCCGCGAAATTCTTCGTCATAACCCGCAATACTCTTAATCCCAAGCCGCGAAATTCTTCGTCCTATCTGTTTCTCCGTCCTCAGCCGGTATCATTGATGCCTTTCCACTCTCCGAAAGACCTTTTCAACAGTCTCCTCCGTCCGGATCCTGAGTTCCTTCACAAGCCTGTGGTCCTGCCCGCCCGACGTAATGCCGATGACGACAGGATCTTTGTGTATAAGCCCCGGGAAAAAGAAATCGCAGTTCTCCTTGTCCGAGGCGTTGTTTCCCAGTATCCCCCGGACACGGCATTCCGTCATGATACGACGGTTGAGTTCACTGTCATCCGTACAGGCCAGGACCATGAAGGCACCATCAATATCCTCCATCTCAAATTTCCTGCGATGTACAATCACCCGTCCGCTGCCGTCCAGCTGGTCCAGAAAACACTGCAGACTGTCTGAAACCGCTTCCGCGATCACCACAAGACGCCCCGCAAAGGGCAGGATCGTCCTGATCCGCCTCTCCGCGATCACGCCTCCGCCTGCCACAACGACCGTCTTGTCGGATAAATCAATAAAAATCGGAAAAAAAGCCATATCGTAAGTCTCTAATTTCTGTCATAAAAAGTATAAAAATCGCGCTGATGCGACGATTTTTATACTCAAATCGGTGCCTCAAAGCGTCCCCGATCCGTTTATCCCATCGCCGTTTTTGCCTTCGCAAAAACACTCGGGTGCCTTCACGCTTGCGCGCTGCGGCATGAGGCAAAGTCTACATATGAAGATATTTATAGACCGCTCCCCGCAGCATACGACCCTGGAAGATCACAAGGCTGCTGACCAGGATGAGCATGCCCGCGATACAGATCACAGCCGGAGCGATCAGAGTGTTTATCCCCATAACAATGGGGATGATCTGCAGCAGGCTCATAAGAACGTCGAAGGCCGGATAAAGAATAAATTCATGAAGCTGCATGCCCTGAGCCTTTGCCGCGGCAAAGGTCACCGCGATCAGCAGGCAGAACATTGCCGGGACGACCCAGGATACCGCCCAGGTCCCGGAACGGGTAAGGTTCTGAATAACCAGGCAGACAACCATGATCAGATAGGCCTGTATCGTCAGCATGCGGATCATGTTGCTTCGATAATAGACCGCAATCTGAAAATCCACCCAGGCAAGAGGCGCGGCGAGCATTGCAGCATAAAGCCATCCGTGCTGAAATCCCGTAATAATATGCGCGGCGATGACCATAATCTCGAAGCTGACACACAAAAACGTGACCAGGCGGACCATGAGCATAAAGCTCACTTTCGTCTCCGGAAGCTGGACAAAGGGGTCGTCGTCCAGGATCTGTACTGGTTTTGCTGCGGCTGTTTCAGCTGCGGTCTCCGCATCGGACATAGCCGGCCCGTCGTTTTCGTCCGCCCCGGGGAGGATTTTTTCCCCATCCTTCCAGACAGGCCATTCATGGACCGCCGTCAAAAGCTCTCTCTGGCATAATGGACAGCGGGCTTTAATGCCGCGGATCTGTACCTGGCAATTGGGACAATACTGCATGGCTTCCTCCTCTTACGGCTGGGTTCTCCCGAACGCGCCTGTCTCCCTCCCGCTCTTCCAGGAATCGCTGGAGGCGATCTCCACATCGATGCCCAGAGCCACGATCTTGCGGAAAAATCGCATCATGACCGGATGCCCCTCGAAGGGACTGGCAAAACCGAAGCACATCTTTCCACCAAAGGAGCTGACGCTGATCTGTACATCCGGCGCGGCCATAAAGCAGCTGAACCGGTCGATATAACCGGCATATGGCTCCGGCATTACGATCTTTCCGACGTTGGAAACGGTTCCCGTGATGCCTCTCTGCACCTGGTCGTTCACGGCGGCGATGACCAGATTTTTCAATGCCAGCGGCACAGTTTTGATCGCGAGATTGTGTTCCAGGCGGGCATATCCATGCATGGTCAGAGCGACCTGCTCCTGTTCCAGCTGCCTCTTAAAAGAGGCCTGCACGACCTCCAGTATGCTCTCCAGGGTCCCGTCGTAGTCCTTGGGCTCAAACACCACATTGATCACACCGAAAAAATTGCGGGCAGTCTCCGACGGATAATAATTTCTCAGATTGACCGGCACACTCAGGACGATCGGAAGCTTTTTCTCCTGCACGCGCATACCGTCCAGGATTGCCTCCATGAACAGGGCGGTCGTAAAAGCGGCCGCCGTGGTATTGTGCGCCCTGGCAGCGGCAAGGAATTTGGGCACAGAGACAGTTCCTTCCAGAAGGTGGGTCTGCAGCCGCTCATCCCTCTCTCCCTGTAAATGATAGGCGCGCCTCGGCTGCGCTTTCTGCTCTCTTGGCTTTCCTTTTGTTCCCCTGCTGTAATATCTGGAGAAGGCGTCGTCCTCCTTTTCCTTTACACTGGAAACATCCTGCACATGCTCCGGTTCCAGGCCATGGGCAAGATCAAGATAATT
>DEPS01000091.1:7560-22466 GCA_002358875.1 Lachnospiraceae bacterium UBA3386 | reverse complement strand
TAATAGATATGGAATGAATGTAATATTTGTTTAAAGAAGAAAAAGCTGTCACTTAATTATGGGATTCGGCGTGCTTTTATGATGTAATATACAAACGTTATAGCGTAAAGTATACGATGCCTTATCGATGTGTTTTGAAAAATTGGAAGTCATCTTCAAACCTGCTTGATAATTATTTATCACGGTTTTAGAATAATCTCGGGGAAAATATTGTTTAATTTATACTATGCCGAAGCGCGCAGGCGAGAAGGCACCCGGGGCGTTTTGCGAAGGCAAAAACGGCGATGGAATCAACGAATCGGGGACGCTTTCCGGCAGGCTGCACTGTATGGCTGAGACAGAACTCTGTTGAAGCTGAACAGCTAAAGAAGTTTTTATCAGCAAAAAAAGAAAAGAGAAGTGAGCGTATGTTTCAGCACCATATTACATTCAGCAAAAACAATGTCACCAGGCTGACTTTTTCCATCGTGCTGGTCAGCTTCCTGCTGTCCACCTTTGTTTCCCTCTGGTCTCTGAGTATCATGAGCCAGCGCAATGCCAGGGAACTGAGCCGGATGATGGCGGCCCGTATCTACGATTCCATCAGCGGCGAACTCAACGAACCGGTGACACTGAGCCTGGCCATGGCAAAGGACAGCTTCCTGATCAAAACACTGCAGAACGAAAAGAACGTGTCCGTGGAGGAAAGCACCGCTGCAATTCAGGAATATCTTGAAGGCATCCGCGACTGGTTCAATTACGAATCGGTTTATGTGATTTCCGACGCCACCAGGCGCTACTACAATTTTGACGGACTGAGCAAGATCGTAGACCCGGAACACGACGAGCATGATTACTGGTACGGGGCTTTTCTGGAAAAAAATTTCGACTACGACCTGGACGTCGGTTTCGATGAACAGAGCCATGATACCTGGGCCGTCTTTGTCGATACAGCTCTGCGGGATCACGACGGGAACTTTCTGGGCGTGTGTGGTGTCGGTATGCATATGCAAAAGAGCCATAACCTTTTCCTGAGCCTGGAAAAGGAGCATCGGGTCAAAATAATGCTGATCGACACGGAAGGGCAGATCCAGGTGGATACCGAGGACGGGAACCTGCTGACTAAATATGAGAACGATCTGAGTCTGAGCCCCGGCGGCGATTACGTCTATCACGACCTGGACAGCGGGGGCATTGCAGTAAGTAAATATCTGGAAAAGCTGGACTGGTACCTTGTAGTAGAGAGCGACGGCAGCAGCGCCAAAGGAGAATATTTTAATGTGATCCTGCTGAACATTGCCCTGTGTGTGTTCGTGATGGTGATCCTGATCCTCACGCTGAGGCTCATCTCCATGCGCACCGAGGCACTGACCAACGCCTCATTCCAGGATCAGGATACCCAGCTGCTGAACCGGAGGGCTTTTGAAGAGGAAAAAGCAAGATTAATGTCGACAGGCCTTGATGAAAACTTTGTCTATGTGACCGCAGACATCAATGGCCTTAAGACAGCAAACGATACCCTGGGGCACGCCGCCGGTGATGAACTGATCCGCGGCACGGCAGACTGCATGCGCAAGTGCTTCGGGCGCTTCGGCAAGGTCTACCGTATCGGCGGGGATGAATTTGCCGCCATGCTCCACATCAGCGATTCCCAGATGGGCATGCTGCGGGAGGAGCTGGAAAAAGCGATAGACGAATGGGAAGGGGAACGGATCAAGAAGCTCTCTGTTTCCTGCGGCTATGCCTCCGCGAGGGAGTTCCCATCGGAAAACGTAGGAGGGCTCAGCCGCATCTCCGACGAGCGCATGTACGCGGCAAAGGATGAGTACTACCGGGGCAACGGGTTCAACAGAAGGAAGACCTGAACCGGAGCAATGCGGGAGCGCAGAGTGCGAAGCAATGCGCAGTTTTTCCATAACGCCATCGGTGAAGGAAATTTTCGCCCGTACAAGTTCTTTAAAAGGTCACAGGGAGGGACCGTTGATGAAAATAAACCCGGCATTTGTTATCGTTTTATGTTTACTGGCAGCGCTGACAGGCTGCGGAAATAATACAGTATCTGAAACAGCGGCCGGGCAGAAGCCTGCTGCGGACCAGAGTGCTGTCGGAAGTACAGGAGCTGCTGCGGACCAGGGTGCTGCCGGAAATACAGGAGCTGCTGCGGACCAGGGCACTGTAGGAAATACAGGAGCCGCTGCGGACCAGAGTGCTGTCGGAAGTACAGGAGCTGCTGCAGACCAGAGCGCTGTCGGGAACACGGGAGCCGCTGCAAAGAGCGGAGCCGGAGAGACCGGGGCTGTACAGGACGAAGACGTCCAGCTGCAGCTGATCGCGGATCTTTCCAAAGAATGGTTTGTAGAAAATGAATACGAAGAATACTGGTATGCCGTCACAGACCTGGACCGTGACGGGAATCTTGAGATGATCGCCGCCACGACGCAGGGGAGCGGTCTGTACACATGGTTTTCTGTATATGAAGTCAAGGGGGACCGCACAGGATTGAACATGCTGCCAACTACTCTTAAGGAGGGGGATTCAGGACCTGATCTTATCGTGGATTCTGCTCCGGCGCTGGAGCGGGATGGCATCATCTATTACTATTTTGAGGATGTTTTAAGGTTCTCTGCGTATGAGCATCTGCTGACGAAGGAGACTCTGAGCCTGGAGGATGACCGGGTGGTTATACGGCCGATCGCTTCCGCCCACACAGGACCTGAGCTGGATGAAAATGGAGAACCAATAGAGGATGCTGTGATGGAAGAGCTGTTTGACAGTGAAAACCGGAAGATCACCCTGGAAGAGTTTGATTCACTGACAAAAATTCCAGATGACAGCGAAACGATCGGTTTTGGATGGACTGATTTAAAAGATGGTATCAGTGTGGAGGCGCTGCGGCGGTCCTTCAATGCTTTTAAGCCTTTATAAAAGCTTTTAAGCCTTTACAATATGTATAAAAAACGGCACCGGAATGAGCAGCTCCGGTGCCGTTTTTCTCTGCCAAAACGGGCAGAACTCAGCATATTCTGTCGTCCTCACCGCATTGTGCTTTTTGGGGAAAATGCCTGAAAACGAGAGGCGTTTTTTGTGAATAATTGACTATTCTCTTTTGGCTAAAAATGTAATCCTGTACTCGGGCGCGGTCGTTTTTGAAAGGATCTTCGATATCTCCGGCATGATCGGATGCAGCAAGTTTGCCGCAGTGGCAGGCCTGTGTGTGGTCATCGGTATCGTCGGTGGCTGCTACGCCATCTTCGGAGGCCTGAAGGCGGTTGCCGTCTCCGATACGATCAACGTATCGGCCTTCTGATCGCGGGTGTCCTGATCCCTTTTATCGCCCTGTCTGTTCTTGCAAAAGAGACCGGCGGCAGCGGCATCATCGACGGATGGAACTACATGGTCAATGCGGATCCCGCCAAAATGAATGCCTGGAGCGACTGGAATTCCGCTGAGCCCAATCTTCCCTGGCCGCTGATCTTCACCGGTATGCTGTTCAACAATATTTACTGGTGGTGCTGCAACCAGTCCTTTGTCCAGAGGTCTCTTGCAGCCAAGAGCCTGAAAGAGGGTCAGAAGGGCGCGATTTTCTGCGGTTTCCTCAAGTGCGCAGGTCCTCTCTATCTGATCATTCCGGGTATCATCGCTTATCATCTTCCTTCCATCCAGGAGACCATTAAGAGCGCAGGCGATTCTGCCATCGACTTTGCCTATCCGGCTCTGATCTCCGCAGTTGTTCCGAAACCGATCATGGGCTTTTTCGCAGCTGTTCTGTTCGGCGCGATCCTGTCCTCCTTTAACTCGGTCCTGAATTCTGCTTCCACCATGTTCACGCTGGATATCTTCCGGTCAACGGAGCTTGGCAGGAGGACCTCTGATGAAAAGTGTGTGCGGATCGCAAAATACTACGGTACTGTCGCAGGCATCGTTTCCATCTGCATCGGACCCTTCGTCATGTATGCAAACGGCATCACGACATTCCTGAACTCCATGTCCCAGTTTGTCTCCCTGCCGATCGTCTGCACCATCCTCGGAGTATTCATGTTCCGCAAGGCGCCCAGGTATTCTCCCATGCTGATCACAGTCTTCCATGTGGTCGTTTACGGAGCATTCCTTCTGATAAAGCCCTGCTATCCCGGAACTGCAGAGCCTGTCCACTATCTGTACGCCATGGCCGTTCTCTTCCCGATCGAGCTGATCATCATGTGGGTGCTCAACAGGATGGGCAAGGGTACAGAATACGAGATCAAAGATGTCGGCGCTGTCGATCTTACTCCCTGGAAATACCGCCACATTGTATCTGCCATAGGTATTGTTATCGCTGTGGTCATCTATATCGTGTTCTCCCCCATCGGAATCGCGAAGTAAAAAGATCCCCGGGAATACATTTAAAAACAATTCCACATACTCGTTAAAACACCACAACATCTTCCCGGGTTATCAATATATCCGTCAAACCGGAACAGGCACATTGTCCCTCATTCAGGCTGTGTGCCTGTTCCGGTTTTTTTGATGCCTGCAGGTGTATTTCATGATTGTCAGATCCGTAACTCAGCACGAATCTGACATTTTTATTTGAATACCGGTATAGGAATCTTTTTTATTTCTCTACAATTAAGATACACATGGAATTATAAGAGAGGAGGCTTCCCTTTATGCAGTATGGATATTTTGATGATGCCCGGAAAGAATATGTGATCACCACGCCGGAAACTCCCCTGCCGTGGATCAATTATCTGGGAACTGAAAACTTTTTCGGCATGATCTCCAATCGGGGAGGGGGTTACGTCTTTTACCGGGACGCCAAGCTCCAGCGCCTTTTGCGCTATCGATATAACAATGTTCCCGCTGATATAGGGGGACGGTTCTACTACATCAAAGAGAAGGGGAAGCAGGCATGGAACCCGGCCTTCCTTCCGACGGGCACGCCGCTGGACGATTATAAATGCCGCCACGGGCTGGGCTACACCACCTTTCAGAGTAAAAAGGATGATCTCTCCTGTGAGCTGACTCTCTTTGTTCCCCTTGGTGAGAATTGTGAACTGCACGACATGAAGCTGACCAACCACAGCAGCGAAGAAAAGCATGTGCAGGTCTATGGATGCATGGAGTGGTGCCTCTATAATGCGGTGGATGACGCCCAGAATTATCAGCGCAATCTGAACATTGCGGAGAGCGAGGTGGATCCCTCTGTCATCTATCATGTGACGGAATACCGGGAGCGGAGGAACCATTACGCCTACTACGGGGCCAACCGGGAGACCGCCGGATTTGACACCGACCGGAATACTTTTCTCGGAAGGACGGGAGACTGGAGCAGACCCCAGGCCGTGACCGGCGGGACCTCCTTTGGTTCCCATATCACAGGCTGGTATCCCATCGCCTGCCACAGGCTGGATGTCGTCCTGGCCCCGGGCGAGACCTGGAGGACCTGCTTTGTGCTGGGCTATGGGGAGAATCCAAAAGACCGTAAGTGGTATGAGGACGGCAGGGTCAGAAAGGATACCGCCCGCCGGGTGATGGAAAAGTTCCGGGACAGCGCCCTGGTTGATCAGGCAAGGGAAGCCCTTAACGCATACTGGACCGGGCTCTTGTCATCCTTCAGCCTGTCCTGCGCCAACGAGAAGCTGAACCGCATGGCCAACATCTGGCACCCCTATCAGTGCATGGTCACCTTTAATATGAGCCGCAGCGCCTCTTACTATGAGACAGGCACCGGCCGGGGCATGGGTTTTCGGGATTCCTGTCAGGATCTGCTGGGCTTTGTCCACATCGTTCCGGAGCGGGCGAGAGAAAGGATCATTGACATAGCCTCCATTCAGTTCGAGGACGGATCCACTTACCATCAGTATCAGCCCCTTACAAAGAGGGGCAACGCCGACATCGGCTCCGGCTTTAATGACGATCCGCTCTGGCTGGTGGCAGCTGCTGTGAGCTATGTGAAGGAGACGGGAGATTACACGATCCTGGATCATCCGACCCCCTTTAACAACGAACCGGGCAGCGCTCAGCCGCTTTTGGAACACCTTCGAAGAAGCGTGTCCTATACCAGGAACCACCTGGGCCCCCACGGACTGCCTCTCATCGGCCGGGCGGACTGGAACGACTGCCTGAACCTGAACTGTTTTTCCGAGGAGTCCGGGGAGAGCTTTCAGACAAGCGGTCCTTCCGAAGGCCCTGTGGCGGAATCGGTTTTTATCGCCGCCATGTATGTAAAATACGGCGGAGAATATGCTGACCTGCTGGAGCACATGGAACTGCGGAATGAAAGCTTGCAGAATCAAGGCCTGAGAAATGAAGTTCAGTGCAACGAAAATCTGCGGAATGAAGGCCTGCAATATGAAGATCATCAGAACGAAGGTCTTCGGAATGAAAACCTCGGAAACGAAGATCTGTGGAATGAAAGCCTGCAAAACAGAGATCTGCGAAATGAGGCTGAGGAGGTCCGCGCTTCCGTTCAGGATATGAAAGAAGCTGTGCTAAAGCACGGCTGGGACGGGGAATGGTTCCTGAAGAGCCTATGATGCCGCCGGAACACCCGTGGGCAGCCGCAGCTGCGAGGAAGGCCGGATCTACATCGAACCTCAGGGCTTTTGTGTTATGGCCGGCATCGGAGCAGAGACCGGCGAGGCGCGGCAGGCGCTGGATTCTGTGAGAGCCAGGCTGCTGGGAGAATACGGCGTTGAGCTTTTGACTCCCTGCTACACCAGATACCACAGTGAGCTCGGCGAGATCACATCATATCCTCCGGGATTTAAGGAAAACGGTTCTGTTTTCTGCCATAACAATCCCTGGATCGTCTGCGCTGAGGCGGCCATCGGCAGAGGGAACGAAGCCTTTGATGTCTATCGCCGCATATGCCCTGCCTATCTGGAGGAAAAGAGCGAGATCCACGAGACAGAGCCCTACTGTTACTCACAGACAGTGACGGGAAGGGCATCCGGAGCGCCGGGGCGGGCCAAAAACAGCTGGCTGACGGGCACCGCATCCTGGTCCTTTGTCTCTCTGGTGCAGGCGATCCTGGGCATCAGACCGGATTATGACGGCCTGACGGTCGATCCCTGTCTCCCGGATGAGCTGGATGAGTTCACGGCCGAGCGCAGGTTCCGGGGATGCCGCTACAGGATCCATGTGAAACGGACCGGCCATCGGTCCATGACCGTGGACAAAGCCGCGGTGGAGGGAATGCGGATTCCGCTGCAGGACCGGGAAGTTTCCAATGTCGAAGTGACAGTATAAAAATACAGAAAATACGAGGGGGTTAAAATGGAACAGCGACTTTCCTATGAAGGTTATAAATTGGTCTTTCAGGACGATTTCGACGCTCCGGAGCTGAACCGGGCAGACTGGAACGTGGAGCTCCACGAGCCGGGATGGGTGAATCAGGAGTGGCAGCGCTACGTTGACTCGCCGGAGAACATTTTCCTCAAGGATGGAAAACTGGTGATCAGGCCTGTCAAAACGATTGCAGAGGACGGCGGAGCGTCCTACACCTCCGGACGGGTCTGCACCCGGGGAAAGCATGAATTTACCTACGGCATCTTTGAGGCCAGATTAAAGGTGCCCGCAGGCAAGGGCTATCTGCCCGCCTTCTGGCTGCTGGCGGATGAGGACATCTTTGAGCCCTGGCCCTTCTGCGGGGAGATCGACATCATGGAGGTGATGGGGGATAAGACAAACCTCAACCACGGGACCATTCACTACGGCCTGCCCCATGAGCAGAATCAGGGTATCTACACTTTGAAAAACGGGGATTTTTCAAAGGAATACCACACATTTGCGCTGAAGTGGGAGCCGGGAAGGCTCAGCTGGTATGTGGACGGAGAGCTTTTCCATGTGGCACAAAAATGGTTCTGCGCCAGGGTGGGCGAAGCCAGGCAGCCCTTCCCCCACCCCTTTGACCACAATATGTATATCATCCTGAACCTTGCCGTAGGCGGGGAGTGGGTAGGATATCCGGATAAGAGCACGGATTTTGAACACGCCGCTCTGTCCGTGGACTATGTAAAGGTTTACAGCCGCACGGAAGGACCTTCTGCGGAGCCGGCGGGTGAGCATTCAACGATTTGAAATGAGGTGACAGCAATGGACAGGATTCATTTTACCGGAAATAATGAAGAATTTACCATAAGCAGTCCGGAGGAGGTCAGTTATCTGTATTTTCCGCTGGCCAGTGAGACAGGGCTGAAAAGTGCTGTGACCCCAAACCTTGGCGGCGACAGCAAGCTGGATCAGGAGACCTTTCTGCTGGAGCCGGTGAGCGTGGAAAATCTCCACAACAACCGCAGCACCCGCAACTTCTGGTGTGTGACAGAAGGGGGCTGCTGGTCGGCCACAGGCGTATCCGCCGGTCAGGAAGCGGACCGCTTCACTCCGGACCAGGATGAGAGCAGGCTGACAGCAGGCTTTCTGTGGCAGGAGGTGACAAGAAAGAGCAGGCGTTTTTCCCTCTCTTCCAGGATCGTCAGCTTCGTGCCGCCCCATGACAATGTGGAGATCACTGCGGTGGAGATCACAAACACGGGCAGCAGCCCTCAGACACTCAGGGCTATAGCCGCCATCCCTCTTTTCGGCCGCAGCGCAGACAATATCAGAGACCACCGCAATGTGACGTCCATGCTCCACCGCATCCGGACCACAGAGGACGCCGTCCTGGTCACGCCCACCATGTCCTTTGACGAGAAGGGACACAGGCGCAATAAAAAGACATATTTTGTCCTGGGCGCGACAGGAGAAGGCGTAAATCCGGAGTGCTTTTATCCCACCGCAGAGGAATTTCTGGGAGAGGGGGGCACCTTCCTTTGCCCCCGCGCAGTCTATGAAGGAAGTCAGGGGAGGGGCAGCGGAGCCAGTGCTGAAGGGCGCGAAGCCATGGGTGCGATGGCCTTTGCGGAGAAGGTCTTAAAGCCCCGGGAGACGGCAAGGTTTATCATTGCCCTGGGCGTCACCGAAGACGAGAGAGAGCTCTCCCGGATCCGTGCCGCCTATGGCACATGGGATCAGGCGGCGCAGGCTCTTAAGGAGAACCGCCGGTACTGGCAGAAGCAGGTCAATCTCCGTTTTCACACGGGGGATGAGAACTTTGACCGCTGGATGCTCTGGGTCGGGCTTCAGCCTTTCCTGCGCCGCATCTACGGGTGTTCCTTCCTGCCCCACCACGACTACGGCCGCGGCGGCCGCGGCTGGCGGGATCTGTGGCAGGACTGCCTGTCGCTGCTGCTGATGGATCCCTCCGGCGTCCGGGAAATGCTGGTTAAGAACTTCGGCGGTGTGCGTATTGACGGCACTAACGCGACCATCATCGGCGCGGGAGACGGAAACTTCATCGCGGACCGCAACGGAATCGCCAGGGTCTGGATGGATCACGCCCTCTGGCCCCTGATGACTACAAAGCTCTATCTGGATCAGACCGGGGACCTGAGTCTGCTCGGGGAGAGGGCTCCTTATTTCAAGGATGCCCAGGCCATGCGGGGCACCGGAGTGGATGAAAAGTGGCAGGAATCGGAGGGGAATCTTCAGAGGACAGCGGACGGCGCCGTCTATCAGGGCACTGTTCTGGAGCATCTTCTGATCCAGCATCTTGCAGGATTTTATGAGGTCGGAAGTCACAATATTTACCGCCTGAGGGGAGCGGACTGGAATGACGCACTGGATATGGCGGCGGAAAAGGGAGAGAGCGTGGCCTTTACCTGCGCATACGCGGGCAATTTGCGGGATCTGGCGGACATGGTGCGCCAGTGGGGTGAGCCGGAGGTCTCTCTTCCTGCGGAACTGGCCATCCTGTTTGAACAGGATTCCTTCGAAGACCCTGCCCAAAAGGCTGCCTTGCTGGATCAGTTCACCCGGGCCTGCTGCCACACTCTCAGCGGAGAGCGCATTGCCGTCTCCAGGGATGAGCTTGCAGCCGATCTGGAGCGCAGGGCGGACTGGCTCATGGACCACATCCGCCGTCAGGAGTGGATCGAAGACGGAAAAGACGGCGGCTGGTTCAACAGCTACTACGACAATAACGGACGTCCGGTGGAGGGCTTTTCCGAAAAGGGCGTGCGCATGATGCTGACCGGACAGGTTTTTGCCATTATGAGCGGGACAGCCACCAGGGAGCAGGTGCGGGCCATTACAGCCAGCGCGGACAGGTATCTCTACCGCCGGGAGATCGGCGGCTACCGCTTAAATACCGACTTCCATGAACTGAAATTTGATATGGGGCGCATGTTCGGCTTTGCCTACGGAGAAAAGGAGAACGGAGCGGTATTTTCCCACATGGCGGTGATGTACGCCAACGCCCTCTACCGCAGAGGCTTTGCCGGGGAGGGATTTAGGGTCCTTAAAGCTCTTTCGGACACGGCACTGGACTTCGAGACCAGCAAGATCTATCCCGGAATTCCCGAATATTTCCGGGCGGACGGCCGGGGCATGTACCACTACCTGACCGGCGCGGCCAGCTGGTATCTGCTGACGCTGCTGACAGAGGTATACGGCATCCGGGGCGAGAGGGGAGACCTTGTTATCTCTCCAAGGCTGGTCGCGGACCAGTTCGACAAAGACCATGCCGTGTCCGCCTCCCTGTACTTTGGAGGCAGGCAGTATACCGTGACGATCCTGAATATGTCCGACGGCGGCAGTAAGGATTATAAGGTAAAAAGAGCATTTGTGACCGCAGCCGGCATGCAGCAGGAGCTTCCCGTCGAGGACGGGAGGGCAGTACTTAGCCGTGAAAAGCAGGGCAGGCTGCCTGAAGAAGGAAACAATATCACAGTTGAGTTGATCTGAGGGGAAGAGAGACGATGCAGTACGGATATTTTGATGATAAAAACATGGAATATGTGATCACCCGGCCGGATACGCCGGAGCCCTGGGCCAATTACCTGGGTTCGCCCGAATACGGGGCGCTGATCTCCAACAACGCGGGCGGCTACAGCTTTGCCCGCTCCGGTGCCAACGGGCGCATTCTGCGCTATGTGTTCAACCAGTTCGACCAGCCGGGACGCTATCTCTATATCAGGGACAATGCCGACGGGGATTTCTGGTCCGCGTCCTGGAAGCCGGTGGGCAAGGATCTGAAGGAATATAAGAATGAATGCCGCCACGGCACCGGTTACACAAGGTTTCTCGCCGACTATCGGGACATCCATACAGAGGCGGTTTATTATGTCCCCCTGGGGAAGACACACGAGGTGTGGGCCCTTAGTGTGGAGAACCGGGGCAGCGATGACCGCGAGCTGACCGTGACAGGTTACGCTGAGTTCACCAACAACGGCAACTATGAGCAGGACCAGGTGAATCTCCAGTATTCCCAGTTTATCACCCGGACCATGTTTGACAATAACCGCATCCGCCAGCAGATCCACGGCAACCTGGACGCTTTAAAGCCCTGGGAGCAGGTGGATGACAAGACCGTGAAGGAAAGGTTTTTCGGTCTGGCCGGCGGAAAAGCAGATTCCTACTGCGGCGACCGGAAGGCATTTCTGGGTCCCTGGAGGGGATACGACAATCCTCAGGGCGTTGAGCGGGGAGATCTGGGCAATACTCTCAATTACAACGGAAATGGCTGCGGAGCTCTTTCTGTCAGGATCAGCCTTGCTCCCGGCGAAAAGAAGACGGTGGCCTTCCTTCTGGGAGAAAAAAAGAATGAGGAGAGCGCGGCGATCATGGCGGCCTACGCCGATCCGGCAGAGGTCTGTCAGATGGAAGCCGATGCCATCCGGGCGGACTGGGCGGCCAAATTCGCCGGCCTTCATGTGACGACTCCTTCCCCGGCTTTTGACACCATGATCAACCTGTGGAACGCCTACAACTGCTACATGACCTTTACATGGTCCCGGGCGGCCTCCTTTATCTACTGCGGCCTGCGCAACGGCTACGGCTACAGGGATACGGTGCAGGACATCCAGGGTGTCATCCATCTGGCCCCGGAGCAGGCAGCGGAAAAGCTCCGCTTCATGCTCTCTGCCCAGGTGGATCACGGCGGCGCCCTTCCCCTGGTGAAGTTCACCCACAAGGCCGGCCAAGAGGACACGCCGGAGGACGAGAGCTATGTGAGGGAGACCGGACACCCCGCCTACCGGGCGGACGATGCCCTGTGGCTCTTCCCCACTGTATATAAGTACATCACCGAGACCGGAAATACGGCATTTCTGGACGAGGTCATACCCTTTGCCAACCGGGGCGAGGGCACGGTCTTTGAGCACCTGCGCCGGGCGCTGGATTTCTCAAAAAACCATCTGGGCCCTCACGGCATGCCAGCGGGACTGTACGCCGACTGGAACGACTGCCTCAGGCTTGGCGCGGACGGAGAGTCCACCTTCGTGGCATTCCAGTACTACTATGCATTTACTGTCATGAAGCGCTTCGCGAAAGAGCGCGGGGACGACGCTTATCTGGAGTGGCTGGAGCAGGAACAGGCACAGCTGCATGAAAATCATCCTCCAGCTCATCGGCTTTATCCCTCAGATCGTCGTCGCACTGCTCCTGGCCGCATGGTTTACGGATGCACGACTGAAGATCCACGGAAAACAGTTCTTCAAGGTAGTCATCTATCTTCCCAACCTGATCATGGCTTCCGCTTTTGCAATGCTGTTTTTTACCATGTTTTCAAACTCCGGCCCTGTAAACAGCATCCTGCTGAGCATGAATGTCATCAGCGAACCCATCGATTTTATGGGATCCGTCCTGGGCACCCGCTCCCTGGTGGGTCTTATGAACTTTCTCATGTGGTTCGGCAACACGACGATCATGCTGATGGCGGCAATCATGGGAATCAGCCCCGAGCTGTTTGAGGCAGCAGAGCTGGACGGGTGCACTCACACACAGATCTTCTTCAAGATCACCCTTCCCCTGATCAGTCCCATCCTGTCCTACACTCTGATCGTCTCCCTGATCGGCGGCCTGCAGATGTTCGACGTTCCTCAGATCCTGACCAACGGCCAGGGTTCACCGGACCGCACCTCCTACACGCTGATCATGTTCCTGAACAGCCACCTGAAGGCCTCCAACTACGGAATGGCCGGCGCCCTGAGCGTGTATCTGTTCATCGTCAGCGGCATACTCTGCTTCTTCGTCTACCGCATGATGAACAACGCAGATCCGGACGGATCCAAGAAAGCAGCGAGAAAACGTGCCCGTGAAGAAAGAAAGCTGGCAAGAAAGGGGGTCAGCGCGTCATGACAAAAAAACATCAGAAAAGTAACGCGCGGTCGATCATCGCCCACCTGGTCCTGATCATTCTGTCGTTCATGTGCCTGTTCTTCTTTTACATCCTGATCATAAATTCCACCCGCTCCCATGCGGATCTTCAGAAGGGCTTTTCCGCACTGCCGGGAAAATATCTTCTGGAAAACTTCAAAAACGTGGCGAACGACGGCACCTTCCCCATGCTGAGGGGCATCCTGAACAGCCTGATCGTGTCTGCCAGCAGCGCGGCGCTCTGCACCTATTTTTCCGCCATGACGGCATACGGCCTGTATGCCTACCAGTTCCGCATGAGGAACGCGGCCTTTACCTTCATCATGGCGATCCTGGTCATGCCGACACAGGTCACAGCAATGGGCTTCCTGCGTCTGATCACCAAAATGGGCATGTATGACTCCCTGCTTCCGCTGATCATTCCGTCCATCGCCTCTCCGGCAGTGTTTTACTTCATGTACAGCTACCTGCAGTCCTCCCTGCCTCTGGCCCTGGTGGAAGCGGCCCGAATCGACGGATCCAATGAGTTCCACACCTTCAACACCATCGTGCTTCCCATCATGAAGCCGGCGATCGCGGTTCAGGCCATCTTCAGCTTTGTCGGTTCCTGGAACAACTACTTCGTTCCTGCCCTGGTCATTCAGTCCAAGAACAAGATGACCGTTCCCATCCTGATCGCGACCCTCCGCGGCGCGGACTATATGAACTTCGACATGGGCAAGATCTACATGATGATCACAGTGGCCATCGTTCCCATCATCATCGTGTACCTCTTCCTCTCCAAGTTCATCATCGACGGCGTTACACTGGGCGGTGTGAAAGAGTGATTCAAATCCACCTGTCCCCTCTTTTCGAGGTTTGGACTTTCACCTGTAAAGGCAATAAAAAACCACCTGTCAAAAGGATTCTGTTTTATCGAACAGCCCTTTTAACAGGTGTTTTTTATTGCAGTTTGTCCGCCTTCAGACCATCAGGGTTCAGAGCTGGGCCGCCACATCCAGGGCGACCTCCATCATGTTGGTGAAGTTGTTCTGGCGCTCCTGGGCGGTCGTCGCCTCCCCGGTCACCAGAGAATCGGAAACTGTGAAGATGCCAAGTGCCCTGACATCTTCAAAAGGATTGGCTGCATCCTGTGCGTCGCCGCCGGAGCCTTCTCCTGAGCCGGCAGCCCTGGCGGTGTTGCAGTAGAGGGCATAGGTTTCCATTTCGACAGCTAAACATCCCATTTTTGCCCAGTCTTTCCACAAGGGCTTTTCCGTGTAGAAGATATCGGTGGACAGAACATTTCCGACAATATAGGGATAGCCGCGTTTTTCTGCAGCGACAACGGCCTTTTGCAGAAGATCATAGGATGCGATTGCAGAAAAAGTGCCGTTAAGGCCGTACTGAGAGGCATAGGAGGAATCAGTGCAGGCTCCCTGAGCCATGACTATGTCACCGATTTTGACATTTTTGGCGATGGCGCCGCAGGAGCCGACCCGGATCAGGTTTTTGACTCCGTAAAAATGGATCAGTTCATAGGAATAAATGCCGATTGAAGGCATGCCCATACCCGTGCCCATGACGGAGACAGGCCTGTCCTTATATTTACCGGTAAATCCCAGCATGTTTCGGACATCATTAAACTGTACGACGTCTGAGAGATATGTTTCAGCGATGACTTTTGCACGAAGAGGATCTCCCGGAAGGAGAATGGTCTTGGCAATTTGTCCGGAATTGGCTGCATTATGAGGTGTTGACATATTTTT
>DEPS01000091.1:5563-7367 GCA_002358875.1 Lachnospiraceae bacterium UBA3386 | reverse complement strand
GCCCTGAAGAAGGCTCTCGAAGCTGGCTTTTCATCTGCTATAATAAAAGAAAGCAACCTTACGATTGTGAACGGGGAAAGGAGGCAGAGGTGGATAAGGAATATGCTCTTTACAGAATGTGGCTGCAGAAGCTGTCTGAGGAGGATCCGCTGCGCTGGGAGCTTGCGGAAATAGAAGGCAATGAGAAGGAAATAGGAGACCGTTTTTATCAGGAGATCGAGTTCGGGACGGCGGGACTGCGCGGCATCTGCGGCGCGGGAACCAACCGCATGAACCGGCTGACGGTGGGGCGGGCGACAAAGGGGATCGCCAACTTTATCCTGGCGTCCGGAGAGAATATCGGAGCCGGCGTGGCGATCGCCTATGACTGCCGGTATTATTCAAAGGATTTTTCGGCGCTTGCTGCTTCGATCCTGATGGGGAGCGGGATCCATGTCTATCTCTTTCCCTCCATGCGTCCGACTCCTGAGCTGTCTTTTGTCATTCGAAAATACGGGGCGGTGTCCGGCATAAATCTGACGGCCAGCCACAACCCCAAGGAATACAACGGATATAAGGTCTACTGGAAGGACGGGGCCCAGATTTCCGGCAGCGTCTCGGACGGGATCCTGGAACAGATTCAGAAGCTGGACCTGTTTGACGATTTTGGCGGTATTTCCCTGATGGAGGGTAAGAAAAAGGGCCTTCTGACGATGATGGGAAAGGAGACGGACCGCGCATATCTTGATTATATATATTCCATGAGGCAGCGCACTGATCATGAGTTGGACAAAAGTGTCTGCGTTGTCTATACGCCGCTGAACGGAGCGGGCAGTATTCCCATGGAGACAGTGGCAAAGGAGCTTGGCTACGATCATTTTTATATCGTTCCTGAGCAGAAAGATCCCGACCCGGAGTTTACAACGGTCGGAAATCCCAACCCCGAGGATCCCAGGGGCTTTGAGCTGGCGGAGAAGCTGGGCCGGGAGGTCGGCGCGGAGGTCCTGATCGCGACAGATCCCGACAGCGACCGCATGGCGGTCGAGATCCCGGACGGAAGGGGAGGCTTTGTGCCGCTCAACGGCAACCAGACCGGCGCCCTGCTCATCGCATATATGGCGCAGAGCCAGAAGGATGCCGGCACACTCCCCGAAAAGGCGGGGATGATCAAGTCGATCGTGACAGGAGATCTGGGCAGGGCCGTCTGCGAGTCCTTCGGCATCCGCGTCTATGAGGCTCTGACAGGATTCAAAAATATCTGCGGCGTGATCCCGCGGCTGGAAAAAGAGGGGTATAAGTATTTCTTCGGTTACGAGGAGAGCATAGGCTGCGCGCCCGGTGAGGCGGTCCGGGACAAGGACGGGATCTGCGCCGGTATGCTGGTCATGGAAATGGCCGCATGGTGCAAAAAGCGCGGGGAGACCATAGGGGACTACCTGGAAAGACTCTACCGGCAGTACGGATATTTTGCAGAAAAAGGTGTTTCCATCGTCCTGCAGGGCCAGGCGGGCGCCGCGCGCATCGGCCGGATCATGGAACGTTTCCGCGGTGCCCCTCCGCAGACATTCGGAAGACTGAAGGTCTCGCGGGTCGTTGACTATCTGCATGGATATGAAGACATCCCTGCATCCAACGTCCTGAAATTTGTCATGGAGGACGGCAGCTGGTTTGCCATGCGCCCCTCAGGCACGGAACCCAAGATCAAGTTCTATTATTACGCGGTCTCTCCTGACCGTGAGGAGTCGGAGAGACTTGTCGGAGAGATGAAAGGCGCGGTGGAAAGGATCATTAAAAAAGTGGTCTAGGCATTGCGGCCTTTGTATTT
>DEPS01000091.1:2221-5461 GCA_002358875.1 Lachnospiraceae bacterium UBA3386 | reverse complement strand
AAATCCCCTGATAATCAAAAAAAGTTGTTGCAAACGTTTCCACGGAGTGATAAGCTATAGACGTGGAAACGTTTCCCGTTGTTTTCATCAGGAAAAGGTCTCGCCAGGGACTTTTTTTCAGAAGAAATGTAGAAANNGACCAGGAAGTCCTGCCGGGACATCACAGAACCTCTCTGAAGCTGTTGGCAGAACATCCCGGACAACAGTAGTTTGATTTTTTGAAGGGAGAAAAAAGTTATGAAGAAGAGAATGGTAAGTCTGCTGGCCGCTGTGGCAGTCACAGCAGCCCTGCTGGCAGGATGCGGCGGTTCCTCGGGTTCTGCAGGAAGCAGCGCCGGAGCTGATGCGAAAGAAGACGCGGGTGCAGGTTCGGTCTACTATCTGAATTTCAAGCCGGAAGCAGACCAGGCATGGCAGGATCTGGCGGCTGCCTACACTAAGGAGACAGGCACTCCGGTGACAGTCGTCACGGCGGCGTCAGGCGAGTATGAGACGACCCTGATGAGCGAGATGGCCAAGTCCGATGCCCCCACTCTGTTCCAGGTGAACGGCCCCGTCGGCCTCGCGAACTGGAAGGATTACTGCTACGACCTGACAGGCTCAGACATCGTGAACAACCTGACCTCCGACGCCTTCACGCTCAAGGACGGCGACGCAACTCTCGGTGTCGCATATGTCATCGAGTCCTATGGCATCATCGCCAACAAAACCCTTCTGGAAAAAGCCGGCTACAAGCTGGAGGACATCCAGAGCTTTGATGAACTGAAGAAGGCAGCGGACGACATTCAGGCAAGAAAGGATGAGCTGGGAGTCAAGGGCGCATTCGCTTCCACCGGCATGGACGGCTCCTCCGACTGGCGTTTCAAGACCCACCTGGCCAACCTGCCCATTTATTACGAGTATAAGGCAGACGGCATCGACAGCACGAAGGCGATCAAGGGAACCTATCTCGATCAGTATAAGAATGTTTTTGACCTGTACATCACTGACTCCACCTGCGATCCCAAGGAGCTCTCCTCCAAGACCGCGGATGACGCCCGCTCCGAGTTCCTCGACGGCGAGGCTGTGTTCTATCAGAACGGCTCCTGGGAGTACTCTTCCCTGTCTGAGAAATTTGCTGACGACGAGATCGCTATGATCCCCATCTACTTTGGCGTTGATGACGCAAATGAAGGCCTCTGCACCGGAACCGAGAACTACTGGTGCGTAAACGCCGAAGCTTCCCAGGAAGACATCGAGGCGACGCTGGCTTTCATCAACTGGTGTGTCACTTCCGAGACCGGAACAAAGGCCATGGCGGAGAGCATGGGCTTCACCATCCCCTTCAAGACTGCTGTCGAATCCACCAACGCTTTTGTCAAGCAGGATGCCGACTATACGGCTGCGGGCAAGACCCCTGTGTCATGGAACTTCACGACCATGCCTTCCGAGAACTGGAAGAACGGCGTAGGCTCCGCCCTGACCGCCTATGCGGCGGGCACCGGTGACTGGAGCGCTGTTGTCTCCGCATTCGTCGATGGCTGGGCGACAGAGGCTGCTCTGTCTGAATAAGATATAAAGGCGGGCATGCGCCGGCCTGAACACACATCACTAAATATTGAAAATATGCTGCGGCCGTATAAGGGCTGCGGCATGAGGTATAAAACAGGACAGGCGCGTCCATAAGGGGCGCGCCTGTCCTGCAAAGAAAATCCTTACCGCAGAGTGTAAAAGATTTATAAGGGGTTTCATATGGTAGGAAAATCTATCAAAAAATGGTGGCCGATCTTTCTGCTGCCCACGGCAGCGGCCTTTGCAATCGGCTTTGTGTGGCCGTTTATCTGGGGGATATATCTCTCCTTCTGCAAGTTCACGACAGTCAAAAACGTCACTTTCGTCGGCTTTGCCAATTACGTAAAGGTCTTTGCCGATGATACCTTCTCGCATGCATTCTGGCTGACAGTGCTGTTCGCGTTTTTGTCCAGTGTCCTGATCAATGTCCTGGCATTTTCGATTGCCCTGGCACTGACAAAAGGCCTGAAGGGAACAAATGTGTTCCGCACGGTTTTTTTCATGCCTAACCTGATTGGCGGCATCGTCCTGGGCTATATCTGGCAGACGATCCTGAACGGTCTTCTGTCAAAATGGGGCCAGCCCCTGCTCGCACTCTCTGTGCGGAACGGCTTCTGGGGCATGATCATCCTGCTCTGCTGGCAGCAGATCGGCTATATGATGATCATTTATATCGCCGGCCTCAACAATATTTCGACCGACCTGATCGAAGCGGCGCAGATCGACGGGGCGACGGCTTCCCAGATTCTGTTCAGGATCAAGATCCCCATGATCATGCCCTCCATCACGATCTGCACCTTCCTGACACTGACCAACGGCTTCAAGATGTTCGACCAGAACCTGTCCCTGACAGGCGGCGAACCGGCCAAGAAGTCCCAGCTCCTCGCACTGAACATATATGATACATTCTATGCGCGGAGCGGACCACAGTGGAAGGGTATCGGCCAGGCCAAGGCAGTGGTGTTCTTCCTGATCGTCGTCATCATCGCGCTGATCCAGCTGCGCGCGACGACCTCAAAAGAAGTACAGCAGTAAGGAGCTGTCCGCAGGGAAACTGTGAAGCCGGGTCGGCAAAGAATCCAGGGCAGCATACTGATCCGCCGGACCTGCAAAGACGCAACGGTTTCAGTTTCCGAAAGAGACAGACATTTTCAGAGGAGAACCCTAAATGAACGAAAACAAAAAAGCTTCACGCACGATTGCGAGTATAATCCTGGCGGTCATCAGCGTTTTTTATGTATATCCGATCGCAATCATCCTGATCAATTCGCTCAAGATGAATAAGGCGATCACCACCTCGGGCGTCTTTAAGCTGCCGACTTCAGGCAATTTTGTCGGGCTTGCCAACTACATCGAAGGCATTACGAGCATGAACTTCCTGCAGTCCTTCTGGTACAGCCTCGTGATCTCGGTGATGAGCGTCGTGCTGATCATGCTGTGCTGCTCCATGGCGGCCTGGTATATCATTCGCGTGAACGGTCCGCTCTCGAAGGCCTTCTACTTCCTTTGCGTCTTCAGCATGGTCGTTCCCTTCCAGATGGTCATGTTCACACTGGCCAACACAGCTGACCGCCTGCACCTGAACAACCCCTACAATATCTGCATCATCTACCTGGGATTCGGAGCCGGCCTCGCGGTCTTCATGTTCACCGGTTTTGTCAAGGGAATCCCCCTCGAGATCGAGGAGGC
>DEPS01000091.1:0-2148 GCA_002358875.1 Lachnospiraceae bacterium UBA3386 | reverse complement strand
CCGATCCTCAAGCCGACCATCATCTCAACGGCGATCCTTGAGACTATGTGGGTATGGAATGACTATCTGCTGCCCACGCTTGTCCTGGATATCAAAAAATACCGGACCATTCCCATGGCCATCCAGTATTTCCGCGGAAGCTACGGAACCGTCAACATGGGCGCAATGATGGCCTGCATCATGATCGACATCGTTCCGATCATCATCATGTACCTGGTCTGCCAGAAGTACATCATCGAGGGCGTCGTCGCGGGTGCTGTCAAAGGATAAAAAACGATATAGAGGTAAAAATGAGAGCAAGTGGAATATTATTGCCTGTTTCCAGCCTTCCCGGAAAGTACGGGATAGGATGCTTTTCCGAAGAGGCATACCGGTTTATTGATTTCCTGAAGGAAGCGGGGCAGAAGTACTGGCAGATCCTCCCCGTTGGTCCGACAGGATATGGGGATTCCCCCTATCAGTCTTTTTCCGCTTTCGCGGGGAATCCATATTTTCTTTCGCTTGACACACTGGTTCAGGAGGGCCTACTGACAAAGGAGGAAGCGGCAGGAGCGGCTGATCCCCGGCAGGAAGAGGACCAGTGGCAGGTGGATTACGGCTGGCTTTACAATACACGTTACCTTTTGCTGCGAAAGGCTTACCTCAGGTGGAAAGAAACAAAGGGTGACGTAAGCAGCCCTGCCGGAAGCTTTTCCTATGGATCCTTTCTAAAGACTAATTCGTCCTGGCTGCCAGATTACGCACTTTTCATGGCGCTGAAATCGGCAAACGGCGGCGCGGGCTTTCATGAGTGGGCAGAGTCCCTGCGGCTCAGGGATAAAGCAGCACTGAAAGCGGCGGAGCGGGAGCTTGAGGATGAGATCGGATTCCATATGTTCATGCAGTATGAGTTTGAACTGCAGTGGACAAGGCTGAGAGCTTACGCGAACCGGAAAGGAATCGACATCATAGGGGACATTCCGATCTATGTGCCTGCGGACAGCGCCGATGTGTGGGCCAACCCCGGGCTGTTCCAGCTCAATAAGGACGGATCCTGCAAGGCGGTCGCGGGCTGTCCGCCGGATGGCTTTTCCGCCACGGGGCAGCTGTGGGGCAATCCCCTCTACGACTGGGATGCCCACAAAAAGACCGGATATGCTTGGTGGATCAGCCGCATGCGCCGCTGCAGCGCCCTGTATGACGTCGTCCGCATTGATCATTTCCGCGGTTTTGACCAGTATTATTCCATCCCCGCAGACAGCGCGGATGCGCGGATCGGCCACTGGGAGGACGGCCCCGGCATCGATCTCTTTCATGCGATCGATCAGGAGATTCCGGGCCAGGCGATCATCGCCGAGGATCTGGGTTATATTACGGATTCTGTCCGGAAGCTGGTGCATGATACCGGATATCCTAACATGAAGGTGCTGGAATTCGCTTTTGACTCCCGTGATTCGAGCGGAAAGGAAAACTATCTGCCCTTCCGTTACGACAAAAACTGTGTCGTCTACACCGGAACCCATGACAATGAGACCCTGGTGGGTTGGCTGGAGAATATCCTGCCGGAGGAAAGGGAAGCGGTGCGGGCATACACCGGCCTTGACGGAAGCCCCTGGTCATATAACGCGTCCGCGGGCGGCTTTGGTGCTGGCGGCCTGATACCGGACGCGGATATGACGGCTGAGGAGAGGCGGCAGGAAACAAAGCGCCTGGCCCGGGCTCTTGTCCGTGCCGCGGTGGCTTCTGTCGGTGATCTGTGCGTGATCCCCATGCAGGACTGGCTCCTTTTGGGCAACGAAGCAAGGATCAATAAGCCCTCCACGACGGGCGGGAACTGGACCTGGAGGATGAGAGCGGACGCTGCCTCAGAGGAGCTTGCAGGGCAGATCCTGCAGCTGACCGAAGCTTACGACAGATAAATAACAGATTCATCAGCAGATAGCAGCTTACGACAGATGAATTACAGATCCTGCAGCTGGCCGGATTTTACGTCAGATAAAGGAGCAGGTCCTCCTGTAAAGAGGAGGACCTGAAAACGGGAATACGGAGTTTATGGGTATGAAGAGCAACATCACTATCAAGGATATTGCAAGAATCTGCGGCGTGGGAATCGGTACGGTCTCCCGTGCCATCAATAATGATCCGCGGGTCAGTGAAAAGACGCGGGAG
>DEPS01000132.1:7846-13624 GCA_002358875.1 Lachnospiraceae bacterium UBA3386 | reverse complement strand
ACACGGTCGTCCAGGTGCTCGTGAGCAGTAACATAGTTGTTCAGCTGACAAAAAATTACTTTCTTTATACAGGGAGGGAGATTCAGCTGAACAGGAAAAGAACAAAAAGACGCTGGATGTTTCTGACGTCCTTTTTCGCAGGTGTCCCTGTACTGATCGTCGGGGTATCAGTCCTCATAGGAGTCTTTTTTTCCGAGATCTTCCTTCAGGAGGGAAGCGGCCCGCCCAAACTTGTGGCCCACCGGACGGGGGGGATCCTTGCCTCGGAAAATTCCCTCGAGGGTATTGATGCCTCTGTCAGGCTGGGGGTGTATGGATCGGAGACGGATATCCAGCGAACCAGGGACGGCGCCTACATCATCAATCACGACAATTCCTTTAAACGTCTTACCGGGGTCGGAAAGAAGCCCGGAGAAATGACCCTTGCCCAGATCAGACGACTGCGGATCAAAGATACAAGCGGGAGCGGAAAGCTGCTCAGAGTACCCACGATGGAAGAGCTGCTTGACAGAGGAAAAGGCAGGATAACCCTGTTTCTCGAGCTTAAGGGAGTAAGTGCGGACAGGAAAATGGTCGACGATATGGTGTCGGCGATTCGGAAAAGAAATATGACAAAGGATGTGGTCCTCATTTCTCTCAACTACAATGTGATCAATTATGCGGAACGCACTTATCCGGAATTTGAGACAGGGATACTGATCTTTGCGGGAATCGGGGATATGGCAAAACTGAACTGTGACATGATCATCATGGAAGAGGAGATGGCCACGGCTTTGAAGATCGACCAGATCCACGAGAAAGGGAAAAAAGCTGCTGTCTGGACAGTAAATACGAGGGACGGTCTGAAACATTTCCTGGATTCCGACGTGGACTGTATCATCACAGATGAAATACCTGAGGCGCTGGAGGTGAAAAAAGAACTGGAGGAGAGGACGGATCTGCAGATTATAAGGGACAGGCTGAAGCCGATAGGCATAGGCTGAGGTCGTATTTTAAAAAGGAAAGGTGCATATTATGAATTTTGACATGTCACCGGAATACCGTAAGGTTCTTGCGCTTTTAGCAAGAGAATACCCAAACCGTCGGGCAGCGTTTGCTGAAATTATCAACCTGCAGGCAATTATGAACCTCCCCAAGGGAACAGAGCATTTTCTGAGCGATCTTCACGGAGAATACGAGGCATTTGCTCACATCATCAATAATTGTTCGGGCGTGATCCGCGAGAAGGTGGAGCTTGTTCTGGGAAACTCTATGAACGAACAGGAACAGGCAGAGCTCTGCACCCTGATCTATTATCCCAAAATGGAGCTTGGACGAATGAAAGAGCACGGCGGGATCAGCCGCGGTCAGTACACCCAGCTTCTGGAGCGCCTGATTGAACTGACAAAATATCTTTCGTCCAAATATACGCGCAGCAAAGTGCGCAAGGCGATGCCGGAGGAATTTGCCTTTATCATCGATGAGCTCCTGCACGCGCAGAAGGACGAGGATGACAACCGCACCCGCTATCATGAAAAGATTTATGCGTCTATTCTGGATACGCAGAGCGCGGACGATTTCATCATCGCCCTGTGCGAGCTGGCAAAGCGCCTGACAGTTGACCGTCTGCATATACTGGGAGATATTTTTGACCGCGGAGAGCATGCCGACAGGATCATGGATCTTTTGCTTTCCTACAAAAATGAACTGGATATCCAGTGGGGCAATCACGACGTGCTCTGGATGGGTGCCGCGGCGGGCAATCTGTGCAGCATACTCAACTGCATCAACAACAATGTCAAATACGGTAACTACGAGGTGCTCGAAAACGGATACGGCATAAGTATGCGCAGCCTGGTTCTTTTTGCGGAAAAAACGTATCTGGAAAAAGATAAAATGGATCCGCTCAAAAAAGCGATCTCCGTCCTGATGTTCAAGCTGGAAGGTCAGATGGTGCACCGTCATCCGGAATATATGATGGATGAGCGCTGCCTGTTTGAAAAAATCAACTGGGAAAACTATACAGTAGAGATAGAGGGGAAAACCTATCCCCTGAAGACCCATGATTTCCCGACTGTCGACCCCGCTGATCCCCTGCGCCTGTCCGCGGAGGAGGAGGAAGTCATGCAGGAGCTGCAGCACGCATTCATGAATTCCGTGCGCCTTCGCCATCATGTCGATTTCCTTTATTCCCGCGGCTCCATGTATCTGTGCGTCAACGAGAACCTCCTTTTCCACGGATGCATCCCGCTCGATGAAGACGGCACATTTGAGCGTGTCAGCTTCTGGGGCGAGCCTCTGCACGGGCGAGCCCTGCTGGACAAGGTTGATGTCGTTGCCCGCCGTGCCTGGATCGAAAAGGATCCGGACAGCGTCGACTTCATGTGGTACCTCTGGGGCGGCTATTATTCGCCTCTGTTCGGGAAGGTCATCAAGACCTTTGAGCGCACTTACATCACCGACACCTCGACCTGGAAAGAGCCCCGCAGCCCATACTATACATTTAATCGGGAGAAGCGCACTGCAAAGATGATCCTGCACGAATTCGGTCTCTACTCAGACCGCAGCCACATCATCAACGGTCATACCCCCGTCAATGTGAGAAAGGGTGAGTCTCCTGTCCGCGCTGAGGGCTTCCTTTATGTTATCGACGGAGGCTTCTGCCGGGCCTATCAGAAGACCACAGGCATTGCCGGCTATACCCTGATATTCAACTCGCACGGCTTGAGGCTCCAGACGCATCAGCCGTTTGAGAGCTTTAAGAAAGCGGTAGAGGAAAACATAGATATTCATTCTGACAGCGAAGTCGTCGAGGTTGAAGATTCCCGCGTTATGGTAGCCGATACTGACGACGGGAAGCTCATCCGTGAAAAGATAAAGGATCTGACCGCCCTGCTGGAAGCATACCGCGGCGGTACGATCCGAGAAACAAAATAAAAAGAAAGGCGGGAGAAAACCGCCAGGGAACAGGTCATGAAAAAAGGGGAAATGCAAGAAGGCATCGTGGTCCGGGTCGATTATCCCGGAAAAGGAATCGTGGAGACAGCGGAAGGGATCTGCATCGTAAAAAATGTCCTGCCCGGACAGCGGGTCCGCCTGCGTGTGACAAAAAAGCGCCGGGGGAAGGCGGAGGGCTCCCTGCAGGAGGTGCTTGAAAAAGCGCCCGCGCAGCGGCAGGCGCCATGTCCGCATTTTGGCGCCTGCGGCGGATGCATGTACCTTCATCTCCCCTTTGAGGAGGAGCTGTCCCTCAAATGCGGTCAGGTGAGGCGCCTGCTCGAGGGCGCTATGGAACAGGCGGCGCAGCTTTCCGGCGTGCCGGAAAAAGCCCTGGATCTGTCAGGCTGGTTTGAGGGGATCCTCCCGAGTCCGCAGGAATATGCCTACCGCAACAAGATGGAATTTACCTTTGGAGACGAGTACAAGGACGGGCCCCTGGCTCTGGGCATGCATAAACGGGGCGGTTTTTACGATATCGTGACCGTTGACGGCTGCCGCATCGTGGATCAGGATTTCTCTCTGATCCTGCGTACAGCACTCGATTATTTCAGGAATGTCCCGGAAGGGCCTGCCCGGCCCACCTATTATCACCGTCTGCGTCACACAGGATACCTGCGCCACCTGCTGGTTCGCAAGGCCTCCTTCACGGGGGAGATCCTGGTGGATCTGGTGACCACGACGCAGATGCAGCCGGATCTGACGGGTTTTACGCGGCAGCTCCTTAGCCTGGAAAAGGACGGACGCCTCAAGGGACGGTTCGCCGGGATCCTGCACACCCGAAACGACTCCCTGGCCGATATTGTGGCGGACCAGGGAACGGAGATTTTGTACGGAAAGGATTATTTTACCGAGAAGCTGCTGGGCCTGAGCTTCAAGGTGACACCCTTTTCATTTTTCCAGACAAACAGCCATGGAGCGGAAGTGCTCTATGATACCGCCCGCAGGTACCTTCATGATATCGGCATGCGCGGCGGAACTGTCTATGACCTCTACTGCGGCACCGGAACGATTGCCCAGCTCATGGCGCCCTCCGCGGACAGGGTCATAGGAGTCGAGATCGTCGAGGAGGCTGTGGAGGCCGCCAGGGAGAACGCCGCCTGGAACGGACTGACCAACTGTACATTTATTGCGGGAGACGTGCTTAAGGTTCTCGACACGATCGGAGAGAAGCCTGATACCATCATCCTGGACCCGCCGCGGGACGGCATCCACCCAAAAGCCCTGCCAAAGATCCTGGCATACGGAGTTGAGAACATTCTCTATATCTCATGTAAGCCTTCGAGCCTTGCCAGGGACCTGCCTGCTTTTATCGCTGCCGGCTACCGGCCGGTGAGGGGTGTCTGCGTTGACCAGTTCCCCTGGACAGGCTCGGTGGAGACGGTATGCCTGCTTTCAAGATCCGCTTGACAGGCCCGGCTTTGTTTTTTGAATATTTTTTGACGAATACTGTTTTGGCAGACGCCATTTTGGCGGATATCGTGAAATTAAAAAAGGGAATGAATCAGTAAATGTATCTCTGATTCATTCCCTTTTTTTAACTTAAATCAAGACCGTACGTGAATATCCGTTTCTCACCATTTCTTGTATCTGTAGGCGGAATATGCGTTGAGCTGGTTTTTTGAAAAGAGCTTGTAGCGGGTCTTGGATCCGTCACCGGAGGCTTCAAACACAGCATACTGGCTTCCTACTCTTCCGGCATAGAGCCTGACATGGTCGTATGTCAGGAGAATATCCCCGGGCTTGAGAGAGGATTTGCTGATCTTCCTGTAATACTTCTGATTGTACATCATGTATGTGGTCTGGTAGGATACGTTGGCTCCTGCCGCACGCATGCACTGATAGACGAAGTAGGAGCAGTCAGACCCCTTTGAGGTAGTCAGGTTGGAGTAGGAATAATAGGGGGCGGCGATCTGGCTGTAGGAGTATCCGTTCTTTACGAATCTTTCCCAGTCATGATTGTCATAGGAATGATTGACCATGGAGAAAGGTATTCCGATGTAGGTCTTGCCCTTGAGGAACTTGGTGGAGACCGTTCCGTCCGTTGCGGTCACGGTGCTGTAATAGCCCTCGCTATTGTACCATGCGGGGAAGGTCAGGGCGCATCTCCACTTGATCGTGGACATTTTCTTTGCCTTATTCAGAGCTGAGATCCGTCTGCTGTCCCCTGTCTGGTGCTGGTAATTGACTCCGTTGTATCCGGCATACCCCAGAAAGTTGTCTTTACTGCTGCCGTTATCGTCGTCGTCATCATTGTAGCTCGATCCGGATTTTACAGTAAAGGACCATTTTTTGGTGACTGATTTTTTTGAATCCCTTACGTAAATTTTATAATAGTTTTTCCCGGTCCTGGCCAGGTTGAACAGTATATAGTTGTCCAGGGAGGCAAGGTTGTAATAGTATGTGTAAGGACGCACTGTGTGGCTGGAGACGACCTTTTTTTGGGAATTGAGGATTGAGACGGTCACCTTATTAATCCTGTAATTGGAGGTGACGGTTCCCCTGACATTAAACGTGGAGCCGGCGGTGAGCGTGCTGGGATGCGGCACTCCGGTGATTTTCAAAGTGCTGTGGGGCGAGGCCTGCACCGGGATCGATGTGAACTGCACAGAGGCAGTCAGGAGAATAAAGATCAGAAAAACATTTACCAGCGATTTGAATATGGCAGCAGGTTTACGGGAATAACTGAGAGAATTCATTGTCCTCCTCCAATTTTTGTGACGTGTTGATTCGGGGTGATTTTTCAATATATCTACCTTACCATTTTTACAGGAAGGCTTCAAGTTTAAAAAATCGCGCTGA
>DEPS01000132.1:3377-7711 GCA_002358875.1 Lachnospiraceae bacterium UBA3386 | reverse complement strand
AACTCGAATCGGTGCCGCTTGCGTCCCCGATTCGTTGATCCCATCGGAGAAACCGCCTTCGCGGCTTTCTCCTCGGGATGCCGCACTGGCGTGCGGCATGGGGTAAGTTTAAAAAATCGCGCTGATGCGCCGCGTCCTGTAATAATAACATAGATCGTTGTGCAGAAAAGCTCTTTTCAGGTAGATTGTCAGACTGTTTTGTGATACATTAATTTTTACACGATTATTAAAGCAGGACGTTCCGGTCCCCGGAATGGTATTTATCATAGTTTTCCTGGCAGGAAAAAGAAGAGAAAGGAGTGATTTAATGAAGATATTTCAGAAAGGAGCGGCCTTTCCGGGATCGGTAAAGAAGATCCTGGCAGTGTTTCTGGCGGTAGTCTTTTTTACAGGAATTACTGTTTACAGTCCGCAGGAGGTATTTGCAGACACCCACAGGGAATTTGAATATGATATTTCAACGCCCTGGACACCGGATGATGTACAGGAGATGCTGGATTATGCCACCTTCTGGGTCGGAAAGATCTCCTACGCGTCCAGCCAGAACGGGACGGATCCCGACAACCGCCGCTCCAGGGAGCTCTATGACGGCGGTGCGACAGACTGCAGCTGGTTTGTGTTTCATGTGCTGTTCCGCTACGGGCTTCTCAAGCACTTTGTCCATTCCTATGAGTGGGGGAACAGTCCTGACTGCTATCCCGGCGGGCGTAATATCGGGACAGATATGAGTAAAGCCGTTGCTGGGGATGTACTGTGTACCGGAACGGGCACAAAACCACAGAACAGCCATGTACTGATCTATCTGGGGGACAACAGGGTAGTGGAATGCGCATCCGGGAAAGGCGGAGTAGTCACGGGAAAAGCGCCCGGGCATGTGCGGCAGATCGTTCATTTTGACTGCATTCCCAGGAGCAATGCGGCTAAGACGGTCGAGACAGACTGAAGAACGGAATTCATAGATAAATGATTTTTATAGAAGGTATGCGATGAGTGAAATAATAGAACGTACTGATACAGGCGAAAATCCCACGTCGGAGGTCCCTGCCGGAAAAAAAGCGGAAAAAACCTCCGGAAAGGGGAAAAAGCTGCTGATCGCGGCGCTTCTTCTGGCGGCCGCCTGCGCCGCCGGTTTCTTTTCCTTTTCCGGATGGGTGAAGCTTCCCTGGATGGAGGAAAAGCGTCTTCTGGAACACGGACATATTGTAAAAGAGTCCTGGATACAGGAAGGTAAGGATTTCTTTTATCTGGACAGGGAAGGAAAACTCGTTACCGGCCTTCAGGAAATAGACGGTTCCTATTACTTCTTTTCCAGGGAAACCGGCGC
Organism: Lachnospiraceae bacterium UBA3386; assembly: GCA_002358875.1. Lineage (GTDB taxonomy): Bacteria > Bacillota > Clostridia > Lachnospirales > Lachnospiraceae > CAG-791. The sequence continues at coordinate 6,387 of DEPS01000132.1, read as the reverse complement.
CATGCAGACCGGCTGGAAGAAGATCGGGAATGGAGCATCAGGCACAGGAAAGTATTTCTTTGACGCCTCGGGCAAGGCTGTGACCGGCTGGATGGAGATAGTCGGGGATGCGGAATACTGGTTCAATGAAAAGGGAGAGATGCAGACCGGCTGGCTGGAGGTTGATGGAAATAAATACTATCTGGACAGCGAGGGCCGCAAATGCACCGGCTGGAAGCGGATCGACGGCAGGGCATACTACCTGGACGAAGACGGTGTGCTGCAGACCGGCTGGATCGAGGCGGGCGGCGAGCGTTTCCTTCTGGACGAGAACGGAAACAGAAGGACCGGAAGATGTACGATTGACGGAAAAGAATATTATTTTACCGCGGAGGGCGTACTTCAGACCGGCTGGGTACAGCGGGATGGAGACCGGTATTTTTACGATAAGGATGGCGTGCTGCAGACCGGACTTTCGAAGATCGATGGGGACTGGTACTATTTTTCCGAAAAAGGAACCGTTGACCCCGGATGGCACGACACAAAAGAGATCCCGCAGCAGGAGGACGATCAGCTCGGGAAAATCCTGGAAGCCGGACGTTTCTATGTCTGCGGCGACGGATATATTTTAAATCCGGAGGATAAGACGGGAAGCTACGGGCGCCTGGTGGTCCGCAGCGCGGGTATTGACGTCTGCCTTTACGGGGGTGTCTCCAGGGACGATTATCAGTCTGTCGTAGATGCCGAAAACAGTGCTATTGTCGTAAAGGAGCGCCGGGATGTAGAACCGGTGATCGCCGACCGCAGGAGCCAGGGCTTTATTCTTTCCGATATCGAGGAAGGGAGCTCAGCTGTCCTCATCTCTGCGGACGGGACCCTGCAGGAATACATGTGCGTGAGGAAGACAAACGGCGTGAACGTGGGCGACGACGTGGTTGACAGCGAGGGCTTTTCCGTCTGGCAGCAGAATGAGGGAGGCATCTGTGCCTATTCCGGCGCCGGCCTTGCTGATAATCGTGAGATGCTGGACATCGTGTTCTGGCAGCCTGTTACGGAGGATGCAGAAACAGAAGAAACTGCCGGGCAGGAGTAGCAGCTGGAGCGGCCGCACAGACGGAGACTGGAAGAGAAAAGAGAAGGGGAGAAAGAGATAGTAATATGAACGGGAAAAAATATGCCCTGGTAACCGGCGCCAGCGCCGGAATAGGGGCGGAGATCGCGGGATACCTGGCGTCAAAGGGTTATGACCTGATCCTGACTGCCCGGAGCCGGGACCGCCTGCAGAAGGTAAAAAGGAAAATCATCAAAATGTTTCCTGAAAGGGAGATCCTGGTGATCCCGGCGGATCTGACATCCAAAGAGGAATGCTTCCGCCTTCACAGAGAGGCCTGCGAAAAAGCGGGGCGGGAGAATATAGATTTCGTCGTGAACAACGCCGGGATGGGGGTATACGGCCGCTTTCTTGAAACGGATCTGAACCGTGAGCTTGATCTGATCGACCTGAATGTAAGGTCTGTTCATATCCTGAGCAAGCTGTTTTTGAGGGATCTGGTGAAAAAGGGGGACGGCGTGCTGCTCAACGTCGGCTCGTGTGCGGGATTTACCTCCGGCCCTACTTTCTCCAGTTATTATGCCTCAAAAAATTATGTCGTTCGCCTGACGGAGGCCATCCATGAAGAGCTGCGGCGGGCGAAAAGCCCGGTCAGGGTCTGCTGCCTGTGCCCGGGGCCTGTCGACACAGCTTTTAATGACAACGCAGGGGTAAAGGTTTCCGGAAAGCAGATTTCGGCAAGACAGGCCGCCGTGGAGGGAGTTGACGGGGCGCTTAAGGGAAAGATGCTCGTCATCCCCGGAAAAAAGATGAAGCTGGTGACGATCGGATCCCATCTTCTGGGAGAGCATCTCTCCACGAAGCTGAATTATCTCATTCAGGTAAAAAAAGAGGGTTGAAAAACCCTCTTTTTTGGTGCCTTTATTATATGGCCGTAAATTTAATGTACAGGCATCTGGCTGCAGTGTGTGGGCCTTAAAGTAATCTGTTTAAAAAGAGTGGCCGCCGCCTCCTCCACCGCCGCNNGCATTAAGTGTTACTGTAGCCGTTAAAGGTATTGGTGGTGGTGTAATGGAGCCTCCGCCGCCACCGCCGCCGCCTCCTCCACCGCCGCCGGATTTGGATGGAGGGTCGTACACCCTTGTGGTGTATGTGTAAACAGAGCGGGAATTGCTGAATTCGAACTTTTTTAAAAAGACCCTGGTCAGGCTTCTGCGGGAGGGCGCGTGCCTTTTTGAGAGGAGGAACACGTAATAGAAATTGATCAGCAGGGAGACTGCCAGCGCCAGAAGCGCGTTGCTGGCATATTTCATGGGCTGGGCGATGCGCCCGCCTTCCAGCAGGGTATAGATCTGGGAGAAGGCGGAGGAGGCACAGCCGTAATAATCGCCGCGGGAGGCCAGGCGGTAAACATTGTCAGTGATGGTATTTGCGCGGGATTTTGTGATCGTGCGGTAAATGGCGCCGTTGCTGTGGATCCATATTTTGCGGTTTGCCATATCGATCATAAAAAGGGTTCCGCTGTCCCTGCCGAACAGGCGGCTGTAGACCTCTTTAGCATAGGCGGAGGTGCCGGTGCCGGAGGGAGCGCGGCAGCTGATGAAGGCGGCGTTCCCGTAGGCTGTAATCGGTTTCATTTCTTTTGCGATTAAGGCTTCCTCTTCCTCCGTCAGCAGATCGGCACTGTCATCCACGACGACCTTCCAGGAGGTTGAAGGGCTGCTGTCTGCAAGAGACTTGGCCCTTGCCTGAAGGACGGGCGCTGTCAATAAGAGAAGAAGTAATAATAAAAGGAATTTCTTCATATTGCTGATCCATTTATCTTTGATCATCTTATCCACGATCATCACCTCCTTTCCTGTCAAAGAAGGACGGCAGAGGCCTCGTCGCCATGAGGTTGTAACGGCGGACGACTGCAAAAAGCGTTAAGCAGGTGCAGAGTATCGAAATGATCCCGGCCCCGTAATAATACAGATCCGA
>DEPS01000132.1:461-3256 GCA_002358875.1 Lachnospiraceae bacterium UBA3386 | reverse complement strand
ATGGCAGAGAAGAAAAGCCAGGTGGCTGCCAGCACAGGGGCAAGCTTCACGACTTTTTCCAGAATACCGGAAGATGAACCCGCGGAATAAGATATTATAAATATGGCAAAGGCAATGATCCATATGGTTAAAGAGACAGTGCTTTGGCCTTTCTTTTTCGGTTCTTTTTTCTGCCCGCTTTTTTTCCGGCTGGCCTGCCCTTGGGCAGGAGCGCTGTGGTCAGCACTGACTGGGGAGCCGCTTTCCGGGCCGCTTTCTTCAGGCTGTAAAACAGCCTGCTGTTTTACAGCCTGCCGGTTGACTGCCTGATATCCCTTGTCCCCTTCATGTGATTCCATGGACCGCTGCGTGCGGATCTCAGCCAGAAAAGCATAGCCGGAAGCAGCTGCAGGGATCATGGTGAGAAAAAGGGCGGTCGGGGCGGTGACGGTCAGGACAGTGTTGAACAGAATAAAGAGCGGGAAGGCAAAAAGAATGGAGCCCGCGAGATATTTCCACTCAACGATGGGCAGATCAGAGGAGATTTTTCCCGTCTGTCCGTTCATGACCGAGTAGGCGACACGGTCCCCGTGGCGGTAGGTCAGAAACCAGACAGGAAACATGGCGCAGACAGGTTTCGGACTGCTGTAGGAAAGGACTTTTTCTGGGGAATCAGGCTTCTCAGCGCCCTGGCCGGGAAAAATTTCTTTTTTTGCCCGGTCGATGATATCGTCTGCGACCAGGGACAGGGCATCTTCGGAATAGGTGCCTGCAGGGACATCCGCAGCATCGGCGTAAAACCCGCACAGAAAAGAGGGGGTAAAGTCTTTTGCACCGTCCGGATCGAAGGGGGCAATGCACCTGCTCAGGCTGTCGTCGAGAGAGGACGATGCGTCGTAGGAAACTCCGCTGTAAACCGTGTCCATATCACAGTTCAAGTCGAAGTGCTTTGTAATGATATAGTCTCCTTTTCTGGAGGACGTCGAGCCGTGCAGGCCATGGATCTCTTTGAAGTTGAAATCATACATCCAGTAGGGAATATAGATCCCCCGGAATTTTTCCAGGTATTCGGGGCTCTTGAGTGCCTTCGGAGCGTAAAGGGAGCGGCGCATCATGCCGGTAAAGGCCTTTTTGCAGTCCTCCTTGGTTTTTTGGAAGGGTATGATCCGGGCAGGCCTCTTTTCCCTGCGGATCCGGCTGTCCAGGATCGTTGAGGCGCCGCAGTACATGCAGAAGCCTGTTGCTGACACGTTGGTGGTCATGATCTCACCGCCGCACTGGGGGCAGGTGTAGACCGTCGTTTCAAATACTTCATTTTCGACGGCATCCCTCTCTTTTTCATAGGAATAGGGGTCCATACTGGTGCCGCAGAAGTCACAGTGCAGCTGCTGGAGGGGAATATCGAATCGCAGGTTTCCCCCGCAGTTGGGGCAGTCATACATGGCAGGCTCCTTTTTTTAATTAATTATAATTATAGATTTTGCTGCTTTGTGGCTATGATTACTATTTCTGCTTGCATGTATCTGTCTGAAAATCAAGCCGGTATGTTCCGTCACCGCTGCTTTCCAGAGAGCCTGAAAAGATGATGCGCGCCGCCTCGGCAAGGTATGCGGTGTCCCTTGCGCCGGCGGTCTCGAGGGGAGAGTGCATGGCAAGCTGGGCAAGCCCCGCGTCGACAGTAAGAACCGCGACCTGGGCCTGGGAGATGTTTCCAAGAGTGGAGCCGCCGATCATGTCGGAGCGATTGGCAAAGGTCTGGAAGGGAAGGCCCGCTTTTTTGCAGACATGGCGGAAGACGGCGCCGGATACAGCATCAGTCGTGTATTTCTGGTTGGCGCTGTACTTGATCACGATGCCGCGGTTCATGCAGGGCCGGTTGGTGGGATCGGCCTTTTCCGGGTGGTTGGGATGGACGCCGTGGGCATTGTCGAGGGACACCATGAAGCTGGAAGCAAGCGCGCGCAGGTAATCCTCCTGACCGCGCCCGACGTCTGCATGGATCCTGAGAAGAACATCCTTCAGGAATGTACTTCCCGCACCCTGCCTGGTGCCGCTTCCGACCTCTTCATTGTCAAATACGCAGTGCACAGCAACGCTGCGGGAAGGCTTTGCGGCAAGAAAACCGTACAGGGACGCGAAGGCGCACTGCAGATCATCGAGTCGGGGGCTTGCGATAAACTCCCGGTTCAGTCCCACATAAGACGCCTTCTCCCGGTTATAAAGGTAGAGGTCCGCATCCAGTATCCGGTCCGGCCGGACGCCCGCCTCCTTTGCGATCAGGTCAGAGAAGCTCTTGTTTTCAGGTGCTTTAGAATCTTCCGATGTCAGGGAAGATTCAGATACCTCGGAGAAAAGAGGCAGCAGATCCACCTGGGCATTGTATTTAAAGCCGTCATTCGCCTCCCGGTTCATGTGGATCGCGACGTTGGGGATGATGAGAAGGTCCCGGTCGACATTGACAAGCCTGGTCTCAATGCGCGTGCAGCCTCCCTTCTCTTCATCTTCCGTCTCCACGACCACACGGCCCGCCACTGACAGGGGCCGGTCCAGCCAGGGGGCGCACAGCATCCCACCGTACTTTTCAACATTCAGGCGTATATATTTCTGATCGACAAAGATCTCGGCGTTGGGCTTTACCTTAAAGACCGGCGAATCGCAGTGGCTCGCAATGATCTGGAAGCCGACGTAATCGTCCCGGGGGATTTTAAAAGCGATGAGAGAGGATTGATTGCGGGTCACAAAGTAGGAACCTCCGGGCTTCAGGGCCCACTCCTCCCCTTCGCGCAGCTCTGTAAATCCGGCCCCGGCCAGAGCCT
>DEPS01000132.1:0-300 GCA_002358875.1 Lachnospiraceae bacterium UBA3386 | reverse complement strand
AGATAGTAGTGTTTAAGGAATGTAATGTCAAGAATGGAAAACCGCGCCTGCACGCAGGGTCAAAATGTTGCTAATTTAGTTTGTTTGCGATATGATTTAATTTGACATAAAAGTCTTCCGGCACAGACGAGAAGGCACGAAAGTATATGTCAGACTTTTTTGGTCTGACAGTGTGTCGGCCCGGACGCTGCTGCAGGCGCCTGGAGGAAGGAAACAGACGGGTATGTATTATTCTGCGATCGGCCTGCTTGCGGCTGTGATTCTTCTGATTGAAAACAAGGATGTCCTGTGGCAGGACAC
>DEPS01000171.1:11027-14007 GCA_002358875.1 Lachnospiraceae bacterium UBA3386 | reverse complement strand
GCCTCTTCAGTCTGAGCTTCCTCGACCTGAGCCTCTTCAGTCTGGGCTTCCTCTGCCTGAGCTTCCTCGACCATCGTCCCTGCTTCGCCTGCCTGCGCCACCTGAGCTGTTGCCGCCTGGCCTGCTCCGGCTGTTGTCTCCTTATCGACAGAAGACCCGGAAGTGACCCAGATCACGGCACCGACGACCGCGAGAACTGCAATGACACCCAGAAGGAGCAGGAGGTTCTGCTTGTCCTCCTTTTTCTGCTTCACCATCTCATCGCGGCTTTCGGTCTCAACATCTTCGTCAAAAGGCTCATCTACAGGCTCATCGACAACTTCGTCGACAGGCTCTTCGACGGGTTCTTCGAAAGGCTCGTCAAGAGTTTCGACTTCCGGGATGACCTGCTGCTTCTTTGCCCCAGCGGACCCCCTGTTTGTGTTTCTCCTTTTTCTGTTACTTGCCATATAAACCTCCTGTCCATTCTCCGTCCCCGACTCCTCTCCACTCGGGATTTTGATCCATATCCGGCAAGACTGTTTCTGCATGCCGGTTCTGCCATCGCCGTTCAGCCTCAGGATCAAAATTTATGAAAAAGAGCAGGCCCGAATCCTTTTTCAACACCGTATAACATTGTATCACAAAAATCCTGCGTCTGCGCTGTATGTTTTGTATTTATCTTATAATTTTTTTTCTGCCTGGCTAAGGTTATTTATAAAATATATGCCAAACACCGCACCTGGGGTTTCGCAATGGTCTGAATGTAATAAAACACCTCAGAACGGGTGCCCCGCAGGCAGCAGCCCTGCTCATCCCGAACCGGACCGCGGCACTTCCTTTTTCACCTCCGCACGACGGTGAAGAAAAGGATCACGGCCGCGCCCAGAATGATCCTGTACCACCCGAACACCTTGAAATCATGGGTACGGATATACTCCATGATAAAGCGGATGACCAGCATGGATACCAGAAAGGCGACCAGCATGCCTACAAACAGGATCCCCAGCTCCATGGCGGAGAAAAACAGTCCGTATTTCAGGATCTTCAGAAGGCTGGCGCCCAGCATGACCGGGATTGCCATGATAAAGGTAAACTTTGCCGCGACGGGACGGGAGACACCGATCATGATTCCTCCCAGAATGGTCGCGCCCGATCTGGACGTGCCCGGAAAGATCGCTGCGATCAGCTGGAACAGCCCGATGATCATGGCGTCTTTAAAGGAAAGATCCTTCAGTCTTTTCGTGACAGGCTGTTTCCCCTTGTTTCTGTTTTCGATCACGATAAATGCGATACCCACAATGATGAGCATGGCTGAAACGACCGGCCAGTTCCGGAAATGGGCATCCAGCCATTCATCCGCCAGGACTCCCACCACTGCCGCCGGGAGGCATGCCGCGATCACCTTGGCCCACAGCATCATCGTATCGTTATCCAGAGTCAGCGCTCCCGTTTTCCGGTTCCGCCTGACCGGCCAGATCGTTTTCCAGTACATGATCACGACCGCCAGAATCGCTCCCAGCTGGATCACGACCATGAACATCTGCATGAACAGATCCGAAACACGCATCGTCACCAGTTCATCCAGAAGGATCATATGGCCGGTGCTGCTGACAGGAAGCCATTCCGTGACTCCTTCCACGATGCCGAACAGCACCGCCTTCAACAATTCACTCATTTTTACCTCCTATGCCGCTCAAAAGAGCGGCAGCGCTTCTTCTCTGACAGAATTTTCAGCTTTTGTGTCTGTACTCCTCTTCCACAAACCTGCGGATTGCCGGGAGTGAGCGCCTGACCTTCTCTGTTTCCACGCAGTAAGCGACGCGGAAAAATCCGGGAGCGTTGAAGCCGTTGCCGGGAACGAATACCAGGTCGTATTTGAGTGCCTTCTTACAGAAAGCGACCGCGTCCTCCTCCAGGGCTTTGGGCATGATATAAAAGGTTCCGCCCGGGCGGGGGACCGTGAAGCCCAGCTCCCTGAAGGTATCGTAGAGAAGGTTCATATTCGTCTCATAGACGGACAGATCCGAGGTATCCTCGAGGCAGTATGCCGCCGCCAGCATGGGCAGGGACGAAGGGCAGTTGTGTCCGAGGCCGCGGGAGATCTGGCCCATCATCGGGACCATCTTCTGAGCCTGTTCGCAGTCGGGAGATACCGCCACGTAACCGACGCGCTCCCCGGGAACGGAAAGCGACTTGGAGAAGGAATAGCAGGTCAGCGTGTGGGGATAGAACTTTGCGGGATAGGCCTGCTTTTTACCGTCAAAAACGATCTCCCGGTAAGGCTCATCCGAAATAAGGAAAATGGTATGGCCGTATTCTGCCGACTTCTGCTCCAGCACCTGTGCAAGGCGGGTCAGCGTCTTCTCGGTATAGACCGCTCCGGAGGGGTTGTTGGGCGTGTTGATCAGGACAGCCGCCGTTTTTTCGTTGAAAAATCCCTCTGCAGCCTCAAAATTGATCTGGAAATCGTCTTCCTTCATGGGCACGACGCGGATCTTTGCCCCTGCGCCGCCGACATACTGATCGTACTCGGAAAAGTAGGGCGCGAAAACAATGACTTCCTCTCCCGGTTCCGCGACGCACCGCAGAGCATGCGCAATAGCGCCCGCCGCGCCGGAAGTCGGGAAGATCAGGGATGCTGTGTAAGGCAGGCCGAACCGCTTCTCCAGAGATTTTGCCACCTTCTCCTTGACGCGCTCATCGCCCTGGGTCGGATTATAGCCGTGAAGCTCCAGCGGCGCCATCTCCTGCAGAAGACGGACGGAAATATCTCTGTAGCAGTCCGGTGCCGGTACAGAGGGATTCCCCAGGCTGAAGTCAAAAACATTATCATATCCGATCTCTTTTCCACGGGCCGTCGCATATTCCGACAGATCACGGATCACGGATTTGTTTCCAAGCATGTCAAGGTATTTCCTGTTGATCATAGCGAATTCCTCCTGAAAATGTAACTTTATACCCCATGCCGCAGCGCGCAGGCGCGAAGGCATCCCGAGGC